>NZ_CP014546.1:5924215-6236016 GCF_001579805.1 Pseudomonas azotoformans | reverse complement strand
GCTGCGCGAACGTGGCGTCGGCCCGCAGGTGCGTGTCGGCCTGGCGTTGCCGCGCTCCCTGGAAATGGTCATCGGCCTGCTGGCGATCCTCAAGGCCGGCGGCGCCTATGTGCCGCTGGACCCGGAATACCCGCTGGACCGCCTGCACTACATGATCGAAGACAGCGGCATCGGCCTGCTGCTCAGCGATGCGGCGATGTTCGAAGCCCTCGGCGAGTTGCCGGCCACCGTGGCGTGCTGGTGCCTGGAAGATGACTTGCCGGTGCTGGCCAACTACCCGGCTGATGCGCTGCCATTTATCAGCCTGCCGCAACACCAGGCGTACTTGATCTACACCTCCGGTTCCACCGGCAAGCCGAAAGGCGTGGTGGTGTCCCACGGTGAAATCGCCATGCATTGCGCGGCGGTGATCGAGCGGTTTGGCATGCGCGCGGAGGACTGCGAGCTGCACTTCTATTCGATCAACTTTGACGCCGCCACCGAGCGCCTGCTGGTGCCGCTGCTCAGTGGTGCGCAGGTGGTGTTGCGGGCGCAGGGCCAGTGGGATGCAGAAGAAATCTGCGGGCTGATCCGCACCCATGGCATCAACATCCTGGGTTTCACGCCGAGCTACGGCAGCCAGTTGGCGCAGTGGTTGGCGACTCAACAACAAACCTTGCCGGTACGCATGTGCATCACCGGCGGCGAAGCCCTGACCGGCGAACATTTGCAGCGCATCCGTGCCGCGTTCCAGCCGCAGGTATTTTTCAACGCCTATGGCCCGACTGAAACCGTGGTGATGCCGCTGGCCAGCCTCGCGCCTGAGCAGTTGGAGGAGGGCGCCGCCAGCGTGCCGATCGGCAGCATCATCGGTGACCGCGTGGCGTACATTCTCGACGCCGACCTGGCCCTGGTGCCACAAGGCGCGACCGGCGAGTTGTACGTCGGCGGCGCCGGTCTGGCCCAGGGTTATCACCAGCGTCCGGGCATGACCGCCGAGCGGTTTGTCGCCGACCCGTTTGCGCGCAACGGTGGGCGCCTGTACCGCACCGGTGACCTGGTGCGCCAACGCGCCGATGGCCTGGTGGAGTACCTGGGGCGGATCGACCATCAGGTGAAAATCCGTGGTTTCCGTATCGAACTGGGCGAGATCGAAACCCGCCTGCTGGAACACTCGGCCGTGCGCGAAGCGGTGGTGCTGGCGCTGGATTCGCCGAGCGGCAAGCAGCTGGTGGCGTATCTGGTCAGCGATGCCGAGCACGGCGCGCTGCGTGATGCGCTGAAGGCCCATCTCAAGGCGCAACTGCCGGACTACATGGTGCCCGCGCACCTGATCGTGCTGGACAGCATGCCGCTGACCGCCAACGGCAAACTCGACCGCCGCGCCTTGCCGCAACCGGACCCCGAGGCGAACCGCCAGCAGTACGTGGCACCCCGTAACGAACTGGAAAGCACCCTGGCCGCCATCTGGTGCGCCGTGCTGAACGTGCAGCAAGTCGGCCTGGACGATAACTTCTTTGAGCTGGGTGGCGACTCGATCCTGTCGATCCAGGTGGTCAGCCGTGCGCGACAGGCCGGGATTCACTTCAGCCCCCGTGACCTGTTCCAGCACCAAACCGTGCAGACCCTAGCCGCCGTGGCCACGCGCTCCGAGCAGGTCACGGCAGAGCAGGGCGTGCTGACCGGCAGCTCGGGCCTCACGCCAATCCAGCATTGGTTCTTCGACACCGAGATCCCGAACCGTCAGCACTGGAACCAGGCGCTGGTCCTCAAACCACTGCAACTGCTCGACCCCCATCGCCTGGAACAAGCACTGCTGGCGGTGCTGGAACACCACGACGCCCTGCGCCTGAGCTTCTGCCAGCGCGACGCGCAATGGCACGCCGAGCATTTAGCCGTGCCGCACGGCGGCGTGCTGATGCAGGCGCAAGTGCGTGACATGGCGCAGTGCACCGCGCTGTTCACCGACACCCAGCGCAGCCTCGACCTGCAACACGGCCCGCTGCTGCGCGCCTTGCTGGTGGACGGACCCGAGGGACAGCAACGCCTGTTGATCGCGATCCATCACCTGGTGGTAGACGGCGTGTCCTGGCGCGTGTTGTTGGAAGACTTGCAAAACGTCTACCGCCAACTCAGCGAAGGCCAGTCCGTCAGCCTGCCGGCCAAGACCAGCGCCTTGCGTGATTGGGCCGCACGTTTGCAGGCCTATGCCGGCAGCGAATCCCTGCGTGAAGAGTTGAGCGTCTGGCAAGACCAATTGGCTGGGCCGGAAACCGTATTGCCAGTGGCCCGTCCACAAGGCTCGCTGCGCAACCGCGACGCCGACACCGTCAGCGTGCGCCTGGATGCCGAACACACCCGCCAGTTGCTGCAACAGGCGCCAAGCGCCTACCGCACCCAAGTCAACGACCTGCTGCTGACCGCCTTGGCCCGCGTGGTATGCCGCTGGAGCGGCCACGCTTCGACGCTGATCCAACTGGAAGGCCATGGCCGTGAAACCCTGTTCGATGACATCGACCTGACCCGCAGCGTCGGCTGGTTCACCAGTGCTTACCCGCTGCGCCTGACCCCGCACGCCGGGCAGGGCGATTCGATCAAGGCGATCAAGGAGCAACTGCGCGCCGTACCGCATAAAGGCCTGGGCTATGGCGTGCTGCGCTACCTGGCCGATGACCTGTGCAAGCAGACCATGGCCGCGCTGCCGAGCGCGCAGCTCACCTTCAACTACCTCGGCCAGTTCGACCAGAGCTTCGGTGCCGATGCCTTGTTCCACCCGCTGGACGAGTCCGCCGGCCTGGCCCATGACCCGGACGCGCCGCTGCCCAACGAGTTGAGCGTCGACAGCCAGGTGTACGGCGGTGAACTGGTGCTGCGCTGGACCTTCAGCCGCGAGCGTCACGATCAACAGAGCATCCATGAACTGGCGGATGCCTACCTCGCTGAGCTGCAAAGCCTGGTCGCGCATTGCCTGCAGGACGATGCCGGAGGCCTCACGCCGTCCGACTTCCCGCTGGCGCACCTGACCCAAGCGCAACTCGATAGCCTGCCGATTGCCGCCAGCGCCATCGAAGACGTCTACCCGCTGACCCCGATGCAGGAAGGCCTGCTGCTGCACACCCTGCTGGAGCCCGGCACCGGCCTCTACTACATGCAGGACCGCTACCGCATCAACAGCGCATTGGACCCGGAGCGTTTCGCCCAGGCCTGGCAGGCGGTGATCGCCCGCCACGAAGCCCTGCGCGCCTCGTTCTGCTGGAACGTCGGCGAAGACATGCTGCAAGTGATCCACAAACCGGGCAGCACGCCGATTGAATACCTGGACTGGAGCAACGCGCCGGAAAGCGAACAGGAACCGCGTCTGCAAGCGCTGCTCAAGCAAGAGCGCGAAGCCGGTTTCGATCTGCTCAACCAGGCACCGTTCCACCTGCGCCTGATCCGCGTCGGTGCCGAGCGCTACTGGTTCATGATGAGCAACCACCACATCCTTATCGATGCCTGGTGCCGTTCGTTGCTGATGAATGACTTCTTCGAACTCTACATGGCCCTGGGTGAAGGCCGCGACGCGCAACTGGCGACACCGCCGCGTTATCGCGACTACATCGCCTGGCTGCAACGCCAGAACCTCAACGAAGCGCGCCAGTGGTGGCAGCAGAACCTGCAAGGTTTCGAGCGCACCACGCCGATCCCGAGCGACCGGCCGTTCCTGCGTGAACACGCGGGCCACAGCGGCGGCATGGTGGTGGGCGATTGCTACACCCGCCTCGATGCCCGCGACGGTGCGCAACTGCGCGAACTGGCCCAGGCTCACCAACTGACCGTCAACACCTTCGCTCAGGCGGCCTGGGCGCTGGTGCTGCGCCGTCTGAGCGGTGATCGCGACGTGTTGTTCGGTGTGACCGTGGCCGGGCGCCCGGTGGAAATGCCGGAGATGCAGCGCACCGTCGGCCTGTTCATCAACAGCATCGCGCTGCGGGTGAAACTGCCCGAGGATGACCAGCGTTGCAGCGTGCGCCAATGGCTGAGCGGCTTGCTCGACAGCAATATGCAACTGCGCGAGTACGAATACCTGCCGCTGGTGACGATCCAGGAACACAGCGAACTGCCCAAGGGCCAGCCGCTGTTCGACAGCCTGTTCGTGTTCGAAAACGCCCCGGTGGAAGTCTCGGTGCTGGACCGCGCACAAAGCCTGAATGCCACCTCGGATTCCGGCCGTACCCACACCAACTTCCCGCTGACGGCCGTGTGTTATCCGGGCGATGACCTGGGCCTGCACCTGTCCTACGACCAGCGCTACTTCGACGAAACCACCGTGCAAGGCATGCTCGGTGAGTTCAAGCGCCTGCTGCTGGCGTTGGTCCAAGGCTTCCATGGCGACATGGCCGACTTGCCGCTGATTGGCGAGCAGGAGCGCGGGTTCCTGGTGGAGGGCTGCAACCAGAGTGAGCATGCTTACCCGCTGGAGCGCAGCTACATCGAACTGTTCGAAGAGCAGGTCGCCGCGCACCCGCAACGCATTGCCGCCAATTGCCTAGACCAGCAGTGGACTTACGAGGAACTGAACCGCCGCAGCAACGGCCTGGGCCACGCGCTGATCGCAGCGGGTGTCGGCCTGGATCAGCCGGTGGCGTTGCTCGCCGAACGTAATCTCGACCTGCTGGGCATGATCATCGGCAGCTTCAAGGCCGGTGCCGGTTACCTGCCGCTGGACCCTGGCCTGCCAAGCCAGCGCCTGCGCAGCATCATCGACCTGAGTCGCACGCCATTGCTGGTCTGCACCGAGGCATCCCGCGAGCAGGCCATCGAGTTGTTGGAGGGTTTCGACTGCCAGTTGCTGGTGTGGGAAGAGATACCGGCACGTGGCGAAAACCCTGGCCTCTACAGTGGCCCGGACAACCTCGCCTACGTGATCTACACCTCGGGCTCCACCGGCCTGCCCAAGGGTGTGATGGTGGAACAGCGCGGCATGCTCAACAACCAGTTGAGCAAGGTGCCGTACCTGGCCTTGAGCGACGCGGATGTGATTGCGCAGACCGCTTCGCAGAGCTTCGATATTTCCGTGTGGCAGTTCCTCGCTGCGCCGTTGTTTGGCGCACGGGTGGATATCGTGCCGAATGCCATCGCCCATGATCCTCAGGGCTTGCTGGAGCATGTCCAGGCTCAAGGGATCACCGTCTTGGAGAGCGTTCCTTCGCTGATTCAGGGCATGCTCGCCCAGGACCGCATCAGCCTGGATGGCCTGCGCTGGATGCTGCCGACCGGCGAAGCGATGCCGCCGGAGTTGGCGCATCAGTGGTTGCTGCGTTATCCGCAGATTGGGCTGGTGAACGCTTATGGTCCGGCGGAATGCTCGGACGATGTGGCGTTCTACCGCGTCGACCTGGCGTCTACCCGTGGCACCTATCTGCCGATTGGTACACCGACCGACAACAACCGTTTGTACCTGCTCGATGGCGCGCTGGAACTGGTGCCGCAAGGCGCGGTGGGTGAGTTGTGCGTCGCAGGCACCGGTGTCGGTCGCGGCTACGTCAGCGATCCGCTGCGCACCGCGCCGGTGTTTGTGCCCAACCCCTTCGGCGCTCCGGGCGAACGCCTGTACCGCACCGGCGACCTCGCACGCCGTCGCAGCGACGGCGTGCTGGAGTACGTCGGGCGTGTCGACCATCAGGTGAAGATTCGTGGCTACCGCATCGAACTGGGTGAAATCGAAGCGCGCCTGCACGAACAACCGGAAGTGCGCGACGCGGCGGTAGGTGTGCATGAAGGCGTCAATGGCAAGCACCTGGTCGGCTACCTGGTGGCGGCGGATGATGCACTGAACCCAAGCGAACGCCTGGATCGCATCAAGCAGCGCCTGCGCGCCGAACTGCCGGAATACATGGTGCCGCTGCACTGGCTCTGGCTCGACCGCCTGCCGCTCAACGCCAACGGCAAACTCGACCGCAAGGCGCTGCCGGCCCTGGAGATCGGCCAGCTGCACAGCCAGGACTACCTGGCGCCACGCAACGAACTGGAAAGCACCTTGGCCGCGATCTGGGCCGAAGTGCTGAAGGTCGAGCGGGTGGGGGTGCAAGACAACTTCTTTGAACTGGGCGGGCACTCGTTGCTGGCCACGCAGATTGCCTCGCGGGTGCAGAAGACCTTGCAGCGGGATGTGCCGCTGCGGGCGATGTTCGAGTGCAGCACGGTGGCGGAATTGGCTGAGTATATCGATGGGTTGGCGGCCAATGAGATCAGTGCCGAGAAGGTGGATCGGTTGAGTGATTTGATGGCGGAGTTGGAGGGACTTTAAGCGCGCCACTTGTCAGAACTGTCAGATCTGACAGTAGGCAAGATTTCTGATCCGAGCGTTAGATAACCGAAGCTTTTGGCTGGCATGGCCAGCCTCGACGGTTATCTAACGTTGGACAGGAGTCTTATCGTGGCTAAAAAACCGATCTCTAAAAAAACCTCGTCTCTCCAACCCGCCAAAACTCCGCCTCGCCCGCCGAAAAAGCCCAAGGCGCAATTTCCCTTTCCTATTGTCAAGTTCGCAGCCAATAACAGCGTGCTTTACCCCATGGAGGCGATCAATGGGACTGAAGCCAAGCTGACACTGCCTGCGGGGGCGACGGACTGCACATTTTTCATCGCGATCAAGGGCCAGGCCGAGCCTGCATTTGAGCCCATCTTTGTTGAGGATGGCGATGATGTAGTACCGATTTCTGCGCAGTTACTCAGTTTGATGATTGGGCATACGGTGCTGATGTGGTGCACGGCGTTCGCGGGCGCAAAGGAGGAAACTTCCCTGGTGCTGGAGCTGGAAGTTCAGTTATTGAGGGAGGAGGATCTGGTTGTATCGAGGCCTGTGTTTAAGCACTCCAAGAACGAGTGGAACACTTGGTGGCTGAGGATGCAGAGTTTTGCTGGTGATGAAACGGTCGAAGTCGAGGCCTGGCCCTTTATCTTTCCTGGGCAACGGTTGTTTATCACGGTCGCCGGTAACCAGCACACCGCGCCATACCGATTCATCTGGGTTGCGCTGGATCATGTGGTACAGCCCCATGAGGCTCATACGGGTTATGTCTTCAGGTTCCCTCTTTCACGCCCATGGATGTCCAGGCTGGATGACTATTCGGCGCTGACGGCCCACCTGGGTGTCATTTGGGATGGAACCAGCCCTGTCTACCCTGATGCAGGCGACCCTCTACTTGAAAACCCACTGCCTATCAACGCCCAGGATTTCCACTTGCGTACCACCACGCTGCTGCAAGTGGACCCGTACCAGGATTTGAATCCTTCACATCTGCTAGAGTCGGTCGAGCTGCCTCCCGGTCACTGGCAGGTCAACCCAACCAACACCGTCAAGGGCGGGCATGCGGTCGTCAATTATGCCGGCATGGCTGAAGGCGATCTGGTTTGCGCCCAGGCCCAAGGACGCAACTATGGGCCTATAGCGCTCGGTTGTCAGAAAGTGAAAGCGGGTGAAAGCAGCTTGTCGTTTGACGTCCCTCCCAAGGTCCTCGCTGCGCTATTCAATAAGACGCTGACGCTAGATTACACCCTGCAATTCAATCATTACGCGCCGCAGTCTTCGCCTCAGCGAAACATCGACGTGCTGGCACCCCAGCTTCCACGGACGAACATTGAAGAAGCAACTTCGGGTACGCTGGACCTCAGCACATTTGTCGGTGACGCCACAGGTAGCGTTCCGATCTTTGACTACGCCGCTGAGGGTCAATGCTGTTGGATGTGGGTAACCGGTGAGCTTGAGAATGGCAGCGTCTATCAGTTCGATATATTGGGAGATGAACCGCTTACCGCAGACTGGGTGGCGAAGGGCGTCGATACGTTAATCTCAAGGGCTAAGCTGAAGGCACTGGCGGATTGCACTGAGTTCCAACTGCATTTCGCTGTGGGTTTTGATGGCAAATGCAATCGGGCTACTGCGATTGAATTCCCAACCCAGGGATTCAAAATAGAGCAGGAACCTCTGGTACTGGTTGAGCCAAAAGTGACGGAAGCGGTGCTTGACCAATTGACCGCTTACAACGGGCGCAATGGCGTACATGTTGAAGTGAATTATGTCGGCAATAACCCCAAGCACACCCTCAGCGTCTGCTGGAAAAAGCCTGATGGTACTTGCTGGCCTTTGGCATCCAAGCCCGGCAGTGCTTCGGGGTCGGTCATCTTTACTCTACCGCCGGAAGCCGTGATCGAGAGCATGGGTAAGGTGGTGGAGATCATTTACACCGTCACCACCGCCTGCAAGGTGCAGACCTCATCGCCTTTGAACTTGAACATCAGTTTGCCGGTGCGACTGGAAACGCCGAACGTGCGGCAGGCCACGCCTCCCAGAACGCAAAATGCCATACTGGATACGCGCACATTCACCGGGAATGCCGAATCCTTCATAGATTGGATGTGGTTCCTGCGAGCAGGGCAGAAGTGCTGGCTCCGGGCGACCGCAATTGACAAGACAGGGGCTCCCTACAGTTTTGTTATTTATGCGGCGCGAACGATTACAGCGGGTGAAGAAGCGGCAGCAGTAGAGGTGGCAGCAGCTGTGTTGCGGTCCGAGTTGGACAAGGCGAAGGATCAGTCTTCAATGACCCTCACATTCAGTGTGGTCACGGACGGTAGTGGGCTTGAGAGCAATGCAATAGTGTGCCCGTCGCGGGTGTTGATCATTCGAGTTCCCTTCTATGATCACACCAGCTTCGATCCAGCCGACGGTGGCTGGAATGGCTGGCAGAGGGGGGCGGGCGCTACTGATCCCAGGGATCTGGTACTGGTGAGTGGTCCCTTACCTTGGGGCTTGGGTTATTGGTTGCGTGACTGGGGATATACCAATACATCCAACCCGGCCACGCAGAGCGAGAAGATGTTCAAGATTTTCATCGGTTTGGACGCAGGGCGTACATACACATACGAAGCCTGGATACGCGATGATGTCGGCATACCCTTGCCGCCTCGTATGGTGTTAACAGCAGATGGAAAGGATGTAACCGCAGTGAGAGAACCTGGAACAGCTTGGGAGTTACTGAAAGGCACGTTTGTCGCCACTTCAAGCACGGTCAGACTCGGCATTGATAATCGCCGGATGGGAATAGATCCCGCCAATGACTTTGCAGTCACTGGGATCAGGGTGTTTGAATAACTCAGATTCCATGGGGTATTGCGAAGATAAGGCCTCCACTGTGTGGGGGCCTTTTTCGTTAATCCGTTGGGTAACTTACCTCGGCCCCAAAATCTTCCCCAACTTCTCCGGCGAAGGCGCCCCCTGCTGTTGCTGCAACCCACCCTTGTCATCCAGATAGAAAATCGCCGGCGTCGCCGACAATTCCAGCTCATCCATCAGCTTCATATTCCCATTAAGCTTGGCCTCGATATCCGCCGGGATCTTGTCCAGCGCCTGCAACTTGCTGCCTTTGCCGGCAGCCTCATGTTCTTCCAGGGCTTTTTGCGGGTCCTTGGCGGCGAACAGCGCAGCGGATTTGCCTGGGCTGTCTTCGCGGATGATGCCGACCATGATGTGGCGCAGCTGCACTTTGCCGGCCTTTACCCACGGACGCGCCTGTTCCCAGAACATGTTGCAGTAAGGGCAGTTGGGGTCGCTGAACAGGTAGACGATGCGCGGGGCTTTTACGTCGCCGTCTTGGATCCAGCTACTTTTTTCCATCTTGGCCCAGACTTCCTTGGCCATGGGTGCGTAGACCAGTTTCTCCAGCGGCGCGCTGCTCAGGTCGTTGCCTTGGGCGTCGTACAGGTTACCGGCGATCACGCTTTTGCCGTCGGCGGTCAGGTACAGGGCCATGCCACGGTTCTGGTATTGCGCGGCGTAGCCGGTGAGGCCGCTGGGGGCGTCGAATTTGCCGAGGATCTTGGCACCCTTGGCCTCGATCTGTTTGATCGGCGCCGGCCAGTCTTCGGCCTGGGCCAGGGTGGCCGCGAGCGTCAGCGGCAGCAGGGTCAGCAGGTGGCGGAGGCGAGGCATGTCGGTTTCCTTTGTGGGGCGGTGTCGAAGGGTTCCATGGCACGGGCCAGGCTGGCTTGGGACAGTTCGCCGAGATGGCTGTTGATCAGGCGCCCGTCGGCGCTATAGAACAGCGTCGTCGGCAAGGCCATCGAGCCCACGGCTTGGCCGAGACGGCCGCTGGCATCGAATAAAACGTTGTCGAGGGTCAGGCCCTGGGTGGCGAGGAAGGTGCTGACGCTCTGCATGCTTTCGGCCTGGTTGACGAACAGGAAGGTCACGTCGGGGCGTTGGTGCTGGGCACGTTCCAGCACCGGCATCTCGCGACGGCACGGCGGGCACCAGGTGGCCCACAGGTTGATCACCAGCGGGCCGCCTTTGTAGTCGCTCAGTTGCACCACGTCGCCATTGGCGTTGCGCAGGGTGATGTCTGGCAGCTGCGAGCCTTTGTCGTAGAGGCTCAGGGACAGACTGGTCAGGCCCCAGAACACCAGGCCGGTGATTACCCCGGCACCCAGCGGCGTGCGCAGGGCCGGGCGGCGCCAGCCATAGAGCAGCGCACCCAGGATCAGCGCGATCACGCCAGGCCAGGCGAGGAAACCACCGTCGCGCAGGTCGACCATTTGCAGCGGCGCGTGACTGTAGTCACTCCAATACATCAGCACAAAGCTGACGCGGGCCACCAGCATGCCCAGCAGGAACAGGCTGAACAGCACCGATTCCGGGTTTTCACCACCACGCTTGGCCACGCGCCAGCCCACCAGGGTGGCGAGAATCAGCGCGCTGATCAGCAGGATGTGATTCAGGGCGATGGCGAAGGTGCCGATGGTCAGGGTCAGCATTCAGAGGGCGTCCCGGGTTTGCGTCCAGCGTTGCAGGAAAGCGGCGGCATCCACTTCGCCGGTGATGCGTTGGGCGCGGCGTTCTTCACCGTCCGGGCCGATCCACACGAAGCTCGGTGGGCCGGGGACTTTGTAGCGGCCGAGCAGCTCGCGGCTGGCGGCGTTGTCGGCGGTAACGTCCAGGCGCAGCAGGCGTACGTCTTTCAGGGCGTCCATTACCTCGGGTTTGCCGAACACCTGTTTTTCCATGATCTTGCACGACACGCACCAGTCGGCGTAGTAGTCCACCAGCACCCACTGGCCTTGGGCCTTGGCGCTGTCGAGCTGGCTTTGCAGCACGGCGGGGTCGCTGAGGGTCATGAAGGCGTTGTGAGCGCTCGGTGCGGCGGCGGTCCGCGAGCCGCTGTAGACCTTCAGCGGTTGCCACAGGTCATCGCTGCCACCGGCTGCGCCCACTACCAGCACCGCGCCCCACAGGCCGAGTACCAGGGAACCGGCGCCAAACACTCTGGCCGCCAGGCCGTATTCGCGGGCCAGGCTCCAGCCGCAGTAGGCCATCACCAACGCGAGTGCGCCCCACAGGCCGATCCACAGGCTTTCATCGACCACTGGGCGAATCATTAGCACGGCGGTGCCGAGGAACAGGAAGCCGAAGACGCCCTTGAGCACGTTCATCCAGGTGCCCGGTTTGGGCAGGAAGCGATTGCCCACGGTCACCAACAGCAACAGCGGAATGCCGATGCCAATGCCCATGGCGAACAGGATCAGGCCGCCGTGCAAGGCGTTGCCGCTCTGGGCGATATACAACAGGGCGCCGGCCAGGGGGGCGGTCATGCACGGGCCCACCAGCAGGCCGGACAGTGCGCCGAGAATTCCCGCACCGACCAGGCTGCCGCCGCTTTGCTGGCGGCTGACATTGTCCAGGCGATCACGCAGGAAGGCCGGCAGTTGCAGTTCGAAGAAACCGAACATCGGCAGGGCAAGAATGACGAACAGCGCGGCGAAACTGCCGAGGATCCATGGAGTTTGCAGCAGCGCGGCGAGGTTGCTGCCGAGCAGCGCGGCCACTACGCCCAGTGCGGCATACACCAGCGCCATGCACACCACGTAGCTGCTGGCCAAGGCAAACCCACGACGCGGGCTGGCGCCACTGCCGACTACCAGACCGGCGAGAATCGGCAGCATCGGCAATGAACACGGGGCAAATGCCAGCAACAGGCCGAGGCCGAAGAACAGCAGCAGGCTCCAACCCAGGCTGCGCTGTTGCAGGCCACTGGCCAGGCTCTGATCCTGGGCTTCGGCGGTCGCGGCAACGGCCGGGTTGCCCCCCAGGTCCACGGTGATCGACTGCGGCGGATAGCACAGGCCCGCATCGGCGCAGCCCTGCCAGCCCAACTTGACCTGGCCGGTGGCGCCGGCCGGGATCTTCACCTCCAGGCCCTGGCGATACACCTCCTGGTCACCGAAGAATTCATCGCTATGGGCCTCGCCTTGCGGCAACGCGGGCTTTTCGGCCAGGCCATCGAATTTCATGCGTTGCTTGTAGAGGTAGTAACCGTCGGCAATCTGCCAATACAGCTGGGTCTCGCCACTTTCAAGACGTTCGGAGGTAAAGGTGAAGGCTTTGCCCACCGGAAGGAAATCGGGTTTGGTCTCAAATGGGTTGCCCGGCGCGGCCTGGGCAAACCCCGCGAACAACACCAGCAGAAAGGTAAACAGATGCCGCATGGTCAAGCCTTAGTTCGATGCAAGTAGGCACACAATGTGTGGCGTTGATTAACCGATGATTAACCGAGGCTATTCTAGATTGAGTGTGGGGGGTTTAGCGGCATAATCTGCAGTTAATCCACGGCACTTTTAATCACCCCATCTTTCATGAAGGGTTCACCATGCACGTACTGGTCTGTGAAGACGACGAACTGATCGCCAGCGGCATCGTGGCCGGCCTGACCGCCCAGGGTTTTACCGTGGAGCGTGTGGCCTCGGCCGGTGCCGCGCGCGCGATGCTCAGGGCGGCCACGTTCGACATCATGGTGCTCGACCTCGGCCTGCCGGACGAGGACGGCCTCAAGCTGTTGCAGCAACAGCGCAGCCAGGGCCTGGAGATTCCGGTGCTGATCCTCACCGCACGCGACTCGGTAACCAACCGTGTCGACGGCCTGCAAGCCGGCGCCGATGACTACCTGCTCAAACCCTTCGACCTGCGCGAACTCGCCGCCCGCCTGCAAACCCTGCTGCGTCGGGTGGCGGGGCGCAGCGTCAACCTGATCGAACATGGCCGCCTGGCCTACGACCCCAGCAGCCGCGAAACCTTCCTGGGCGGCGAGCCGGTGGACCTGTCGCGCCGCGAGCAGGCGCTGTTGCAGGCCCTGTTGCATAACAAAGGCCGGGTGCTGTCCAGTGAACAACTGAAGGACAGCGTCTACGGCTTCAATGACGAGTTGGAAAGCAACGCTCTCAACGTGCATATCCACCACCTGCGGCGCAAATTGGGCAACGGCATCGTCGAGACCGTGCGCGGCCTCGGCTACCGCCTGGGCCCGGCTGACGGGGGCGAGGACGCATCGTGAAAAGCCTGCGCCTGCGCCTGACGTTCAAGCTGGGCGCCGCTTTTGTGTTGATCTGGGCGCTGGCGGCGGCCTGGATGCTCAACGACCTGCGTAACCAGATGATGTTCTCCCTCGACCAACGCCTGGTGGCGTCGGCGCGCATGGTGGCGGGGCTGACCGAGCAGATGCCGGGCCTGGCCAGTGTGAGCGGCGGTGCGCATTTCCATGGGGCACAACTGAATGTGCCAGGTGGCATGGCGTGTCAGGTCAGCTCCTTGCGTGGCGAAGTGCTGGCGCGCAGTCATGCCACGCCGGATGAAGGCCTGGAGTCGCGCCAGAGTGGCTTTCGTGACCAGGTGATCGATGGTGTGAACTGGCGCAGTTTCACCCTGTCCCGTGGTGACCTGTTGATCACCACCGCCGACCGTCAGGTGGAGCGTGAGGCGTTGAATCTGTCGATCCTGCTGGCCGCTTCGGTGCCGGTCGGCGTGGCAATGCTTGGCTGCCTGTGCCTGCTGTGGCTGGGCATCGGCCAGAGCCTGCTGCCGCTCAACCGCATGCGTGACGCCTTAATGCGGCGCAGTGCCGATTCCCTGGAACCGTTGCAGATCCACCCGTTGCCCAGCGAGCTCAAGCCACTGCTCGATACCCAGAATCAACTGCTGCAACGCATCGCCAAGACCATCGAACGTGAACGCCGCCTCACCGGCGACGCCGCCCACGAACTGCGCAGCCCATTGACAGCGATCAAGACCCACCTGCAAGTGGCGCGCATGACCGACGGCGTAGCCCGCGACCAATCCCTGGCCCACGCCGAGGAGGGCGCCGACCGCCTGCATCGCACCCTGGAGCAATTGCTGCTGCTGGCGCGGGTGGAGGGCAACCTCTCATTTGACGATGGCATGCACTCCAGCGCCGAGGACGTGGCACGGCTGGCCATCCAGGATGCCAATGCCGGCGATAACGCGCGTATCGACCTGATCCTGCCGGACAATCTGTCCGCTACCCCGGTGGAAATGCCGGTGGGCCTGGCGGTCGCAGCCCTGCGCAATCTGCTGGACAATGCACTGCGCCATACCCCTGCTGACACACGGGTGGAACTGCGCGTATTGATCGAGGCGGATAACGTGGTGTTCCGCGTGCGTGACCACGGCCAGCAGATTTCGCCGGAGGACCTGCAGTACCTGACCCAACGCTTCTGGCGCAATGGCAGCAGCGAAGGCTGCGGCCTGGGCCTGGCGATTGTGCAAGCAATCGTGCAGCGCTGCTCCTGCTCGCTGAAGTTCGACAGCCAGCCGGATGGCCTGCGCGTCGACCTGGGCATGCCGCTGCGGCGCTGATCACTTTTCTTTCAAGTGCCACATAGTTACCGCCCTCCTGAGGATCAAGCCTTCAGGATGGCGGTAATTTTTTGCGCTTGAAAGGGCTGAACGACTCGGCCTGTATTGAAAAGGACGGTTCTTATGTTGGTCATCGATACAAGCTTCCCTGCCAAAGGCTTCAACGAACGCAACGGCGAGCCCGTGCGGCAGGTGATCCTGCATTACACCGCGGCACCTTTTGGCTCCTCCCTGCGCACCCTGACCCAGGATGGCGTGAGTGCGCACTACCTGCTGCCCGACCCCGGCGACCCCAGCTACCGCGCCGCAGGCTACGAAGAGTTGCGGGTGTTCCGGTTGGTGGAAGAGGACAAGCGCGCCTGGCATGCCGGGGTGAGTCATTGGGCAGGGCGCGACAACCTCAACAGCCGCTCGGTCGGTATCGAGATCGTCAACCTGGCAAGGGATGACGGCGGTGTGTTCACCTTTCCCGCCTACGGTGAGGAACAAGTCGACGTGTTGATTGCCCTGGTGCGCGACATTCTCGGACGTTATCCACAGATTGGGCCTACCGACATTCTCGGGCATTCGGACGTGGCGTTCAGCCGTAAGAGCGATCCAGGGCCGCAACTGCCGTGGCGGCGCTTGTATGACGCCGGAGTAGGGGCCTGGTTTGATGAGACGTCCCAGACGATGTATCAACGCCGCTTCTGCCTGGGGCTGCCGTCGGAAGTCGAAGTGGAGCGGGCGTTTCAGCGCTACGGGTATGCGCCGGCGAAGAATCGGCAGGGCTTTGAACAGCGCACGCGAGCGTTTCAGATGCACTTTCGTCCACGGGATTATCGTGGGTTTCTGGATGCTGAAACCTGCGCGATTCTTTATGCGTTGAATGAAAAGTACCAGGGGCTATGCGGTTGAGGGATTTTCGCGACCGGAGGAGTAAATCCTCCTGACGCTGGTGCGTTTCCAGAACAGGAAATCCGTGCGCATGCCCCTTGGGCCAGACGCCAGCGGATCGGCAGTTTGGTCACCATCATCAGCGTATTGAGGGATCGAGAAATGTCAGTCGCTACCAGCCGTATCGAAGACGTCCAGGTGCATGAAACGCTTTACCAGTTCGACGAAACCCCGCTGCTCGCCCGTCAGCGCCAGCAGGAATCCAACGCCCGCAGCTACCCTAGGCGCATTCCCCTGGCGCTCAAACGTGCCAAGGGCCTCTACGTGGAAGACGTGGAAGGCCGCCGTTTCATCGACTGCCTGGCCGGTGCGGGTACGTTGGCGCTGGGGCATAACCACCCGGTGGTGATCGAGGCGATCCAGCAAGTGCTGGCCGATGAATTGCCTCTGCACACCCTGGACCTGACGACGCCGGTCAAGGATCAGTTTGTACAGGACCTGTTCGGCCTGTTGCCGCCTGCGTTGGCGCGGGAAGCGAAAATCCAGTTCTGCGGCCCTACTGGCACGGATGCGGTGGAAGCGGCATTGAAGTTGGTACGCACCGCCACCGGGCGCAGCACCGTACTGTCTTTCCAGGGCGGTTACCACGGCATGAGCCAGGGCGCGTTGAGCCTGATGGGCAGCCTGGGGCCGAAAAAACCCTTGGGGGCCTTGCTCGGCAATGGCGTGCAGTTTCTGCCGTACCCCTACGACTACCGTTGCCCGTTTGGCCTGGGTGGCGCCGAAGGGGTGCGGGTCAACCTGCATTACCTGGAGAATTTGCTGAATGATCCCGAAGCGGGCGTGCTATTGCCGGCGGCGGTGATCGTCGAAGTGGTGCAGGGCGAGGGCGGCGTGATCCCGGCGGATCTCGACTGGCTGCGCGGCCTGCGCCGTATCACCGAGCAGGCGGGCGTGGCGTTGATCGTTGATGAAATTCAGAGCGGTTTCGGTCGCACCGGCAAGATGTTTGCGTTCGAACACGCCGGCATCATTCCGGATGTGGTGGTGATGTCCAAGGCCATCGGCGGCAGCCTGCCGTTGGCGGTGGTGGTGTATCGCGACTGGCTCGACACCTGGCTGCCGGGCGCCCATGCCGGGACCTTCCGGGGTAACCAGATGGCGATGGCGGCAGGCTCGGCGGTGATGCGCTACCTCAAGGAGCATGACCTGGCCGGTCACGCGGCCGCCATGGGCGAACGTTTGGGCGAACACCTGCGTATCCTGCAACGCGACTTTCCACAGCTGGGCGATATTCGCGGTCGTGGGCTGATGCTGGGTGTGGAACTGGTAGACCCGAATGGCCCACTAGATATCCAGGGCCATCCTCCCGTGCACCGCCAACTGGCGCCGCTGGTGCAGCGTGAATGCCTCAAGCGCGGCTTGATCCTGGAACTCGGTGGCCGGCACGGCAGCGTGGTGCGTTTCCTGCCGCCGCTGGTGATTACTGCGGCTGAAGTCGACCAGGTGGCGGACATCTTCGGGCGCGCGTTGGCGGCGGCGGTCGCCAGCCTCTAATTTTTTGCACGCTTGGTACGTTTCTACAGATATCAGTGCTGCGCGCGGTGCGCAGCCAGTCTTTCAGCGATGGAGAACAGCAATGACCTCAGTATTTGACCGCGACGACATCCTGTTTCAGGTAGTGGTCAACCACGAAGAACAGTATTCCATCTGGCCCGACTACAAGGCCGTGCCAGAAGGCTGGCGCACCGTAGGCAAGAGCGGCCTGAAGAAAGAATGCCTGGCCTACATCGAAGAAGTCTGGACCGATATGCGTCCGTTGAGCTTGCGCCAGAAGATGGATGGGGCTGCGCTCGCGGGCTGAGACGGGTGGGCTTACTGTGGTGAGCGGGCTTCTGTGGTGAGCGAGCTTGCTCGCGCTGGAGTGCGAAGCGCTCCCGGCTTTTTAGGGGCTGCTGCGCAGCCCAGCGCGGGGCAAGCCCGCTCACCACAGGTCAAGCCCGCTCATCACGCCAACCCTGCCCACCACAGAAAACCATCTCGGCGATTAGTTGGTGTATAGGTAATCCGTCGCCAACGACGCCAACGTCCTCACTCCCACCACCAACGCCGACTCATCCACGAAGAACCCCGGATTGTGGTTCGGCGCTGCCTTGCTCATGTCCTGATCCCTCGGCGTCACCCCCAGGAACACAAACAGCCCCGGTGCCTCCTTGGCATAAAACGAGAAGTCCTCGGCACCGCCCACCAGCGGGCCTTGCACCACGTCATCCTTGGCCGCCCAGCGCAGGCTCGGCAACATCTTCTCGGTCAGCGCCGGGTTGTTGATGGTCGGATCGTACTTCTCGATGATGGTGACTTCGGCCTTGGCGCCGCCGCTTTCAGCGATTTTCTCCACGGTCTGGCGCACGTCCGCGTGCAGCTTCTGGCGGATGCCATAGTCGTAGGAGCGAATGGTGCCGGTCATGTCCACCGACTCCGGAATGATGTTGTAGCGCGTGCCGCCATTGATGGTGCCAATGCTCACCACCGACGGGAATGACGAGATATCGGTGCGGCGGCTGACCACGGTCTGCAGGCCGACAATAGTCTGCGCGCCCACGGTGATCGGGTCGATGCCATCCCAAGGACGGCCGGCGTGGGTCTGCTTGCCGAGGATCTTGATGCGCAGATCGTCCGAGCTGGCCAGGGTCGGTCCCGGACGGTAGGCAATCTGGCCGGCGGGCACACCGGCCCACACGTGCAGGCCGAACACCGCGTCCGGCTTGGGCGCCTTCATCACGCCTTCCTGCACCATCATTTTGGCACCCCAGGTGTTTTTGCCGTCGGGGATGAAATCGCTCGGGCCTTCCTCGGCCGGTTGGAAGTAGAACACCACGGTGCCCGGCAAGCGTTCGCGCATGCCGGTCAGGATTTTCGCGGTGCTCAGTAGGATAGCGACGTGGGCGTCGTGGCCGCAGGCGTGCATCACGTCGACTTCCTTGCCCAGGTAGGTGCCTTTGGCTTTGGAGGCGAAGGGCAGGTCGGCGACTTCCTTCACCGGCAGCGCATCCATGTCGGCGCGCAGGGCGACGGTGGGGCCGGGCAGGGCGCCTTTCAGAACAGCAACAACGCCCGTACGGGCGACGCCGGTTTTTACCTCAAGGCCCAGGTCGCGCAATTGTTTCGCGACCAGCTCGGCGGTGCGGGTTTCGGTGTTGCCCAGTTCCGGGTGGGCGTGGATGTCACGTCGGGTTTCCAGCAGCGCCGGCTCAAGGGCTTTTGCCTGCGCGGCAATTTCCTCCCGGGCGCTGTCCTGGCCGCTGCTGGCGGCTATCACGGCACTGCTGGCGACCCCGCACAACATGCCAAAAATCCACGGGTGTGTCAGACCGGTTAAACGCATAAGGACCTCTCCTGAGTTTATTGTTGTTGATCTTTCTCCTGCACAGTGCCAGCGGTTACCACCTGCACGCTCAGGCGCGGCGTGGCCAGGTCCAGCCCGGCCTCGTCCAGATGGCGCTTGAGGGACAGGTTGAACGCCCGCGACACTTCCCACTGCTTGATCGGCGCGGTCTTGAAGCGTGCGCGCAGAATCGCGCTGCCCGACTCGAAACTCTCCACGCCTTGAATCTCCAGCGGCGACCAGATATTGCGGCGCTGCAGCGGGTCGTTGCGCATCTTCTGGCCGACATCGCGCATCAGCTTGATGGCGTCGTCGATCTCCATGTTGTAGGGGATCGCCACGCGGAAGATCGCGTAGCCGAACTCCCGCGAGTAGTTCTTGATGCTCTTGATCTCGCTGAACGGGATGGTGTGCACGATGCCGTCGATGTCACGCAGGCGCACGGTACGGATGGTGAGGCCTTCGACGGTGCCGAGGTGACCGCCGACATCCACGTAGTCATCGATGGCCAGGGAGTCTTCGATGATGATGAACAGGCCGGTGATCAAGTCCGCCACCAGTGACTGCGCGCCGAAACCGATGGCCAGGCCGATCACACCCGCACCCGCCAACAGCGGCGTGACGTTCATGCCCATGTTCGCCAGGGCGACAATGGCGGCGATGATGAAGATGGTCACGAACAGCACGTTGCGGATCAGCGGCATCATGGTCTGCGCGCGGGCATTGGCCAGGCCTTTGCGCGAGCGGGTGAGGGCGTGATGGATCGCGGTGTCGCTGAGAATCCAGATCAACCAGGCAAACAGCAGGGTCCCGGCCAGGCCGAACAGCTTGACGCTGACTTCATGGCCGTCGCCTTCGGTAAAGCGGATCAGCGACAGCCCCCACACCCGCAAGCCCAGCTCGATAAACACCAGCCACACCACCAGGTGGGCCAGGGTGTAGACGAAGCTTTTCAGGCGCTCGGAGTACAGCGCATGACGCTTGTGCCCCCGTTGCGGCTTGAGGGCGTGACGGCGGACCAGGCCGTTGATCACCATGCACAGCACCAGCAGCACCGTGCACAGCAGCGATTGACGCAATGCCGTGCTGGTATCGCCCGCCGAGACGAAGGTAGCGAATAGCGAAATACCCACCAACAGCAGCGCGGGGATGTACCAGAAGGAACCGATGATTTCGATGGTGTCGCTGAGGGCGCGGCGTGTGAGGCGGCGCGACAGCGGCTGATTGCGGATCAGGTGGGCGATGGGGCGGCGGAAGCGCAGGATGAACACGCCAGTGGACAACGCCGCCATCACATTGGCGATGGTCGCGGCGGTATGGGATAAGTGCTGCCCCAGTGCTGCCACCAGTCGCGGGTCGCTCAAGGCTTCACCGAAGGCGGCAAAACTGCCGATCCACCATAGCGGGCGGAACGCCTGGTGACGCAGGATGTACAACGCACGATGGCGATGCGGACCGTCGAGCACGGAAAACGCAATCACGCAGATCGCCGAGAAACAGGTGCCCACCACCAACGCATAAGCCAATACCATCGCCAGGGATTTGCCCAGGGACGAAGGCAGGGCATAACTCAGGTACACCGTGATCACCAGGGCAATCAGCCATGGGCCAAGTTTACGCAGGGCAAAGCGCACCATGTCCCAGGTACGCGGGTGTTGCGGCAATTCTTCGGGCAGGCCGAAGCGTTCGCGTACGCGGTGGCTGAGCCAGATCAGCGCGGCGGCGAGCAGGCTCCACACGGCAAGGATCAGGGCAAAACCGAAAATGATCGGCAGCCATTCGTTGGCCGGCAGTATCAGCGCACTGAGTTCTTCCTTGGCCTGGTCGATTTCATTGGACCAGCGCCCCAGTGGGCTATCGGCCCCAGAAAACTGTGCTTCCAGGTTGGCCAGGGTGCCGCCGATCAACCCCAGCACGCCTTCTTCGGCGGCCGGCTGGGCTTTTTTCGTGGCTTCGCGCAGCTTTTTCAGGTCGCTTAGCAACTGGGTACGTTGCTGGTCGTTCTCCAGGGTCTTGATCACCTCGTCCAACGACTGCCCCAGCGGCACTTCGGCCTGGGGCTGGGTCTTGTTGGTGTTGCCGAGCAGGCCGGGCAAGCCCACGGCATGGGCAGGCGTCAGCGGCAGCAGCGTCAGCAGGGCGATCAAGCAATAGCAGGGCAGGGCAAACAGGCGGGAAAGCACGAGGCGGTCAACCTTGGAAACGACGAGTTGACCGAGTGTACGAGCGCAATCGTCATTCAGCCAGTTTTGCGAGGATCTTGTACACCACAGTGCCCAGGATCAGCAGCATGCCGATCCACATGCCAAATACGCCGAGGGGCTTGTCACGGAAGTTGAAACCCACGGCGAGCATGATCATGCCGATCAGGATCGGGATCAGCATGGCGTGGAAGGAGGACATGGAGATCATGGTGCGACGGCCTTGTCGGAGTGGGAATACTGACAAGTCTAGGTCGGATTGCAGGAAGTGGGGTTGATGTGTATCAGAAACACATCAACCCCATGCCACATCAGGGCAAGTCGTGACTCGCGTAGAACGCGCCGAGCACCTTGACCAGATGCGCCAGGTCATGGCTGCCGCACAGTTCACGAATGGAGTGCATGGCAAACGTCGGCAGGCCAATGTCCACGGTGCGCACGCCCAGATGGCTGGCGGTGATCGGGCCGATGGTGGAGCCGCAACCCATGTCGCTGCGTACCACGAAGCTCTGCACCGGTACTTCCTGGGCCATGCACAGGTGGCGGAAGAACCCGGCGGTTTCGCTGTTGGTGGCGTAGCGCTGGTTGCTGTTGACCTTGATCACCGGGCCGGCGTTGAGCTTGGGGCCATGGTTGGCGTCATGCTTCTCGGCGTAGTTCGGGTGCACGCCGTGGGCGTTGTCCGCAGACACCAGCAGGGATTTCTGAATGGTACGTACGAATTCATCCCCTTCCGGCAACAGGCGACGCAGGGTCTGTTCCAGCATCGGGCCATCGGCACCGCACGCCGAGCAGGAGCCGACTTCTTCGTGGTCGTTGCACACCAGCACGCAGGTCTCTTCGCTATCGCTGGTGAGCAAGGCTTGCAGGCCGGCGTAGCACGACAGAAGGTTGTCCAGGCGCGCGCCGGCGATGAAGTCGCCGTTCAGGCCGATGACCGCAGCGCTTTGGGTGTCGTAGAAGCTCAGCTCGTAGTCGAGCACCACATCGGCGTTCAAGCCATGTTCCCGTGCCAGCTGCTCGGTGAGCACGGCGCGGAAGTCCACGCGCTCGTCACCGGCAAATTGCGCGAGGATCGGCGGCAGCTCGGTCTGGGCATTGATCGCCCAACCTTGGTTGGCTTCACGGTTCAGGTGAATGGCCAGGTTGGGGATGATAGCGATGGGCAGCTTGAAGTCGATCAGTTGGCTTTCGACCTTGCCGTCGCGGCGGAAGGTCACGCGGCCGGCCAGGGACAGGTCGCGGTCGAACCACGGTGCCAGCAGTGCGCCGCCGTAGACTTCCACACCCAGTTGCCAGAAACCCTGGCGTTGCAGCTCAGGCTGGGGCTTGACCCGCAGGCACGGGCTGTCGGTATGGGCGCCGACCAGACGGATACCGCCCTGCAGCGGCGAATGACGGCCGAGCTTGAAGGCGATGATCGACGAATCGTTGCGGGTCACGTAATAGCGACCGTTGGCCTCGGTGGTCCAGGTCTCGCGCTCGTCGAGACGCTGGTAACCGGCCGCTTCCAGGCGCTGGGCCAGGGCGGCAGTGGCATGAAAAGGAGTAGGGGAGGCCTTGAGGAAGTCGATCAGGCCTTGATTCAACGCTTCGCGCATAAATAGCTCCAGACAGCAGTGCCGCGAGTTTACCGTATTTATTCTTCAGAACGGCGCAGGGCACTCGAAACGCAAACGCTCGCCGCTTTGCGGATGGGTGAAGCTCAGCATGCTTGCATGCAGGCACAGGCGCGGCCAGGCAGCCAGGGCTTGCTCATGGGCATACAGGCCATCACCCAGCAAGGGGTGGCCGATGGAAAGCATGTGCACGCGCAGCTGATGCGAACGCCCGGTAATCGGCGTCAGCTCCACGCGGCACCAATCCCCACAACGCTCCAGCACCTTCCAGAAGGTCAGCGCGTGCTTGCCGAATTCGTGGTCCACCACATGCCGTGGTTTGGTCGGCGGGTCGTAGCGCAGGGGCAGGTCGATGCTGCCGCTGTCCAGTTCCGGTTGGCCCCAGGCCAGGGCGGTGTAGGCCTTTTCGGTTTCACGGTCGTGAAACTGGCGGGACAGTTCGCGGTGGGTGTCGGCGTCACGGGCCAGCAGGATGATGCCTGAGGTTTCCCAGTCCAGGCGATGCACGATGCGAGCTTCGGGGTAGCCGTTTTCCTGCAGGCGGGTGATCAGGCAGTCCTTGTTGTCGTCGGCGCGGCCAGGCACCGAGAGCAACAGGGTGGGCTTGTTCACCACCAGGACGGCATCGTCCTGATGCAAGATATGAATATTGGACAGCGGCATTAAACAGCCTCGTAACAAACGCCAACGGCGGCTCGCCCACCCGGTCCCCAAAAAGGGATCAGGGTGAACGAGCCGCCGTGGCGGCCGCCTGTTCGATCAACGATCAGGCAGGGTGATATTGAGTTCCAGAATCGAGCAGCTGCCGTCATTTTCCAGGGCGACATGCACGTCATCGTTGCCGATATTGACGTACTTGCGGATCACCTCGACCAGTTCCTTCTGCAAGGCTGGCAGGTAATCCGGTGTACTGCGTTGGCCGCGTTCGTGCGCCACGATGATCTGTAGACGCTCTTTCGCTACCGACGCGGTACTTGGCTTTTTGTTGGCGCGAAAGAAGTCGAGAAATTTCATTGTTTAGTTGCCTCCAAAGATACGCTCGAAGAATCCCTTCTTCTTAACATCGAGGAAGCGATGTTCCACGGTCTTGCCCAGCAGGCGATCGACGGCATCGCTGTACGCCTGGCCGGCGTCGCTCTGGTCGTCAAGAATCACCGGAACACCCTGGTTGGAAGCCTTCAGGACCGCCTGGGATTCTGGAATCACGCCCAGCAGGGTCACTGCGAGGATTTCCTTCACGTCTTCAACACCGAGCATTTCGCCGTTGCTGACGCGCTCAGGGTTGTAGCGGGTGAGCAGCAAGTGCTCCTTGATCGGGTCCTGGCCTTCTTCGGCGCGCTTGGATTTGCTGGCCAGCAGGCCCAGCATGCGGTCCGAGTCACGTACGGAGGAGACTTCCGGGTTGGTCACGACGATGGCTTCATCCGCGAAGTACATGGCCAGGTGAGCACCGGTTTCGATACCGGCCGGCGAATCGCAGACCACGTATTCGAAGGTTTCCTTCAGCTCGGCCAAGACTTTGCCCACGCCTTCTTTGGTCAGCGCGTCTTTGTCACGGGTCTGGCTGGCGGCCAGCACGTACAGGTTCTCAAGGCGCTTGTCCTTGATCAGGGCCTGTTGCAGGTTGGCTTCACCGTTGACCACGTTGACGAAGTCATACACCACGCGGCGTTCGCAGCCCATGATCAGGTCGAGGTTACGCAAGCCGACGTCGAAGTCGACAATAACTGTCTTGTGGCCGCGCAGAGCGAGACCGGTACCGATAGCGGCGCTGGTGGTGGTCTTACCCACACCACCCTTGCCGGATGTAACCACGAGAATCTTGGCCAAGGTGTTTCACCCCTAAGGAAGAAGGACGTTTCGGTCCCTGAAAAACATCTCTTGGAACTCGCTGCAGGCGGACAGCCTTGTAGGAAAAAATAATTCCTACATAAGTAATGCCGGTTTCGCTGTGCTATCAGAGTCTAGAGATGCTTGGAAAATGCGGCAGTATCCGTTAAAGACGGATGATGTTCAACACATCGCCCGACAGGTTGACCTGCACCGAAGCCCCCCACAGCGGATCACGGCGCAAATCTTCTGAAACCTTGTACTGGCCTGCGATGGACACTAGCTCAGCGGTCAACTGCTGGCAAAAAATACGGGCCTTGGTATCACCCTTGATGCCGGCGAGGGCACGTCCGCGCATCGGGCCGTATACATGGATGTTGCCATCGGCGAGAAGTTCCGCCCCTGGGCTGACCGAGGAGATCACTACCAGGTCGCCGCCCTGGGCGTAAATCTGCTGCCCGCCGCGTACGGGCGAGGTGATGATCTTTGTAGGCTTGATCGCAGGCTCAGGCGGTTTTTCCGGTTTTTTCTTCTCTTCACCGACCAATGGTTCAAGCGGACGCTCGCGCGCACCGGACGGTGGCAGTACTGGCAGTTCAATAGCGATCGCCGCAGCAATGTCTTCGATACGGCTGGCGCGAATCGCCAGGGTGCGCAGACCGTGGGAACGGCATACACGCATCAAGCCGGGCAGGTCGATGCTGCCCTGGCCGGCGGGCAATTTGTCCAGGGCCAGCACCAGCGGGGCATTGTTGAAAAAGTTGGGAGCCAGGGCGACCTTGGCGGCGAGCTGGCGGTCCAGGGCGTCGAGGTCGTTACGGGCAAGTTCCAGCACGGTGATGGCGAGCATGCTGCCTTTCAGCTGGAACACGGGATCTTGGTCTAGCGGTTCGGTTTGGCTCATGGTCGGCAAAAGCGGCTTGTCACGAAAAGTGTCGAGACTTATAACGAGAACACTCACCCGCCGCAAGCCGAGTCGAACCGTTGTAGAATGCGCGGCCCTTGTCTTTACCGGAATCTGTAATGGATCGCCCGCGTTTTCGAGCTGTATTTTTTCACCCGCGTTTCTGGCTGTTATGGCTGGGGCTCGGCCTGTTGTGGCTGGTCACCCAGCTGCCGTACCGTGCGCTGCTGACCATTGGTCGCCTGCTGGGCGCCGGCATGTACCGCGTGGCCGGCGAACGTCGCCGCATTGCTGCGCGAAACCTGGAACTGTGCTTCCCGGAAAAATCCGCCCAAGAGCGCAAGCAACTGCTCAAGGAAAACTTTGCCTCCACCGGCATCGCCTTCTTCGAAATGGCCATGAGCTGGTGGTGGTCGCGCCAGCGCCTGGCGCGCCTGGCCCACGTCGAAGGCCTGGAACACCTCAAGCAGGCCCAATTGGACGGCAAGGGCGTGATCCTCATGGCCCTGCATTTCACTACCCTGGAAATCGGCGCCGCGCTGTTGGGGCAGAAGCACACCATTGATGGCATGTACCGCGAACACGGCAACCCGTTGTTCGACTACATCCAGCGCCGTGGCCGCGAACGCCACAACCTCGATTCCCTGGCCGTGGAGCGTGAAGACGTGCGCGGCATGCTCAAGCTGCTGCGCGCCGGTCGCGCGATCTGGTACGCACCGGACCAGGACTACGGCGCCAAGCAAAGTATCTTCGTGCCGCTGTTCGGCATCCAGGCCGCCACCGTGCCGGCCACCAGCAAGTTCGCCAAGCTGGGCAAGGCGTTGGTGGTGCCGTTTACTCAACAACGCTTGGCCGATGGCAGCGGTTATCGCCTGGTGATCCATCCGCCGCTCACCGACTTTCCCGGCGAGAGCGATGAAGCCGACTGCTTGCGCATCAACCAGTGGGTCGAAGCCTCGGTGCGTGAATGCCCGGAGCAATACTTGTGGACCCATCGCCGCTTCAAGAGCCGGCCACCGGGTGAGCCAAAGTTGTACGAAAAACGCCGTCGATAAGACAGACATTTCCCCACATGGAGTGACGCAATGCGCCCAGCTGAACCGGTTACAGGCTTGATTCTTTCCGGCGGCGGGGCGCGAGCGGCGTATCAGGTGGGGGTGTTGGCGGCGATTGCCGAGCTGTTGCCGCCGGGGGCGCCCAATCCGTTTCCGGTGATCGTCGGCACCTCGGCCGGTGCGATCAATGCGGTGAGCCTGGCCAGTGGCGCCACGGACTTCAGGGCCGCGATCCAACGCCTGACCGCCTTCTGGCAGGGCTTTCGCAGCCACTTGGTGCTGCGCAGTGATTGGCCGGGGGTGATCCGCCAGGCGAGCCGCTTCTTTATTCACAGCCTCCTCGGTCTTGGTGCGCAGGTGCCGGTGGCGTTGCTCAACAGCACGCCACTGAAGGCGCTGCTCAAAGACAAGCTGCACCTGGCCGGCATCGACGAAGCCATCCGCAACAAACATCTGCACGCGGTGGCGGTGACGGCCTTTGGTTACGAGTCCGGCCAGGCAGTGACCTTCTATCAGGGTGGTGGCACCATCGACGCCTGGTTGCGCCATCGCCGTATCGGCATGCCCACCCAATTGACGGTTGAACACCTGCTGGCCAGCTCCGCGATTCCCTTGCTGTTCGCCCCGGTTAAACTCGACCAGGAATATTTCGGCGACGGCGCCGTGCGGCAGTCGGCGCCGATCAGTCCGGCGTTGCACCTGGGCGCCAGCCGTGTGCTGGTGGTTGGGGTCAGTGGCAACCCGCGCGGCAATGAGCCGGCGGCGCAACGTACCTTTACCGGGCAAGAGCCGACGTTGGCACAGATTGGTGGGCACATGCTCAACAGCACGTTCATTGACAGCCTGGAAAGCGATATCGAGTTGCTGGAGCGCTTGAATCAGTTCAGCCATGCCGCGCCTGGCGTTGCGGCGGTAGAAGTGCTGGTGATTGCGCCCAGCCAGCCGATCGACGAAATCGCAGCGCGGCACCGTCAGGAATTGCCGGCGGCATTGCGCTTGTTTTTGCGTGGGCCGGGGGCGACCAAGACGAGTGGGGCGGGGGTCTTGAGTTACTTGCTGTTCGAGGCGGGGTATTGCAGCGAGTTGATCGAGTTGGGGCGCCGCGACGCGTTGGCCAAGCGCGAGGAATTGTCGAAATTCCTCGGCCTGGCCTGACGGTCAGAAGTGATACTTGACCAGGAAGCTCGCGGTGTCCTGGTTAGTCTTGAACGCGCCCGAATCTTCGATCCCGTACTTGTTCTTCCAGTAGTCGTATTCGAAGCCGACATACAGCTGCTTGTCACCCCAATGCAGCGCTTTACCCAGGTCATATTTGACCTGTGGGTTGAAGTGCAGGTTGGCGTGGTAGGTGCCACGGGCGTTCTTGTCGTTGTCCGTGACCCAGTCCATGAAGCCGTCGATCAACACGTCGGAGTTGCCCACCGGGATGGTGTAGGACCAGACCGGAGTAATCTGCCAGACGCCGTCACCCGGACGATTGCCTTCGGTCTGGCGCTGGTAGAAGTTCAACTGGAAGTAGTCGAAGCCGGGGATGTTCAGGTCAAAGCCTGGGCCGAGCAGGTACGACTCGTTATCGCCTTCGCCAAACTCGTAAGTGAATGCCAGCAGCACGTCTTTGATCGGGCCAAACGACAGGTCTTTATCAAAGATCTTGCCGAACGACAGGCGCGGGCTTATTTCACCGTAATAAGTACTGGGGCCGACGTTGCCGTCTTCCTTGCCGTTGTAAAAGATGCGGTCGACGAAGATAAAGTTGTCGCCATACTTCCACGCATCGGCATGTTCGAACGTGACGGTTTGTTGGATCTGCGGGTTGACGGTAAAGCTCTTGCCCCACAGGTAAGTCAGGCTGTTGTTCTGCCACTGCAACAGGTCACCGGCCACGGCTTGGCCACCGGCCAGCAGGGATCCCGCCAGCATCAGGCCTTTGAACATAGGTTTCATTCGGTTGCTCCCGAGTTAAAGTTTTATGGTTTTTCTTCTACGCAGGCGCTCTGGTGTGGCGCCTTTTGGTTCGCTGCAAAAATCGTCTGTTCGGTCAGCTTTAGTGCTTTTAGCAAGAGCTGCGCCAAGGTGTTTAAAAAGCCAAAAAATCCCCGTCGGCTGCATCGGATGCAGTCGAATTCAGAGGACTTTTGCGCACTTTGGCCGCAGACATAAGGCCGGGATAAGTTGGCCTTGCAGTCAGCTTTTACATTCGCTGTTTTTTTTTGAGTCGATTCGAGCGGGCGCGGAGAATACTGGCTCTTATGCCGTGGCTCAAGTGCGCTGTTAAAGAGCGCGTGGGGCGAGAATGGGGCACGGCTTGTGGCCGGCCCCAGGTGAAGGGTGTGCATGTGGTTATTCCCGTTTCGTTATTGTTTTTGTTTGAACGAAGGAATCAATGCGTATGAGCGACTTCAGGGCGTTCAGCGCCACCGAGAATGTTGAACAGGATATTCAGCGACAACGCGCTGAGCGTGGCCATGGCGATGCCACTGTGGGTAATCGGGCTCATCCACAGCGGTAGCTGCGCGAAGAACTCCGGGCGCACCACGGGGATCAGGCCCATGCCGATACTCACTGCCACCAGCAACTGGTTGCGACGGTCGGCGATGTCGGCTTCCTGCAGGATCTTGATCCCAGTCGCCGCCACCATGCCAAACATGGCGATGGCCGCGCCGCCCAGCACCGCTGGTGGTATCGACGCCACCAGGTAGGCGGCCTTGGGCAACAGGCTCAGCACAATCAGGAAGACCCCGGCCATGATCGTCACCGAGCGGCAACGCACGCCGGTCATCTGCACCAGGCCGATGTTCTGGGCGAACGAGGAGTGGGTGAAGGTGTTGAAGAAACCGGCGAAGAACGACGCGCCGGCATCACACAGCAGGCCACGGCGCAGCATCTTCGGCGTGACATCCTGGCCGGTGATCTTGCCCAGGGCGAGAAACATTCCGGTGGACTCGACAAAGATGATCACCACCACCAGGCACATCGACAGGATCGGCGCCAACTCGAACTTGGGCATGCCGAAGTGCAGCGGCGTCACCACCTGCACCCACGGCGCCATGGCTAGGCCACTCAGGTCGACCATGCCGAGCGTACCGCACAAGGCGTAGCCCAGGCCCATGCCGATCAGCACCGAGATATTCACCCAGAAGCCGCGCATGAAGCGGTTGATCAGCAGGATGGTGGCGAGTACCAGTGCGGCAATTGCCAGGTAGATCGGTGAGCCGAATGTGGCGGCAGCACTGCCGCCTCCGGCCCAGTTCACGGCCACGGGGAACAGCGACAGGCCAATTGCGGTGATCACGGTGCCGGTCACCAATGGCGGGAAAAAGCGCACGACCTTGGACATGAAGGGCGCGATGAGCATGCCGAAGAACCCGGCGGCGATGGTCGCGCCGAAGATTCCCTGCAAGCCGATGCCCGGCATGCCGGCCATCGCGACCATGCTGCCGACGGCGGCGAAGCTGGCGCCCATCATCACCGGCATGCGAATGCCCACCGGGCCGATGCCGAACGACTGCACCATGGTGGCGATACCGGCCACCAGCAGGTCGGCGTTAATCAGGAATGCGATTTCTTCACGGCTCAAGCCGGCGGCCTGGCCAATGATCAGGGGCACGGCGACGGCGCCGCCGTACATCAGCAAGACGTGTTGCAGGCCTACCAGAATCAGTTGCAAGAGGGGCAGCCGCACCATGGCGGGCGCGGCAGGAATCTGCGGTTCGGCTAACTCGGTCATGCAACACCTCGGATCTTTTTTATTTTTGTTGTTTCAACAATTGTGTAGCGGGGAGCTTTTGTAGTGAGCGGGCTTGCCCCCCAGCGCGGGGCAAGCCCGCTCACTACAGGACATCGTTAGTTAGTACGGGCTCCTTGGTTGATCCAGGTGCCGATCAAATCCCGTTCCTGCTGGGTCATCTGGGTGATGTTGCCCAACGGCATGATCTGGCTCGCCACGGCCTGCGCTTGAATACGCGCGGCCTGTTGCTGGATCTGGGCCGGTGTATCAAACATCACTCCGGCCGGCGCGGTGCTGAACAGCGGGCTGGTGGGCTTGGCCGAATGGCACACGGTGCAGCGCTGCTCGATCACGCTGTGTACCTGGCCGAAATCCGTGCTGGCCTGGGCCGGTACCGGTTCAGCCGTAGGAGCGGCGGGTGCGGCAGGCACAGCAGGTTTCAAGCCACCGCCCAACGCCGTTTCCGGCAATGGCTGATACTCGATGGCGGCAGGCGCCTTGGCGACTTCTGGCGAAGTCGACACCGGTTTTGGTCCGGTGACGTAGGCCAGGCTGATCATCGCCAACGCGCCTACCGGTAAGGTCCACGCATACTTCTGGCTGTTGTGACGGGTGTTGAAATAATGCCGTACCAACACGGCCGCCACCGCGATACCGGCCAGGATCAGCCAGTTGTATTGGCTGCCGTAGGTGCTCGGGAAGTGGTTGCTGATCATGATGAACAGCACCGGCAAGGTGAAGTAGTTGTTGTGGCGCGAACGCAGCAAGCCCTTGGCCGGCAGTGCCGGGTCCGGCGTGCGGTTCTCCGCGATCGCCGCCACCAACGCGCGTTGCGCCGGCATGATGATGCGGAACACGTTACCGACCATGATGGTGCCGATCACTGCACCCACGTGCAGGTAGGCGCCACGGCCGCTGAACACTTTGCTGAAGCCGTACGCGGCGGCAATCAACAGCACGAACAGGATGAAACCGAGCAGGGCAGGGCGCTTGCCCAGGGCCGAGTCGCAGAGGAAGGAGTAGATGAACCAGCCGGCGAACAGTGAGCCAATGCCCAGCAACACGCCTTCCGGACCACTGAGGCTGCTGCCCGGAGCCAGCAGGTACAAGGTCGGGTTCCAGTAGAACACCACGCACAGCAGCGCAATGCCCGACATCCAGGTGAAGTAGGCTTCCCATTTGAACCAGTGCAGGTTGTCCGGCATGGTTGGCGGGGCCAGTTTGTATTTTTCCAAGTGGTAGATACCGCCACCGTGGATCGCCCACAAGTCACCGGCCAGGCCGCTCTTGGGGTTGACGCGATTGAGGTTGTTTTCCAGCCAGACGAAGTAGAAAGAAGCGCCGATCCACGCGACGCCCGTGATCATGTGAACCCAGCGCACGCTCAGGTTCAGCCATTCCATCAAATGTGCTTCCACAGTCTTTACCTCTCGCCTGTCACCCTTGTTGTCGGGTGATCAGACCTTCTCTTATTGGTGGGGGGCGAGGATCAAACGCTCATCCTCTTTGAAAAAATGCTCATCGCAGTTATTGCCTGTGCCACTGCGATCAACCACCAGGAAGTCATCCCGCTTTTCGATCGTCAGCACCGGGTGGTGCCAGACGCCGCGATGGTAATTAATGCCCTGCCTGCCGTTGGTAACGAAGGCGCGGACCAAGCCCGATACAGGTTCATCGCCAAGTGGCGCGACCACGATCAGAAAGGGGTTGCCAAGCAGCGGAATGAAAGCCTGGCTGCCCAGCGGGTGTCGTTCCAGCATGCACACAGTCAGCGGCATGTCCTGCGCGTCGGCGCGGAAGATGCTGATGATGGCGTTGTCCTCAGGCTTGGCGGTTTCCACCGTTGCCAGCTTGTGGAAGCGCATGGTCGACCCATTGTTGATCATGAAGTGATCGCTGCCATCGGTTTCGATAACGTCTCCGAAAGGGGCGAAGGCTTCTTTGGTCAGGGGTTCGATCATCAGTGTGCGCATGGCTGTCTTCTTATCCGAATGCTGTTGTTGGTTGTGCTTTTGTGGCGAGGGAGCAAGCTCCCTCGCCACAGGGTTCACCGCTTACTTGGCGACCTTGCCCAGGACCCGCAGGCGGCTCACACCGCCATCCGGGAACACATTCAAGCGGATGTGGGTAATCGGCCCCAGTGCCTTGATCTGCTCTGCGAAGGTGTGTTCAGCGTGCATTTCCAGCTTCTGCGCCGGCAGCAGTTCGCGCCAGAACAGCGATTGGGTTTCGATCTGGCTGTCGGTGCCGCCTTTCACGAAAGCGCCTTGGATTGAGCAGGTGTCCGGGTAGTTGCCCTTGAAGTGCAGGGTGTCGACGATGATTTTCTCGATCTCGCCCGGATGGCCCAGGGCGACGATCACCCAGTCATTGCCTGGTGTACGACGACGCGCGGTTTCCCAGCCGTCGCCCATGTTGATGCCACGGCCTGGGTTGAGGATGTTGCTCATGCGCCCGAAGTGTTCATCGGAGCACGCCAGGGCGCGACCACCGTTGAGTGCAGCAGCCAGGTCGACCTGTTCGTTGTCGCCCACCGAGGACCAGTCGCGGAACGGCACGCCGTACACACGCAGACGGGCCACGCCGCCATCCGGGTAGATGTTGAAACGCAGGTGGCTGAATGCCTGGTCGTTGTTGATCTCGTGGTAGTGGTGGCTGTTGCCTTGCAGCTCGACGGCCGACAGCACTTCCACCCACTGGGTGTTGTCATCCGGCTCGCCCGAAGCCAGGAAGCAGGCTTCCAGGGAAGCCGACGGCGGGAAGTTGCCGGTGAAGAATGAAGTGTCGATGTCCACGCCTTTGATGCTGCCCGGCACACCCAGGCGGATCACAGCGCTGTCGTAGCCTTCGAAGCGCTTGCGGCGCGACTCCCAGCCGTCCATCCACTTGCCGTTGTCATCGAAAACGCCCTCCTTCCACACGGCCGGGGTCGGCTGGAACAGGCGGTTGGCGTCGGCGAACCAGTCATCGGTGACGGAAATGATCTTGGTGCCCAGGCGGGCGTCGGCCAGGTTGACGAACTTTTCGAAAGGTACGGCGTAAGCTTTCATTCTTCTTGTCTGCCTTAAAGAGAGTGGCTGGGGATGGTCGTTTAGAGGGTCAGTAAGCGGAACAACGCGATCTTGTTGATCTCGGCCAGTGCACACTTGAACTCGGTGTCCACCGAGTTGTGGATGCGCGTTTCGAATGCGGCCAGGATCTGGTGCCGGTTGCTGCCTTTTACCGCCATGATGAAGGGAAACTTGAACTTGGCCTTGTAGGCATCGTTCAGCTCGGTGAAGCGAGAAAACTCTTCGGCCGTGCATTGGTGAATCCCCGCGCCAGCCTGTTCATCAGTGCTGGCTTGGGTGAGTTGGCCCTGGACGGCAGCTTTGCCGGCCAGGTCCGGGTGAGCGTTGATCAGGGCCAGCTGGCTGGCATGATCGGCGCTCAACAGGATGTCGCTCATGCGCTGGTGCAGGGTTTCGATCTGGTCGATCGAAGCATCCTGGCCCAGGTCGAAGGCCTTTTCGGCCACCCATGGCGAATGTTCGTAGATATCGGCGAAGGCTGCGACGAATTCGTCGCGGCTCAGGGTCGAGGGTTTCAGGGTCTGGAACGCAGTCATTTGGCGGCTCCCTTGAAAGGGTGGGTGTCATGCCAGTGACGGGCAATATCCACGCGGCGAGTGAACCACACCTGTTCGTGACCTTTGACGTATTCAATGAAGCGTTTCAACGACGCCAGGCGTGCCGGGCGGCCGATCAGGCGGCAGTGCAGGCCGATGGAAAGCATCTTCGGTGCATCCAAGCCTTCGGCGTAGAGCACGTCGAACGCGTCTTTGAGGTATTCGAAAAAGTCATCGCCCTTGTTGAAGCCCTGCACCTGGGTGAAGCGCATGTCGTTGGTGTCCAGGGTGTAGGGGATCACCAGGTGCGGCTTGCCGGTGGGGTTGTTGGGTTCCCAATAGGGCAGGTCGTCGTCGTAGGTGTCGCAGTCGTAGAGAAAGCCACCTTCCTCCATCACCAAGCGGCGCGTATTCGGGCCGGTGCGGCCGGTGTACCAGCCCAGTGGGCGTTCGCCGGTCAGCTCGGTGAGGATGCGGATGGCTTCGAGCATGTGCTCGCGTTCCTGGGCCTCGTCCATGTACTGGTAGTCGATCCAGCGGTAGCCGTGGCTGCAGATCTCATGACCGGCCTCGACCATCGCGCGGATTACATCCGGATGACGCTGGGCGGCCATGGCCACGGCGAAGATGGTCAGCGGGATATCGAATTCTTTGAATAACTTGAGGATGCGCCACACGCCGGCACGGCTGCCGTACTCGTACAGTGACTCCATGCTCATGTTGCGTGCGCCTTGCAGCGGCTGGGCCGAAACCATTTCCGACAGGAAGGCTTCAGATTCTTTGTCGCCGTGCAGGATATTGCGCTCGCCACCTTCTTCGTAGTTGAGTACGAAAGACAGCGCAATACGCGCCTTGCCCGGCCAGTGGGGGTGAGGAGGGTTACTGCCGTAACCGATCAGGTCGCGTGGGTAGTCAGCGCTCACTGCAGTCTTCCTTCTTGTTCGTCGTGTTAGCGATGAGTGATTGTATACAACTTATCGCGCACTTTGTAAGCCTACATTTCTGCATTTTTTCTGCAAGGCTCTAGATGACTGGTGTAGCAAGAAACTTGCCTGGTTGGTCAGCTAATGGACAAAAGGTCGTTTAAAAGCAAGGATGACTGGCCGATTGCTCCATTAAGCAATGGCGCCGGGAGACTTCAAAGGTTTGTGATTTTTATTGTGTACAATTTTTTTAAAAAGTGTCTTAATCAGTCATCGCCGGCTTTTTCGCTGCCCTGAAAAAGTGCGGATCACTCTTCTACTGACTACGGGAGGCGCGTAGACGCCATGGGACGTTTGACCACACACGTTTTGGATGCCGCACATGGCTGCCCCGGCAGCGCGATCAAGGTTGAGCTGTATCGCGTTGAAGGCGCGCAGCTGGAACTGGTCGCCACCACGCTGACCAACAGCGACGGCCGCTGCGACGCGCCCTTGTTGCAAGACGATGATTACCGCAGCGGCGTGTACCAACTGCAATTCAGCGCCGGTGACTACTACCGCGCCCGTGGTGTGCAGCTGCCCGAACCGGCCTTCCTGGATGTAGTGGTTCTGCGCTTCGGCATCAGCGCCGAACAGGATCACTACCACGTCCCGCTCCTTATTTCGCCCTACAGCTACTCCACCTATCGCGGTAGCTAGCGTCACCTCGCTTCACACCCCCAAAGCTCTTCGTTGGTTTTTCGCCCGCCCACACTGCGGGCTTTTTTTCGTCTGGCACTTATGTAACGCACCGACAAAACGGTGATTACCTAGGCTCGGTTTTTTTTCAGCCGTGAAGATGCCGCCATGAGCACCGAAACACCCGATCCTGCGCCCTTTGATTTCGACGACCCTGACATTACCCAGGACGAACGCCTGACGGCGATTCGCACGCGGTTGACGCGGCGCCTGGACAGCGCGGCCCAGCCCAGTCGCTCGATCAATCAGTGGCATGCCACCCAGGCGCGCTATCTGCACACCACAAAACAGTTGGGTGAGCTGGCAGGGCGGGCGCCGCGCATTCTCTCGGTGATCCGCCACGCCTTGCGCGAAGCGTTTGCCCTGGACCCGGACACCCTGCTGTTTCGCGAGCCGCTACCGCCGCAGCCCGCGCGCCAGGTCGACAACCTGATGGATCGAACCCTGGCACTGTTTCGTGACCCTGGTGTGCCGATCAACCTCCATCACTTCACGGCGCTGAGCCTTGCCGGTGATCCCGAGCGCGCATTGCCCTTCAATGCCTGGGAGGCGCTGTCCCGTGTCAGCAAGCTCAATCTGCCAGCCAGGACCAACGCCGCCATGAAAGGTTACTGGGAGCATCTTGCCCCTGGCTCCTGGCGCTCACGTGGGGAGCGCTGGGCTGAATTGCGCAAGACCGCGTTTGCCGACCAGGCTTTTCTCGCCCACCAGGTGTTTCAACTCTCCACAGTTGGCTACGCGATGGTCAAGCAACTGGTGGACGCGCCCAGCGCCGAAGCGCGGCAGCGTGCGGGCGGCGCCTGGGCCACGGTGCAAGTGGGGACGCTGGCCTGGCCCCATGCCAGCGTCGGTGCGCTGGCGATTCCCGGAGCGTTGCACATTTACCGAACGGGGGCGGCGGACGGGCCCCAGGTTATTTACCTGCCGGGGTTGCTGTGTGCGTTTCATGAGTTCCGTTCCTGGCGTCAGGCACAGCAGGACTTGCCTGAACGGGTGCAGAGGTCGTTGCTGAGTGAGTCCTGGCACTACCTGCCGCTCAAGCGTCAGGCGAACATCCCGCTGCAGCCGGGTGTGATGGTGCAGGGGGACGCCCTGGCGCACAGTGCGCAAGCCTTGCTCGACGAGCAATGGAACAATGAATGGGGGGCGGTGTTGTCGCTCGATTACACCGCGCCGTCAGCGCCGGGAACCCCGCTGCCGAGCCGCAGGGCCTCACGGTTGCTGGGGTTTATCGAAAAGGGCCGCAAGCGCATGAGCCGTGGCCTGCCGTTCGGAAAGAGTCTGGATGCCTTGCTGGAGTGGGACCGCCAGCGCCGTCAGCACGAGATTGTATTGGGGAGCCAGTCCTCTGACCTGCCGCTCAAGGCGTGTGATCGAGAGCTGCGCCGTTATGCAAGCGCGGTGCTGGCGCTGTGGGTAAACAATGATCTGCGCCAGCCCAGCGAGGCCTACCAAGCCATCCTGGCCCTTGAAAAAGACCACCAGGCCCAGGCTGAGATCGTGAACCAATGGCTCCAGTGCGAAGACGTGAAGTTATTCAACGTGAGCTTCTGGCTTGAGCGCCCCAGCGGTACCCATAAGCGCGCATTACTGATCCTGAACGCCCAGCGGCGGGCATTGCGTCAGGCGGCGCAACTTGAACACCAATTGGGATTGATCAAGCAGACGCATCTGGATCGGTTGCTGGAGGTGCTCAACACACCCTTGGCGACGCAGCGCGGCAACAGTGACACGCGGGTGTTGCAGGTATCAGTGGGCAATCATCCAGACAATGCCTACCGCCTGATGAGCGTGTTTGTGGTCACCACTGTCCGTGCCCTGGCCGAGCCCAACCTGCGCCAGCCGGTCATGCTGGTGGTGGGCGGCGAGTTCGGCGGGCTGGCGGTATTCGAGCATCTGGAGCGTTTGTCCCAAGGGCTGCGCGCCAGCTTCGGTAGCCGTGACGGTTCGGTGTTGTGGCGTTACATCGGACGAGATGTACGTTCTGCCGCACGCTTTAGCCTGGCCAAGTCGGTGCACGTGGGCTACAGCGCTGTGGACCACGATGTGCTGTATGAGGATTTCAAGGCACAGGTCGAACACCATGCCCGGCTGCACAAACGCCTGGATGAGCCTGGCCGGTTGTTCAGTGAGGTGAGTGACGTGGCCCTCGGGCGACAGCTCTTGGCACAAGAGCTACGCGAGCATTTGAGCGTACCGATCAATCAGAGCCGCACGCTGGCCCTGGCCAATGTGGCGTTCATGCGGTTCGCCGCCGAGCAGGGGGAAAGCCAACCGGCGTGGCTTGCCACCGCCACGGCGGACCAGCGTAAACCCTATAAGCGCTTGCAGCGCCGCTATGTATCCAGCGCGCTGGCGCTGGAAAGCCGCCTTTGGCAAATCCTGCCGCCGTTGCATGCGTTTGCTCGCGGGTTATTGATGGCCCAACTCAAACAGGATGGTTTCTCGGAACTGGATGTGGATAAGCCTCTGCTGGATATGCCCGACGATGTCGGCGCTCAATACTGCGGCTGGTTTTCCAGTCAATGCGTGGTGGGTGATCGTCACGTCAAAAAGATCGTCAGCTCTGAACACACCACCTTTAGTCTGATGGAACTGGCCCTGCATAATCTCGATGCCCTGGCGCCCTGGACGGAATGGCGTTTGAACCGGGCCCGCTACCTGCAGCCTGAGTGGAAAGAACGATTGAATCCGCGCTATTTGATCAAGACATTGTCGGCACTGGACATTGGTGGCCACTACGACGCATTGATCCAGCGCGCATTCAGTCCGGCGCCCACCGGGCTTTTCCGGCCGTTGATTGACCGCGCTACGCAGCACCTGGCTTATATGCAGGTGTATTCGACCGCGCGGCGAGGCCTCTCGTCGGCAGGCCAAAGCCTGTTCAACACGGGATTGTCGGCACGTTTACCTGCCGACCTAGACAAAAACGGCCACCAGATCAGCCTGTCCTTTGTGCGCCTGCGCGGCTACACGATGGAACATGATCGGCATATCGCCGGTGTGCTGGTGATCATCGATCAGCTCAACCTGCTGTGTCTGGTGTATTGGCCGGCTGCGACGGTTTTTCCGGTGCTGGCCGAATTCAGCACGTGGGAGCGGGCGAGGACGGCATTGCATCAATTGAATGCCATGCCTGGTGGTATCAAAGACCTGGCAAGGAGGGTGGCGCCCGGCTGGGAGCATGAGGCGCTTGCCAGTTATCCGGGGCGCGGGGCCTTGCCCATGCCTTCAAGGCACTTGACCAGGTTTCTGCCCACGCCTGAGGCTCACGACAGCGTACTCGCGGCAGTCGAGGCGATTGGCCGGCTTTTCCGCGAATTCAAGATCAAACACACGCTGCCCGTTGCCGACGTGCAGGCCATCGAGGCTCATATCCAGGAGCAAATCGACGCTGCCCCCACGGCATGGCTGGATTTCGTTCCAGCCGCACACAGCGATATCCAGGCACTGCTCGCCCACGCCCACATGCTCGAAATCCAACAACGCGCCCATGCCCGCGCCACGTCCAGTGCGACGCTGGCGCGTTACCGTGAACAGCGCCTTGGCGATCAATGGAACGCCTCGTTGCGTGGCATTCTGTCTTTTGTGCCACTGCTTGGCACGGTGATCGGGCTGTATGAACTGTTTCTGGCCGCCAAGCGCTACCACCACAGCCGGCGCCCCGAGGACGCGGTGGATGTGGCGTTCCTGACGTTGATGGTGTTTATCGACCTGCTGAGCTTATTCGTACCGGGGCCCAAAACGTCCAAGACCGCAGGCGTGCGCAGTGGGTTGAACCAGCTGCATCGACGGGGCAGCCACTTGTCACTGCCGCCGGCGCCGCGCCCGGTCAAGGTGTTGGAGCGCCTCAGCAAGCCCCTTTCCACCGAAGGCGCCTTACCGCTGCAAGGGCTGGGAGAGAAGGGCGTGTATGTAAAAAACGGCGAGCTGTTTTTGGTTGACGGCGAGCACCGCTATCCCGTGTATCGACGTGGCGATGAGTCGGCGTTGCGAGTAAAGAGCCCGGGTGGCGAGGCCGAGGGAGAACTGCTGCTCTACATCCGGGAAGACCGCGAATGGTCGCTGGGCGCCGATGCACCTCAACCGGGGCCCAGTTCGGGCGCGCTCAACCCTTGGCGCGAACCGGTGCCAGTGCTTCGGGAATGGCAGCCACCCACAATACGTGCGGGCACCGAAAGCAGCATTCGCAGGTCCTCTGCACCGGCTAACTATTGGTTTGAATGGAGAGCTGACGTTTCCACGGAGCGTTTATCGACGTTTTCGGATGAAGGGGTATTCAAAGTGCAGGTGGCTCCCCCAGGGGCTTCCTACAATGTCATCTTAGTGGGTACAACCTACGACACTGTAACGGCATCGGGCATCGGGTATTACAGGTTGCTTGCGCAAGGTGACAACGCACCGCACAGCGGCATCGCGTTTATCACCAGGGATAAATCGATGGATTTACCCGCTCTTTTGGAGATTGAACGTTGGACAACCACCGCACGTAGGGAGCAGCCCATCCCGGTATCACGCACGCTGACGGGGGAGTGGCAACTGCATACGCCGCTGTTCGAAAAACCGTTGGAGCAGTATGTAAAAACAGCTTTCCCCACCATGACGACTGCCAGCCGAGCGGCAGTCGTCGCCAGGCTGGTTCAACTGGCAAACTCATCGCGCTACCCAACGGCCACTCATCTGCTCACCATACGGGCAACGCTGGACAATTGGTTGACCCGCACGCTCAAGGGGGTGGGGCAAACGGATGACTTGCTGAAAATGCTAACGTCCCTCCACAGGAAGGGCAGAGCCCTGTATATCGGTTACGACGGTACGACAGAGGGCTTTACCCGCGTCGACTTCAAGGCGCCGAAATTGGACCGCTCGTTGCGGTCCAATATCGGCAACGCAGCGGTTACGGATGTGAGAGACACGGTGCAGCGCGCAGCAGTCAGAGAAGTGTTGGAAGGGCAAGGCTTCATTGTTCATGAAGTGCCAATGACGCGGGGTAAAACCTTTACCTATGAATTGATCGCCGTTCACCCCGAATCACCCTCCAATAAAATGTACTACGTCGCACTCCATTGGTTTGATAGGCCGTCGTTCGCCATCGACACTCGGCTGGTTGATAGCTGGGTGAATGTCGCTATCGAGAGAAACCTGCAAAAGCCCCTGTTCACGGGCGTCAAGCGCGCCATGCGAGAGGGGCGTCTGGAGCGCATCATGGCGGGCATTCAATGGGCTCGCGAGCGCAACGTCGAACCCAGTGTCTATTTTGTCAAAGTGAGCCCGACCTGGCCTTGAGCAGCGCCATCATGCCTGCCCCTGCGAAAAGGGCGGCACTGACGCGGTTGAACCAACCCTGGCCCTTGCCACTGCGCAGGTAACGCGCCGCACCATGGGCACTCAGGCCGTAGAACAATTTGCACAGCAGGTCGAGTGCGGTCCAGGTGGCGATCATGATCAGCAACTGCGGCAAAAAGGCCTGGTCACTGTTGAGGAATTGCGGCAGGAACGCGGCAAAAAACAGGATGTCCTTGGGGTTGCTGGCGCCCAGTACAAAGGCTCGGCCAAACAGCGCACGAAAGCGTGGCACCGGTGCGCTGTAGGGCACCTCTGCCGCCTTGGCCGGTTGCCGTGATTGCTGCCAGCTCTGCCACGCGAGGTAGAACAGGTACACCGCACCGACGATCTTCAAGGCGCTGAACAATTGCTCTGACGCCAGCAGCAGCGCGCCCAGGCCCAGGGCCGAGGCGCTCAACAGGCAGATCGAGGCAAACACCCCACCAAGAAACGCTGGATACGAGCGGCGCAGGCCGTAGTTGAGACTGTTGCTGATCATCAGCAATGACAGGGGTCCCGGGATCAGGATCACCACCAATGCCGCGCCGCTGAACAGTAGCCAGGTTTCCAGGTTCATCCGTTACTCCTTTATAGAAATATGAATTTGGCGATAAAGATCGCGCACAGCACCCACAGGCTGACGGAAATCTCGCGGTACTTGCCGGTGCCGGCCTTGAGCGCCACGTAAGTGATAAAGCCCAGGGCGATACCGTCGGCAACCGAGAAGGTCAGCGGCATCATGATCGCGGTGACGATCGCCGGAATGCTGTCGGTGGCTTCATCCCAATTGATATGGGCCATGCTTGCCATCATCAGCATCGCGACATAAATCAGCGCGCCCGCAGTGGCATACGCCGGAATCATCCCTGCCAGCGGCGCAAAAAACATCGCCGCCACAAACAGCACGCCCACGGTCACGGCAGTGAGCCCGGTGCGCCCGCCAGCGGCCACGCCAGCCGCACTTTCCACATAACTCGTCACCGGTGGCACACCGACCATCGCACCAAACACACTGGAGGCACTGTCGGCCTTCAATGCGCGGGACAGGTTGTCGATCTTGCCATCGGCATTGACCAGCCCGGCCCGTTGCGCGACGCCCATCAGTGTACCTGCGGTGTCGAACATGTGTACAAAAAGAAATGCAAATACAACACTAATCATGCTGACATTGAATACACCTTTGATATCCATGGCCATCCAGGTCGGTGCCAGACTCGGCGGTGTAGACACCATGCCGTTGTAATGCACCAGGTCCAGGCCCCAGCCAGCCAAGGTGACGGCGATGATGCTGATCAGGATCGCGCCGAACACGCGGTGGTAGCTGAGGATGGCGATCAGCAGGAAACACACTGCCGCCAGCAGTGGCGCGGGCTCATGCAGCGAACCGAGCTTGATCAACGTGGCTGGGCTCTCGACGATGATCCCGGCGGTTTTCAGGCCGATCACCCCGAGGAATAAACCCACGCCCGCGCCCATGGCATGACGCAGGCTCACGGGGATGCTGTTGAGCAACCATTCGCGCACGCGGGAAAGGGTCAGGCCCATGAACAGCACGCCAGAGATAAACACCGCACCCAGCGCGGTTTCCCAGGTGTAGCCCATGGTGCCGACCACGGTGTAGGTGAAAAACGCGTTCAAGCCCATGCCCGGCGCCAGGCCCACTGGCCAGTTGGCGTACAGCCCCATCAGCAGGCAACCCAGCGCGGCGGCGATGCAGGTGGCGACAAATGCCGCGCCATGGTCGATGCCAGCGTCTGCCATGATGTTGGGGTTGACGAAGATGATGTAGGCCATGGTGATGAAGGTGGTGAGGCCGGCGATCAGCTCGGTCTTCACTGTGGTGCCATGCAAGCTGAGCTTGAACAGGCGTTCTAGCCAACTGTTATTAGGCGGGGCGATGTCCAGCGTAGGGGCTTCGGATTTGCGGCTATCCACAGCGAGTACTCCTCAAGAGTTTTATTGTTATTTCCAGCGCCGGTCACGGATGTGGGCAACAGCGCTTTGAGGTACTGGCGGGTTTTGTTGACCAATAGGTCAGGAACTCGCACGAGGCGAATTATGCTTTTGTATACAAATAAAGCAAATAATGTTTTCGAATAGCGGTGCGAAGGGCTAGTTCGCGCTCAATGCCTGATTGACCGCCAGCCATCCTGCCACCGCTTCTTCGCCCGCCTCGCTGAACGCACGTTGCAACAGTTTTACCTGTTCACGGCGCAACGACTGTTCGAAACGCAGGCCTTCCTCAGTCAATTCGAGCAGGCGTTTGCGCTTGTCGGTCTCGGACGCAACGCTGTTCACCAGGTGCATTTCCTGCAGTTGCCGCAATGGGATGTTCAGCGCCTGCTTGCTCACACCGAGCAATTCCAGCAGTTCCTTCACGCTCAAGGTCGGGTAGCGCGCGATAAAAAACACGATGCGCTGATGCACCCGGCTCAGGCCGCGGCGCTCAAGCATCTCATCGGCCTTGGCGGTAAACGCCTGGTAGCCGAAGAAGAACGCTTCCATGGCGGTTTGCTGGGCGGTGGGTTTTTTAAGGTCAAGCATATTGACGTATCCGTGTGAGTCGTCGTAATTTCGGTCAACCAGTTTGACGTATTTCCCACAGGCTTTGCTACCGGTGACCTTATGGCCTTCTCTGAACGTGTTACGCGCCTCAAAAGCTCCTTGATCCGTGAAATCCTCGCGGCAGCCCAGCGCCCGGAAGTGATGTCGTTCGCCGGTGGCCTGCCGGCCGAAGCCATGCTGCCCGCGCTGAACTGGGACGACATGCCCCTCAATATCGGCCAATACGGCATGAGCGAAGGCGAGCCGCAGTTGCGTGAACAGCTCGCCGCCGAAGCCCGCGCACTCGGTGTGCCGTGCCAGGCCAGCCAGGTGCTGGTGGTCAGCGGCTCCCAGCAAACCCTGGACCTGGCGGCCAAGCTGTACATCGACAAAGGCACGCAGATCCTGCTGGAAGGCCCGACCTACCTGGCTGCGTTGCAGATCTTCCAACTGTTCGGCGCCGATTGCCTCACCGTGCAACTGGAGGCCGACGGCCCGAACCTGAGCGCGTTGCGTGCCAGCCTCGAACGCCATCGCCCGGCGTTCATCTACCTGATCCCGACCTTCCAGAACCCGTCGGCCGTGCGCTACAGCGAAGCCAAGCGCGAAGCCGTCGCCGCGTTGCTCGATGAGTTCGGCGTGACCCTGATCGAAGACGAGCCCTACCGCGAACTGACCTTCGACGGCGGCAGTGCCAAACCCATCGCCGGGCGCCTGAAGAAGGCCAGCTGGATCTACACCGGCACCGTGTCCAAGACCCTGTTGCCCGGCCTGCGCGTCGGCTACCTGATCGCCAGCCCGGACCTGTTCCCGCACCTGCTCAAGCTCAAGCAATCGGCTGACCTGCACACTAACCGCGTCGGCCAATGGCAGGCGATGCAGTGGATCGGCAGCGAAAAATACCAGCAGCACCTGGTGGAACTGCGCAGTTTTTACCGCCAGCGCCGCGATGCATTCCAGGCGGCGCTACAGTGTCATTTCGCCGATCTGGCCGACTGGCAAGTGCCCCAAGGTGGATTATTCTTCTGGCTGACCTTGAAACAGCCACTCGACACCCGCACCTTGTTGGCGCAAGCGCTGGAACAGAACGTCGCGTTCATGCCCGGTGAACCGTTCTTTTCCGAGCCGGACCACCATCACGGTTCGTTGCGCCTCAATTTCAGCCATATCGACCCGGCCCGCCTCGACGAAGGTCTCAAGCGCCTGGCCGCGGTGGTCCGTCAAGCACAGCACGCGCAAGCGGCATAAGGGGAGCCCCATGTACAAGGTTTATGGCGATTACAAGTCGGGCAACTGCTACAAGATCAAATTGATGCTCAGCCTGCTGGGCATCCCGTATCAATGGATCGATGTGGACATCCTCAAGGGTGACACCCAGACCGCCGAATTCCTGGCGAAGAACCCCAACGGCAAGATCCCCGTGCTGGAACTGGAAGACGGCACCTGCCTGTGGGAGTCCAACGCGATCCTCAATTTCCTGGCCGATGGCAGTGAATTCCTGCCGTCCGAGCCGCGCCTGCGCACCCAAGTGCTGCAATGGCAGTTCTTCGAGCAGTACAGCCACGAGCCGTACATTGCGGTGGCGCGGTTTATCCAGTTTTACCTGGGGCTGCCCGAGGATCGCCTGGAGGAATACAAGAAGCTGCACAAGGGCGGTTACAAAGCGCTCAAGGTCATGGAGCGCCAATTGCAGCTGACGCCTTACCTCGTGGGCGATCAGTTCTCTATCGCCGATGTGGCCTTGTATGCCTACACCCATGTGGCGAATGAGGGTGGTTTTGAGTTGGAGGCTTATCCGGGTGTGCAGGCGTGGTTGAAGCGTGTTGCCAGCCATCCCAAACATGTGGCGATGCTGGATTGATCACCCGCGCAATTCGTTGCTCAATAACTCGAAACACCGCTGCGCTGCCGGGCTCAAGCCCATCCCACTGCGACTGATCAAGCCGATCTCCCGGTTTACGCCGGGATGATCGATGTTGATGCGCTTCAATCCCTCCAAACTGTCCGCCGCCGACTCCGGCAGCACACTGATTCCCAGCCCCTGGCGCACCAGGGCCAATACCGTCGACATGTAGTTGGCCTCCATGCCGGCGTTCATTGTCAGGCGTGTCTCATCGAACAGCGCATCCACTTGCTCGCGCACGCTGCTGTCGCGCCCGGTAAGGATGATCGGCTGGTCGGCCAATTGCTCCAGGGTCAGTTGGCGATGGCGGGTGAGCGGATGATCTACCGGTACAAACGCACACAGGCGATCATTCAACACCGGCACGAATTCCAGGCCATGGCTGAGCCGTGCACGCACGCCGATACCGAAATCCACCTCGCCGGAACGCACCTGGGCATGAATGCGATGGGCTACCAAGTCATGCAGGCGTACCTCGATTCCGGCAAAGCGCTCGCGAAACAAGCGTAGAACCGGCGGCAAACTGCCGGCGCACACCGAGGGCAGGGCGGCGATGGTGACCACGCCCCGGCGCAAGGCGGCAAGGTCGCGGGAGCCGGTGACGATGTTGTCCAGGTCCAGCAGCAGTTTTTCCATGGGGCCGCGCGCGTCCTGGCCGGCGGCGGTGAGGCTGACGTGGCGCGGGCTGCGGTCGAGCAGGGCGACGCCGAGCCAGTCTTCCAGTTGCTGCACCTGCACCGTCAGCGCCGAAGGTGACAGATGCAGCTCATTGGCAGCCTTGGTGAAGCTGCCAGTGCGAGCCACGGCAAGAAATGCCTGAATGTGTTGGATACTGTTCTTCATTTTGTTTTTCCGAACACTAGCGGGTGAATATTCCAATTTACAAAGACTAACCCGCTTCCAATACTCCAGGGAAAACAATAACCGGCCATCAAGGCCGCTCTGGAGTAACCCATGCTCGCTACCCTGGGTGTCATCACCATCCTGTGCCTGCTCGCTGCCGTCATGAGCAAACGCCTCTCGCCGCTGGTGGCCCTGATCGCCTTGCCGATCATCGCCGCGTTGCTCGGTGGGTTCGGCCTGCAAACCAGTGCCTTCATCATCACCGGTATCAAGAACGTCGCCCCCGTGGTGGGCATGTTTGTGTTTGCGATCCTGTTTTTCGGGATCATGACCGATGCCGGCATGCTCGATCCCATCATTGACCGCATCCTGCGCACGGTCGGCACGCGTCCTACACGCATTGTCGTAGGCACCGCGACCCTGGCGCTGCTGGTGCATTTGGACGGTTCCGGCGCGGTGACCTTTCTGGTGACGGTGCCGGCGATGCTGCCGCTGTATACACGACTGGGTATCGATAAACGCATCCTGGCCTGTGTTTGCGCGATGGCAGCCGGGGTCAACTTTCTGCCGTGGACCGGGCCCGTATTGCGCTCGTCGGCGGCTCTGCACGTGCCGGTGGCAGACCTGTTCCAACCGCTGATCCCGGTGCAGATCGTCGGCCTGGTCTTCGTTTTCGCCTGCGCCTGGTGGCTCGGCCGTCGCGAAGAAAAACGCCTGGGCCTCGGCGCCGGCTCCACCGTGGACGCCGTGCCGCAACGGGTACTGAGCGACGACGACATCAAGCTACGTCGTCCGCGGCTGTTCTGGGTCAACCTGATCCTGACCGTGCTGGTGATGGTGGTGATGATTGCCGGTTGGGTCGACCCCGTGGTGATGTTCATGCTCGGCACCGTGGTGGCGCTGTGCATCAACTACCCGAACGTCGACGCTCAGCGCGCCCGCATCGACGCCCACGCCAAGACCGCCCTGACCATGGCCAGCATCTTGCTCGCCGCCGGGGTGTTCACCGGGATCATGCAGGGCACCGGCATGCTCAAGGCGATTGCCGAAGTGGCGGTGGCGCAGATTCCGGCCGGCCACGGCAAGTTGATCCCGGCGGTGGTGGGCTTTATCTCCATGCCGCTGAGCATGTTGTTTGACCCGGATTCCTACTATTTCGGCGTGATGCCGGTGATCGCCGAAGTCGGCAAGGCTCTGGGCGTCGATCCGCTGCAAGTGGCCCAGGCCTCGTTGCTGGGTGTGCACACCACCGGCTTCCCGGTCAGCCCGCTGACCCCCGCGACCTTCCTGCTGGTGGGCCTGTGCAAGATCGAACTGGCCGATCACCAGCGCTTCACCATTCCGTTTCTGTTTGCCGCGTCGGTGTTGATGACCCTGACCGCGTTGCTCCTGGGAGTAATTTGAAATGAAAACCTTGCGCATCGGTTCCGGCGCCGGCTATTCCGGCGACCGTATCGAACCTGCCGTGGAACTGGCCGAGCAGGGCGAACTGGATTACCTGGTGTTCGAATGCCTGGCCGAACGCACGATTGCTTTGGCGCAACAGGCACGCATCAGCGCTCCAGAGGGCGGTTACGACCCGCTGCTGAGTGAGCGCATGCGTCGCGTGCTGCCGTTTGTGGGCGTAAAGGCCGGGCGTCGTCGCCTGCGGGTGATCACCAATATGGGGGCGGCCAATCCGGTGTCGGCGGCCAATGAAGTGCGGCGAATTGCGCGTGAATTGGGCCTTGCGCTCAAGGTCGTCGCGGTGGTCGGCGATGACGTGTTGGAGGTGTTGAAGCCTGACTTTCTGCTGGATAACGGCCAGACGGTCGGTGCCTTGGGCGAACGGCTGATTTCCGCGAATGCCTACTTGGGTGTCGACGGCATTCTGCAGGCGTTGCACGCGGATGCGGACGTGGTGATCACCGGGCGCGTGGCCGACCCTTCGCTGTTCCTCGCGCCACAGATGTTTGAATTCGGCTGGGCGGCGGACGATTGGCAGCGTTTGGGGCGTGGCACGCTGGTGGGGCATCTGCTTGAATGCGCCGGGCAAGTCAGCGGCGGCTATTTCGCCGATCCGGGTTTCAAGGATGTGGAAGACCTGGCGCGCCTGGGCTTCCCTCTGGCCGAGATCACTGCGGACGGTGAGGCAGTGATTACCAAGGTGGTTGGGTCCGGCGGGCGGGTCAGCCGTGCGACCTGCACTGAACAGCTGATCTATGAAGTGCACGACCCGGCGGCGTACCTCACGCCTGACGTGACGGCGGACTTTTCCCAGGTGGGGTTTGTGGAGGAGGGCGTTGATCGCGTTCGCACCCAAGGTGCAGACGGTCGCGCGCGCCCCGAACAGCTGAAGGTCAGCGTCGGCTATCTGGACGGTTGGATTGGAGAGGGGCAGATGTCCTACGGTGGCCCCGGTGCTGTCGCACGGGCGCAGTTGGCGCGGGATGTGGTCCTCAAGCGCCTTGAGTTGATGGGCGTGAAGATGCAGGACGTGCGTGCCGAACTGATCGGCATGGACTCGCTTCACGGCCCGCGCAGCGCGGTCGAGCCCTGGGAAGTGCGCCTGCGCGTGGCGGCGCGCTGTGAGGCGCGCGATGAGGCGGTGCGCGTCGGCAATGAAGTGGAAACCCTCTACACCAACGGCCCGTCGGGCGGCGGCGGCGCGAGCAAAAGCGTGCGGCAAGTGGTAGCGGTGGCGTCGTTGTTGCTGCCGCGTGATGTGGTCAACCCGAGGATCGAAGCATGAAGCTGCAGAGGCTGGCCCATTCCCGCACTGGGGATAAAGGCGACACGTCGAACATTTCGATCATTGCCTATCGTGCTGAAGACTACCCATTGCTATGCGAGCAACTGACCGCTGAACGCGTGGCCGAATTTTTCGCGGGGTTGCGTGAGCCCGACGCAGCGCCTGTGCGGCGCTATGAATTGCCGAATGTGCAGGCGCTGAACTTCGTGTTGCCGGGCATCCTGCGCGGTGGAGTCACCCGCTCGCTGGCGCTGGATGCCCATGGCAAGTGCCTGGGCTCGGCGCTACTGGAACTGTCGATTCAGCAGTAGGCGGTCAAACCCCGGCGAAACGCTTGTCCAGATAATCAATGATCACCTTGGAGTCGTACATCCAGGTGGTCTGGCCATTCTCTTCGATACGCAGGCACGGCACCTTGATCTTGCCGCCTTGCTCAAGCAGGGTCTGGCGGTCCTGTTCGTTGTTTTTCGCATCTTTCAGCGCGACGGGCACATTCAGGCGGTGCAGGGTGCGGCGGGTCTTCACGCAGAATGGGCAAGCGTGGAACTGATACAGCGTCAGCTCCTTGGCCGCTGCATTCACCTGTGCCTGTTGCTCGGCGGAACGCTGCTTTTTGCGTGGGCGGGTAAGAAAGTCGCCCGCGATGATGACGTGGCCGAGGCCCACTCGAAGTGCTTTGACGAACATGGCTGAAACCTCTTGCCCATGAAGAAGGGGCCGCAGCTTACCTCAATTTTGCAGGCGAAAAAAAACCGGCGATGAACGCCGGTTTTTTCGTCCGCAGCCGGTTACTTGATCAGGCTGAGGAATTCGCTGCGGGTGGCTGCGTTTTCGCGGAACTCACCCAGCATCACCGAGGTGATCATCGACGAATTCTGCTTTTCCACACCGCGCATCATCATGCACATGTGCTTGGCCTCGATCACCACGGCCACGCCCAGGGCGCCGGTCACTTGCATCACGGCATCGGCGATCTGGCGGCTGAGGTTTTCCTGGATCTGCAGGCGGCGGGCGTACATGTCGACAATCCGCGCAACCTTGGACAGGCCCAGCACCTTGCCGCTTGGGATATAAGCGACGTGGGCCTTGCCGATGAACGGCAGCAGGTGGTGTTCGCACAGCGAGTACAACTCGATGTCCTTGACCAGCACCATTTCGCTGTTGTCGGAGCTGAACAAGGCACCGTTGGTGACTTCTTCCAGAGTCTGCTCATAGCCGCGGCAGAGGTACTGCATCGCCTTGGCGGCACGCTTTGGCGTGTCGAGCAGGCCCTCGCGGGAAACGTCCTCGCCGAGTTGGCCGAGGATCGCGGTGTAATTCTGTTCCAGGGACATGAAACTACCTGTGGGATTTTCGCAAAGCGCAAGGTTACGGTGGCGGGCACATCGCTGCAAGCCTGACGATGGCAGTTGTTACTCGTCGCGCCCTTCCATCATCGTACGCTTGAGCATCACATACACCGCCCCCGCGCCGCCGTGGCGGGCCTGGCATGAGGTAAAGCCGAGGACCTGGGCATGCTGGCGCAGCCAGGTGTTGACGTGGCTTTTGATCATCGGGCGCTTGCCGTCCAGCCGCACGGCCTTGCCGTGGGTGACGCGTACGCAGCGGATTTCGAATTTAGTGGCTTCGGCCAGGAAGGCCCACAGGGTTTCCCGGGCTTTTTCCACGTTCATGCCATGCAGGTCAAGGCTGCCTTCGAACGGGATCTGGCCGGCCTTGAGCTTGCGCATCTGGCTTTCCTGCACGCCATCGCGGGCCCACATCAGCTCGTCTTCAGGGCCGACATCGATCACGAACTGGTCCGACAGGCCGTCCACGGTGGTGGCGGCAGTGCGCACGGTCGCGGCCTGGCGCAGCTTGGCGATCTGCGCGCGGTCGGCCTTGGGTTTGCCGGTGTCGGCGCGGTCGTGCTTGATCGGCTTGACGCCGCGCAGCTCGTTTTTGAACAGGGAAAAATCGTCGTCTTGCATGTTGGCCTCCGCGAAGGGCGGGCAGTTTACCTAAATCGCGGCGGCCAGGGCGCAGGAAACGCTATCCAAGCGCCATCAGTCGTGCTTTTTCATCAGGTGAGAAGCGATGTTCAGCGACAACGGCTGACGCATTTTCCGACGGCTGCGCCGCCATAACCATACGCCCAACCACAGCACCAGCAGCCCGATCACCAACAGAATCGCCGAGCCACCAGGACTGGCATTCAATTCACCAAGGGCCGGCGAGTGACCCAACAAACCGGCACCACCAGCGCCAGCCAACAGCACACCAACTATCGCCAGCAACGCGGCAATGCCGGCCACCAGGCGCAGACGCCAATTGCTCGGGCCCTTGGGGCGCAAGCGACGAGCGTCAAAACCATCGGATATCTTCATTCCGACCTTTCCTCCAGGGTATCGGCCCTTCGACCGGACAATACACAGGTTGTTCCGGGGGGAGGGGTAAATGCGCCAAATGAGAGGGCTCTGCGGATGAGCGGGGCCGTAAAACAGGCTGCGCCGCTCATCAGAAGGTTGATCAGATCAGATCTTTGGTCAGCGCCAGGGTGGCGAAATTGTCGGCCATGATGGCCATTTCGGTCTGCTGCACGTGCTCGGCGCTGAGGATGCCGCCTTTGTAAGGCAGGTCACGTGTGGCGCAGGCGTCTTCCACCAAGGTGCAGCGAAAGCCCAGGTTCTTGGCGGCGCGCACGGTGGTGCTGACGCTGGAGTGGCTCATGAAACCGCAGACGATCAGGTCCAGGGAACCGAGGTCCTGCAAGTGTTTTTCCAGGCCGGTGCCATGGAAGGCGCTGGGCAGCAGCTTGCCGATGATGGTTTCGTCGCCTTCAGGCTCAAGCCCTGGAATGAATTCGCCACGCTCGCCCTGTGGGTCGAACAGGCCACCCACGGTGCCCAGGTGACGCACATGTACAATCGGACGCCCAGCGTTGCGGGCGGCGGACACAAGTTGCTTGATGTTGCCGACGGCCGCGTCCATGCCCGAGAGGGCGAGGGGGCCGCTGAGGTATTCCTTCTGGGCGTCGATGATCACGAGGGTCGCATGGCTGAGGTTCGCTGCTGCGTAACCACGACCGCTGAGTTGAAACATCGTCTTTGGAACGGACATTCTGGGGCTCCTGTGAGGGGGGCTTTTGCGACATTGTCCACTGGCTGAGCGGTTCTGTGAATCGCTACCATCGTAAGGTACGCCGTTGTTGACGTGCAGCCATGTCAAGAGGTGGGCCTGTTTAACACAATGATGGCAATTTGGATGAAATCCGACGGGTGGCGACGGGTTTTCGTACATCGTCGGTACAGGTGAAGGCTGTTAGAATCGCCAGTCGTTTTTTCCAGGAGCTTGCCCCCGTGACCACTTCCCGCCTGCGCACCTTGCGCGACCATATCCGTTGGGCTGTCAGCCGTTTCCATGGGGAAGACCTGTTTTTTGGCCATGGCACCGATAATGCCTGGGACGATGCCCGGCAACTGGTGCTCGGTGCCTTGCATTTGCCGTGGGAAATTGCCGACAGCTACCTCGACTGCAACCTGGAAGAAGAGGAAGTCGCCCACCTGCAACGCTTGTTGCATCGCCGTATCCACGAACGCGTGCCGACACCCTATCTGATTGGTGAAGCCTGGTTCTGTGGTATGTCGTTTATCGTCGATGAGCGCGTGCTGATCCCGCGCTCACCGATCGGCGAGCTGATCGAAAACCGCTTCGAACCCTGGTTGGCGCAGCCACCGGCACGCATCCTCGACCTGTGCACCGGTTCCGGTTGCATCGGCATTGCGTGCGCCTATGAGTTCCAGGACGCCGAAGTGGTGCTGGGGGACTTGTCCTTCGAAGCCCTGGAAGTGGCCAACCAGAACATCGAGCGCCATGGCGTCGATGAGCGTGTCTATACCGTGCAGGGTGACGGTTTCGACGGCCTGCCGGGCCAGCGCTTTGACTTGATCGTGTCCAACCCGCCGTATGTGGATGCCGAAGACTTCGCCGATATGCCTGACGAATACCAGCACGAACCTGAGCTGGGCCTGGCCTGTGGCGACGACGGTTTGAACCTGGTGCGGCGCATGCTGGCCGAAGCGGCGGACCACCTGACCGAGAAGGGGTTGCTGATTGTTGAAGTGGGCAACAGCCAAGTGCACGTCGAGGCACTGTACCCGGAAGTGGACTTTGCCTGGCTGGACTTCCAGCGCGGCGGCCATGGGGTGTTCATGTTGACGGCTGAGCAGTGCCGTCAACATCAGGCTGCATTTGCTGCCCGCGTTTAACCTGTACTAGCGGTAGGAGTGCGGTCAATGACCGCATTTCATAGTGCGAATGTGTTTCAGCGGTGAGTTGCAATCCAGATCAACAACCCCGCCTGAAACACCGTAAATGCCACCAGACAGGTGATGGTAAAGCGCAATCCGCTGTCCTCACGCTTGAACTTGGTGACCTTTTCCTCTTCCTTGCGCAGCTTCACTTCCTGCTCTGCCAGGTTCTGTTCTGCCTGTTGCAGCATCTGCGCCGCTTCCAGGATTTCTACGAACTGCACCTTCTCGGTGTTCCAGCTGTCCAGCACATCACTGACCTTGCCCGGCTGCACGTTACCCTTGAGGTGCTGCACATCGGCGTAAGCCACATCAAAACCCTGGATGCGCAGGAAGTGATCGCGGCGCAGGCGGGTGGCTTCGTTCAGTGCATCTTTGTTGGCCAGGTCAACGCCGTCGACGCGGTAGTGCGACCATTTCTTTTTCGCCCAGGCAGCGCCTTGGGCCACCAGGAAGCGCCCGATGCCACGGTTGGCCGGTTCGATCTCCAGGCTGTTGCCAGGGCCGAAGTGCACGCGGTGCGTGTCGTGGTCGATCCAGATATCCAGATGATTCTGTTCACGGCGCACACGCTGGCCGGGCAACTGGATGACCATGCGCAGCAGGCTGTGGTGTTTGTCGTTGCGCTCGGCATAGCCGAACTGCACGAAGCGCAAAGGCCGCACGCCCGTGGCGCGGTCGGTGGCCAGGGGCGCCAGGCGCAGCATCTTGAAATGCTCAGCCTGGACATCCGCCCACGGGAGGGGCGCCGCGTCGACGGCCTCGGTTTTGTCAGCCGGGGTGTCGGCGGTGGATTCCGGTGTTGCTTCAGTGGTTGTCATGCGGCGCGATCCTGTCCAAGCCCAGCGAGTCGACAGTCTTTTTACTGTCGACTCTGGGCTTATCGGCCGCTTTCCCCAGGACTGGAGGCAAATTGTCGCTTAACGGGGTTGAAGTCCGTCGATAAAGCGCACCAGGCGGTTGCCCAGCTCGGCGGCGAGGGGCAGTTGCGGGTCGTTGTAGGAGGCCAATTGCTGCTTCACATCGTTGGGCACGATGCGCATCACGTGGTTCATGCCCTCAATCAGCACAAGCTGCGCGTCGGGCTTGGCCTTTTTAAGTTGCTGGGCATCGCCCACACCGACCTGGATATCGTTGGTGCCCTGGATGATCAGTGCCGGCATGTTCAATTTGGCAAAGGCTGCCGACGGATCGGCACGAAACAGGCTGATCAGATATGGCTGCACACTGGGTCGGAAAATGCCTTCCAGCGGGCCAGGCACATCCGCATCCACTTGGCCGGCCTTGAGGTGATCGAGGATTTGGTTACTGCGCAGCAGCAGGGCAGGGGGCAGGTGATCGGCCAACTGTTGGCGGATCACTTGATCCACCGGGCGCGAGCTGCCGGACAACGAGACCACGCCTGCCGGGTCCAGCTGCGGCGCGGCGAGGGCGGCCACCAGTGCACCTTCGCTGTGGCCCAACACAATCAGCGGGCCCATGCGTTTGTCGGCCTTGAGCAGTTTGCCCCAGGCCACGGCGTCGGCGACGTAGGCGTCCAGGGTCAGGTTGCGTTCGTCGGGGGTGGCCGCCAGGCTGGCCGCCACGCCGCGCTTGTCGTAGCGCACGCTGGCGATGTTATGCCGCGCCAGCACCCAGGCCAGGCGCTTGAGGCTGTCGTTGCGCGCGCCGTCGGCACTGTTGCCGTTGCGGTCGGTGGGCCCGGAACCGGCGATGATCAACACCACCGGCACGGGTTTGTCGGATTTGGGCAACAAGAGTGAGCCAAACAGCTCGCCGCTGCCGGTGTCCAGGCTGATAGGCCGTTGCAACACCACGGGGGAGGCGGCGAAGCCCAGGCTGGAAAACAGGGTGAGGGTCAAAAGCAGAACTCGCAGCATCATCGCGCCATCATTGGGAAGGTGCCGGTTGGACCAAGGTCTACCGCTAAGGTTTCGAGGATGAACTACTCGGTTAGCCTGCGTATACTGGCCGCCTTAAGTTATTACGGTTGACTTGATTCAACTGATTTCACGGAGCGCCCTGCATGTCCGGCAATACCTTCGGCAAGCTGTTCACTGTCACCACCGCGGGCGAAAGCCATGGCCCGGCGTTGGTCGCCATTGTCGACGGCTGCCCGCCCGGCCTCGAGCTGTCCCTGGAAGACCTGCAGCGTGACCTCGACCGCCGCAAGCCCGGCACCAGCCGCCACACCACCCAGCGCCAGGAGCCCGATGAAGTCGAGATCCTCTCCGGCGTGTTCGAAGGCCGCACCACCGGTTGCGCCATCGGCCTGCTGATCCGCAACACTGACCAGAAGTCCAAGGACTACTCGGCGATCAAGGACCTGTTCCGCCCGGCCCACGCCGACTACACCTATCACCACAAATACGGCGAGCGCGACTACCGTGGCGGCGGCCGCAGCTCGGCGCGCGAAACCGCGATGCGCGTGGCGGCCGGTGCCATCGCCAAGAAATACCTGGCGACCCAAGGCATTGTGATCCGTGGCTACATGAGCCAGCTGGGCCCGATTGAAATCCCGTTCAAGACCTGGGACAGCGTCGAAGACAACGCCTTCTTCAGCCCCGACCCGGACAAAGTGCCGGAACTGGAAGCCTATATGGACCAGTTGCGCCGCGACCAGGACTCCGTTGGCGCCAAGATCACTGTGGTCGCTGAGGGCGTGAAACCTGGCCTGGGTGAACCGATCTTCGACCGCCTCGACGCGGAACTGGCCCATGCGCTGATGAGCATCAACGCGGTGAAAGGCGTGGAAATCGGTGCCGGTTTTGCGTGTGTGTCCCAGCGTGGCACCGAGCACCGCGACGAGCTGACCCCGGAAGGTTTCCTCAGTAACAACGCGGGCGGCATCCTCGGTGGTATTTCTTCGGGTCAACCGATTGTGGCGCACCTGGCGCTCAAGGCGACGTCGAGCATCACCACGCCGGGCCGTTCGATTGATGTGCACGGCAACCCGGTGGACGTGATCACCAAGGGTCGCCACGACCCGTGCGTCGGCATCCGCGCCACGCCGATTGCCGAAGCGATGATGGCCATCGTGTTGATGGACCACCTGCTGCGCAATCGTGGCCAGAATGCCGATGTTCGCGTGAGTACGCCGGTGCTGGGCCAGCTGTGACGGCTCGGCTGTGACAGCCCTTCCGTACTGGCGCCTCTCCAGCTTCTACCTCTTCTACTTCGCCCTCCTGGGTGCAACCGCACCCTTCCTGGCGCTGTACTTCGACCACTTGGGCTTCTCCAGCGCGCGCATCGGCGAGCTGGTGGCCATCCCTATGCTGATGCGCTGCGTGGCGCCCAACCTGTGGGGCTGGCTGGGTGACTACACCGGCCGGCGCCTGGCCATCGTACGTTTTGGCGCGGTGTGCACCCTGGCGAGTTTTTCGCTGATCTTCATCAGCCATACCTACGCCTGGCTGGCCCTGGTCATGGCCCTGCATGCGTTCTTCTGGCATGCGGTACTGCCGCAGTTTGAAGTCATCACCCTGGCACACCTGCAAAAACAAACCTCGCGCTACAGCCAGATCCGCCTGTGGGGTTCCATCGGTTTCATCCTTACCGTTGTGATCATGGGTCGCCTATTCGACTGGCTGAGCCTGGACATCTACCCGGTGGTGGTCGTGGTGATCATGGCCGGCATCATCGGAGCCAGCCTGTGGGTGCCGAATGCGCAACCTGCCAGCCACGGCAATCGCCTGGCGGGCGAGGGCTTCCTCAAACAGTTGCGTAGCCCCGGCGTTCTGGCGTTTTATGCCTGCGTGGCGCTGATGCAGATGAGCCATGGCCCGTATTACACCTTTCTCACCCTGCACCTTGAACATTTGGGCTACAGCCGCGGTGTGATCGGGATGTTGTGGGCGTTGGGCGTGGTGGCGGAGGTGCTGATGTTCCTGGCCATGAGCCGCATCCTTTCGCGCTTTTCGGTACGCCGGGTGCTGCTGGCGAGTTTCCTGCTGGCGGCGCTGCGCTGGCTGCTGCTGGGCTCATTTGCCGAGTTTTTCTGGGTGCTGTTGCTGGCGCAGGTGATGCACGCCGCTACCTTTGGCAGTTTCCATGCGGCGGCGATTGCCTTTGTGCAGCGCAGTTTCGGCGACAAGCAACAAGGCCAGGGCCAGGCGCTGTATGCCGCGTTGGCCGGCACCGGTGGCGCATTGGGCGCCCTGTATTCGGGCTACAGTTGGAACCTGTTGGGGCCGACCCTGACCTTCAGCATCGCCAGCGTCGCCGCCCTGGCAGCCGCCGTTATCATCGGTTTTCGATTGCAAGAGCAGAACCAAGGAACCCTTCAATGAGTTATGTCGCTGTCTACTCCGTCGCTACACCGGATACGCCGAACAAGGTCCTGACCCATTTTGACGACATCGCCGCCACCCTGGCAGAGCAGGGCGTGCGTTTTGAGCGCTGGCAGCCCGGCCCGGTCGAAAAGGGCGCCAGCGATAGCGAGTTGATTGCCGCCTGCCAGGCGCAAATTGATCAGCTCGGCTACCGCGCAGCCGGGGTGATGAGGGATGCCGGCGACCCCGCGCAGAACGCCGAATTACGTGGGCAGTTTCTCGATGAGCGCCGCTACAGCGAAGACGATGCGCGTTTTTTCCTTGCCGGCCAGGGCCTGTTCGCGCTGCACATTGGCGATTACGTATACGCCATACGTTGCGAGAAAAACGACCTGCTGGTGATCCCGGCCGGTGTGATGCATTGGTTCGACATGGGTGAGAACCCGCACTTCGTGGCGTTGCGTTTATACAACACCGAGAAAGGGTGGGTGCCCGAGTTCACCGGTGACGATATCGCCCGGCGTTTTCCCGGATTGGATGATTAATCGCGAGCTATCAGAAACTTCAACCCCCGCATGTTGGAAGTTATTGTGGGAATAAACTTAAGCTTATGTAGGGGCTTGCTGTTTATTCTCATGGGTGCGCCTTAATCCCACGCCTTATGTAACTCTCTTCGGCAATAGCGTTTATATCATCCGTCAATAGGAGGAATCCGAAGGGTGATAGGGCGTCAGCCAATAATAAAGGAGAGAAACTAATGAGAGGCCCAAGGGAATCGTTTCTGGCACCGTATACGGTGCCCAACGCTGTCAGGCGGCGCATTAATCTGGCGGGCAAGAGCCTGACGCGCACGGAGCTGGAAATACTGCGTTGGGCCTCGGAAGGCAAGACCGTGTGGGAGATCAGCCAGATACGCGCCACGTCCGAAGCCACGGTGAAATTCCACCTGCGCAATATCTACGGCAAGTTGGAAGTCAGTAACCGCGTCCAGGCAATGAATGAAGCGGCGCGCAAGGGGCTTTGCTGAATGCATGAAAAAAGGGCCGCGACACCCGTGTGTGTCGCGGCCCTTTTCTTTATCAGGTACTTAAGCCGAATGGTAAGTCGGCAGGGCAAAGCGGTTCTGGCTTTGCAGCATCGAAATCTGTGGCAGGTCGCTGGCTTGTTCGGCCAAGTCGCGGCGGATGGCGCTGATCACCCAAGTCAATTGGTCGGCCGTGTGCAACTGCTGGTACGAGATCGAACGCTTGACCTGCTTGCCTTCGCTATTACGCAGGGTCAAAAGGATGCCACCGTCGGGACGTGGCTGGGTGGTGACGTCGTAGTTGGAGAATACTGAAGCGAATTTATCTTGGATCAGGCTCATGTCTATCAGCTCCGTTGGCTCAAGTTGGCAAGCATGGAGTGATAGGTGCAGTGATTGTGCCAGCTATTGGTTTTATAAAATATCGTTATAAATCAATAAGATATAAAAAATGCAAATTTTCGATTTCGTGCAATTTGCATGAATGGCCATCATGCATCCTGCATTTTGCGTGGCCCGACGGGGTCGAACGGGCCCGCCATTACTCCTACAGACTGACCTGGCGTCGCTGAATTCCTTTTTTCGGCGGTCGTTCATCGGGATACAAAACTTTTCAAATCCTGCGTGTACAGCCGAAGAGAGGCTGACGTACTTTCCTGCAAGGTTTACGAAGAATAAGAAAAAGGATGTTCCCATGAGCCAATCGCCAAACGACATGATTACCTGGGGCATGATGCTGCGTAAGGTGCCCGCCATTGTTCGCGCCCTGCCACGGGTAGTGCGCGGCATGCGTGCCGCCAACGTTACCGACCCTCAGCAGCCCTGCGGCCTGGGCTGGCACTTCGAGCAAGCCACCCAGCGCAATCCGGATGGCGCCGCATTGTTGTACGCCGACCGCGTGCTCAGCTACACCGAGGCCAACCGATCCGCCAACCGTATCGCCCACCACTTGCAGGCCCAGGGCATCCGCAAGGGCGATGTAGTGGCGATGTTTATCGAAAACCGTCCCGAGTTGCTGCTGAACGTGCTGGCCGTGGCCAAGCTGGGCGGCATCTGCGCCATGCTCAATACGGCGCAGACCCAAGCGGCGCTGGTGCACAGCCTGAACCTGGTGAGCCCGGTGGCGATTGTAGTGGGCGCGGAATTGGTGGCTGCCTATGATGCCGTACGCGATCAAGTGGACATTCCCACTGCACGGTCCTGGTTTATCCCGGAGCCGCAGGCCGTTGTGACGCCAGAGGGTTATGTCGACCTGATGGCCGCCAGCGCCGACGCCCCGGTGGATAACCCGGTTAGCAGCGCGCAGATCTTCTTCAACGATCCCTGCTTCTATATCTACACCTCTGGTACCACCGGCTTGCCCAAGGCCGGCATCATGAAACATGGCCGCTGGACCAAGACCGCCGTCAGCTTCGGCAGCATCGCCCTGGACATGGGCCCGGACGACGTCCTCTATTGCACCTTGCCGCTTTACCACGCCACCGGCCTTTGCGTGTGCTGGGGCTCGGCGATTGTCGGGGCGTCAGGGTTCGCCATCCGGCGCAAGTTCAGCGCCAGCCAATTCTGGGATGACGCTCGCCGCTTCAAGGCGACCACCCTCGGTTATGTCGGCGAATTGTGCCGTTACCTGCTCGATCAACCCGCCAACCTCAACGACCGCGATCACCGCGTGACCAAGATGGTCGGCAATGGCCTGCGTCCCGGCGTGTGGGCGCAGTTCAAGGCGCGGTATGGGGTTGAGCATGTCTGCGAGTTGTATGCAGCCAGCGACGGCAACATCGGCTTCACCAACGTCTTGAACTTCGACAACACCGTCGGCTTTTGCCTGCAGCACTGGGCGTTGGTGGACTACGCCCACGACACCGGCGAGCCGATTCGTGGCCGCGATGGCTTCATGCACAAAGTGAAGACTGGCGGGCAAGGTTTGCTGCTGGCCAGGATCGATGAAAAGTCGCCCTATGATGGCTACACCGACCCGGAAAAGAACCGCAAGGTGATCCTCACCGACGTATTCGAGAAAGGCGACCGCTACTTCAATACCGGCGATCTGGTGCGCAGCATCGGCTTCGGTCATGCGCAGTTCGTCGACCGCCTGGGGGACACCTATCGCTGGAAGGGTGAAAACGTCTCCACCACCGAGGTGGAGAACGTGCTGCTGCAACATCCGCAGATCGCTGAAGTGGTGGCCTACGGTGTGGAAATCGAAAACACCAACGGCCGCGCCGGGATGGTTGCCATCACCCCGAGCGAATCGCTGGCCTCGTTGGATATGCGCGAGTTGCTGCAATTCGCCCACGGCCAGTTGCCGCATTACGCGGTCCCGCTGTTCCTGCGCATCAAGGTCAAGATGGAGACCACCGGCACGTTCAAATACCAAAAGGTGAAACTCAAGGAGGAGGCATTCGATCCGGAGAGGGCAGGCAATGATCCGGTCTATGCCTGGTTGCCAGGTTCGGACTGCTATGTGCCGGTCACTGGACAGCTATTGGCGCAGATCCAGGGCGGACACTTTCGTTATTAGGCCGGGCTATTGAATATGCCTATGGAGGCTTTTGACAAAAAAGCCATGACAGGTGGGAACTCCCTCGCGACACTGGGCACCATATAGAGGACCAGACAAGGAGCCCCACATGTCAGACCAAGCCAAACAAATGACCGATGACGAAGCCGCAGAATTTGCCGAACAGGTGTTCGACGTCGCCCGCAAAGGCGACGCCGCCATGCTTGCCGCGCTGCTGGCCAAGGGCTTGCCAGCCAACTTTCGTAATCACAATGGCGACACCTTGCTGATGCTCGCGGCCTACCACGGTCATGTCGAGGCAGTAAAAGTGTTGCTGGAGTTCAAGGCTGACCCGCTGATTGCCAACGACAAGAACCAGCTGCCAATGGCTGGCGCGGCGTTCAAAGGCAACCTGGAGGTGGTCAAGGCACTGATCGAAGGCGGTGTGCCAGTGGACGCGTCGTCCTCCGATGGCCGTACGGCACTGATGATGGCCGCGATGTTCAACCGCGTGGAAATGCTCGACTATCTGCTCGGCCAGGGCGCCGATCCCAAGGCCGCTGACGCCCAAGGCGCAACCGCGTTGGCGGCGGCACACACCATGGGTGCAGTGGATACGGCGGCGAAGTTGCAAAAACTGGTGTAGGCTACGCGCCCTCGAAAACCGCCCGCCACAGGACCACACCCATGAAAACCGCCCTCGTCGAACTCATCAGCAAAATCAGCGCGGGTGTCATGAGCGAGGACGACGTGGCGCGCATTGCCGATGAAGCGACCCAGGCCTACGCGGACCCTGCGGCGTTTCTGGCGGCCAACCCGGATATCAACTACGACGACAGCTTCCCGATTCCGTTGGGCGAGTGGGTCGTCGTCGGCAGCCTGCCGGAGACCGTGCTGTTCCAGGCCGACACCTATGGCGATCTGTTCGCGCAAATCGTCGCCTCGTTCGGTCCTGGCGTGGCGTTCAACCTCAAGCCCAAGCAGCTGGCGAAGACTGAGGACCTCACGGCACTGAACCGCATCCAGATCCAGATGAGTGCCCTGAGCCCGGAAGATGGTGGCTATGTGCTGCTTAACTTCAGCCAACTGCTGGATGACGAGATCCAGGCCGTGCTGGTCTATGGCAACGACTTGCCGCGTGTGCTGGAACTGTGCGCCGAGGTGGGCATCAAGGGCGAGCCGTCCCTGGAAGCGCTGAAGATCGCCGTTCACGTCTGAAATAAAACGGAACCCCCTCCAGGGCTGGCTATCCTACAAGTGCATGCCCCCACTTTAGGAGCGACACCATGGGTTCCACTTTTAATGGCTTGATCGGGCTGATCATCCTGGCCCTGGATATCTGGGCGATCATCAACGTGTTCAAAAGCGGCGCGAGCACGGGCGCCAAGGTGCTGTGGATTTTGCTGATCCTGTTGTTGCCGGTGCTGGGCTTGATCATTTGGGCAATCGCCGGGCCGCGCGGTAACGTGCGGATCTGACCCCGCAACGCTTAATCGATGTGGAAGAGGGGCAAGCCTTCTTCCACATTTTTTTGTGTCCAAATATTCGCTACACAGAATTTTCACACAGCGTTTTGGACAATTCCCTTCGCTTTGCTTCCTTGTAGGATAGGTCTGTCAAAGGCCTGGAAAAGCACCACAAAGACGTGTTTTCCCTCAGTAATCAATAGCGTTGATGGCATTCATCGGGCACCATTTGCGCCAACGCGCTAACCCCCCTGTTCCTACACGCTGGGCGTGGGCAGGATGCCGCTGCAATATTTCGCAACTTAAACTTCCAATGGGTCCTAAAACGACATGGCAAACCCGGACGCCCTGAATCAGCAGCGCGCTTCAAATCGCTTGCTGCAACCGACCGTCAAATCCCATCTGGCGTACACGCTGCTCTGCGCACTGGTCATGATGGTGATGTTCTCCCTGCTGCGCCTCGCGCTGCTGGTGTACAACCGCGAAATGATCCTTGACACGCCGGCTTCGACCTTCCTGGAAGCGTTCGGCAATGGCACGCGCTTCGACATCCGCTTTGTGATGTACGCATTGGTTCCGCTGCTGCTGGCTCTGTTCAGCGTCCGCGCCATGGCTGCGCGTGGGTTCTTCCGTTTGTGGCTGACCGTCGCGTCCAGCATTGCCCTGTTTCTGGGCCTGATGGAAATGGACTTCTATCGCGAGTTCCACCAGCGCCTCAACGGCCTGGTCTTCCAGTATGTGAAGGAAGATCCGAAAACCGTGATGAGCATGCTCTGGTACGGTTTCCCGGTGGTGCGCTACCTGCTGGCCTGGGCCGTGGGTACGCTGATCCTGAGCATCGCCTTCAAAGGCGCCGACCGTGCAACGCGCCCGCGTGGCCCGTTCAGCGGTGGCAGCATCGGCACCCGCCAAGTGGCGCCGTGGTACACGCGTATTGCGGTGTTTGTGGTCTGCCTGCTGATCGCCGTGGTCGCCATTCGCGGCACCCTGCGCCAGGGCCCGCCGCTGCGTTGGGGTGACGTGTACACCACCGACTCGAACTTCGCCAACCAGTTGGGCCTCAATGGCACGCTGTCGTTGATCGGCGCGGCCAAGGCACGTTTCTCCGAGCACCGTGATAACACCTGGAAAGCCACGCTGGAGCAGCCGCTGGCAACCCAGACCGTACGTGACATGCTGGTGCTGCCGACCGAAAAACTGGTGGATACCGACACCGCCGCCGTGCGCCGCGAGTTCACCCCGCCGGCCGAGAAAACCCTGCCGATCAAGAACGTCGTCGTGATCCTGATGGAAAGCTTCGCCGGTCACTCGGTCGGCGCCCTGGGGCGTCCGGGTAATATCACGCCGTACTTCGACAAACTGTCCAAGGAAGGCCTGCTGTTCGACCGCTTCTTCTCCAACGGCACGCACACCCACCAAGGCATGTTCGCCACCATGGCGTGCTTCCCGAACCTGCCGGCGTTCGAATACCTGATGCAGACCCCGGAAGGCAGCCACAAGCTGTCGGGCCTGCCGCAGTTGCTCAGCGCGCGCAAGTTTGACGACGTGTATGTCTACAACGGCGATTTTGCCTGGGACAACCAGTCGGGCTTCTTCAGCAACCAGGGCATGACCAACTTCATCGGGCGTAACGACTTCGTCGACCCAGTGTTCTCCGACCCGACGTGGGGCGTATCCGACCAGGATATGTTCAACCGTGGCCTGGAAGAGTTGAAGGCCCGCGAAGGCGGCAAGCCGTTCTATGCCTTGCTGCAAACCCTGTCCAACCACACGCCGTATGCCTTGCCGACGCCATTGCCGGTGGAGAAGGTCACGGGCCGTGGCAGCCTCGACGAGCATTTGACGGCGATGCGCTACTCCGACTGGGCCCTGGGCCAGTTCTTTGAAAAGGCGCGCAAGGAGCCGTACTTCAAGGAAACCCTGTTTGTCATCGTGGGCGACCATGGTTTTGGTAACGAGCAGCAAATTACTGAAATGGACCTGGGTCGCTTCAATGTGCCGATGCTGATGATTGCACCGGGCATGCAGGAGAAGTTCGGCGAGCGTGACCACACCGTAGGTACGCAGATCGACATCGTGCCGACCATCATGGGCCGCCTCGGTGGCGAGACCCTTCACCAGTGCTGGGGCCGCGACCTGCTGAACCTGCCGGAAGGCGACAAGGGCTTTGGCGTGATCAAACCGTCGGGCAGCGACCAGACGGTGGCGCTGGTCACCGGCGATCGCATCCTGGTGCTGCCGAAGGAGATGCCGCCGAAGCTGTGGGAATATGAGCTGGGCGCCAACCCGACCGGTAAGGTGATCGCAGAATCGCCGGACGAAGGTGCATTAAGGCAGAAACTGGAGTCGTTCCTGCAGACGGCAACCAAGAGCCTGTTGGATAACACCGCTGGCGTGGTTGACGGAAAGCCGGACTAATTAAACGGCAATAAAAAAGAGGCCTTTAAAGGCCTCTTTTTTTGTCCGGCTTTTATATCCGGCCGAGCAACAACAGCACCAGCAGGACGACCAGCACAACACCCAGAATACCCGACGGGCCATAACCCCAGTTACGTGAGTGAGGGAATACTGGCAGACCACCGACCAGCAGGAGGATCAGGATAATGATCAGAATGAGGCTCATGGTTTTTTTCCTTATTGGCCTTCTGCAAAGACCGGTTATTAACGATAGGCCCGCTAGTTGATTCACGAACGCCTTAACAACTCCGACTGTTGCCCGCTGCGGAAAATTCAGTATTTTTTTAAAGCATTTCGCACACTTGCTTATTTCTTTTAATGCGTTCGCAAATATACGTTGTTAGTTGAAAAATATTGAACTTAGGCTATACGCGAACCTCCGACCCGGCTGACGGTTTGCCAGGGGCATTCAGCAATCTGATGGTGGATGGGGGCAGGAAAGACCTTCGCTACACTGCCGGTCACTTCTTCCGTGAACCACAAGGCTACCTCCTATGCAAAATCGCATGATGATCACTGGCGCCGGGTCGGGCCTGGGCCGCGAAATCGCTTTGCGCTGGGCCCGTGAAGGATGGCAGTTGGCCTTGTCAGACGTCAGCGAACCAGGCTTGCAGGAAACGCTCAAGCTCGTACGCGAGGCGGGTGGCGACGGGTTTATCCAGCGTTGCGACGTGCGTGACTACAGCCAACTCACCGCGTTCGCCCAGGCGTGCGAAGTGAAACTGGGTGGCATCGATGTGATCGTCAACAATGCCGGGGTGGCCTCCGGTGGGTTCTTTGCCGAACTGTCCCTGGAAGACTGGGACTGGCAAATCGCGATCAACCTGATGGGCGTGGTCAAGGGCTGCAAGGCGTTCCTGCCGCTGCTGGAAAAGAGCAAGGGCCGCATTATCAACATCGCGTCCATGGCGGCGTTGATGCAGGGCCCGGCGATGAGCAACTACAACGTGGCCAAGGCCGGCGTGGTCGCACTGTCGGAAAGCCTGCTGGTGGAACTCAAGCAGCAGGAAGTCGGCGTGCACGTGGTATGCCCGTCATTCTTCCAGACCAACCTGTTGGATTCGTTCCGTGGGCCGACCCCGGCGATGAAGGCCCAGGTAGGCAAGTTGCTTGAGAGCTCGCCGATCTCGGCGGCGGACATTGCCGACTACATCTACCAGCGCGTGGCAGAAGGCGAGTTCATGATCTTGCCCCATGAACAAGGGCGGATGGCGTGGGCGTTGAAGCAGAAGAACCCGCAACTGCTCTATGACGAGATGACCACCATGGCTGACAAAATGCGCGCTAAAGCGCAGGCGGCCAAGGGCTGATCAGGTAGTAGTCTGTCAGGCAATTTACCTGCGTTTGTAGGTATGGCCTGATTTCGCGGCAAGCCATTGCTGCGGTCCACCCCCAGCGCGCATGGTCGAGGTCCTTTCACTGTTAAAAGGACAACCGCCATGCTGGTCTTAAGCCGCGCTGTAGGCGAAGTCATCTCCATCGGCGATGACATCGCCGTGCACATCCTTGAGTTGAACGGTAACCAGGTGAAGTTCGGCGTTGAAGCGCCGGCCGGGGTGCATGTTCATCGCGCGGAGGTGTACCAGAAGATCCTCGAGCGCCAAGACGCCAGAACCCATCCGGTGCCTGTGCCCAACCCCTGAAAACCCGCTCAGTCGAACAGATGCTTGGGCACATCGTGCTTGAGCATCAACTGGCACTGCTCGCTCTCGGGGTCGAACACGATCAGTGCCTGGCCCTTGGTCAGCGCCTGGCGCACGCGCAACACGCGGGTTTCCAGGGGCGTGTCGTCGCCATTGTCGGTGCCGTCGCGGGTGACAAAATCTTCGATGAGACGGGTCAGGGTGTCGACTTCAAGTGCGTCGTAGGGAATCAGCATACAGGCCTCGGGTGATGGATCCCGGCGATGCTACTGCGCCGGGATCATAGTTGCCAGCCTCAGGACTTGTTGCCTACCAGGCTGTCCACCGACGGCACGCGGGTGTCGCTCTCCATCTGCGTCTCGTGCTCGATCTGATGGCTGAACCTATCCAGGGAGCCCTGGGCCGGCTGTGCATCGCTGGCGAACACCGGCGGGCTGAGGATGTAAGCGCCCAATAGACGACTCAACGCCGCGAGGCTGTCGATATGGGTGCGCTCGTAGCCGTGGGTCGCATCACAACCGAACGCCAGCAAGGCGGTGCGGATATCGTGGCCGGCGGTGACGGCCGAGTGCGCATCACTGAAGTAATAGCGGAACAGGTCGCGACGCACTGGCAATTCGTTGTCAGACGCCAGGCGCAGCAGATGTCGCGACAGGTGATAGTCATACGGCCCGCCGGAATCCTGCATCGCCACGCTCACCGCGTGCTCGCTGGAGTGCTGGCCGGGGGCGACCGGGGCGATATCGATGCCGACAAACTCACTGACGTCCCAGGGCAGGGCGGCGGCTGCACCGCTGCCGGTTTCCTCGGTGATGGTGAATAGTGGATGGCAGTCGATCAGCAAGGGTTCGCCACTGTCGACAATGGCCTTGAGCGCCGCGAGCAGGGCGGCGACACCGGCTTTGTCATCCAGGTGGCGGGCACTGATATGCCCGCTCTCAGTGAACTCGGGCAGCGGGTCGAAGGCCACGTAGTCACCGATGCCAATGCCCAAGGAATCGCAATCGGCGCGGGTCGCACAGTAGGCGTCGAGGCGCAACTCCACGTGGTCCCAGCTCACCGGCATTTCATCCACGGCGGTGTTGAAGGCATGCCCGGAGGCCATCAGCGGCAACACGCTGCCGCGGATCACGCCATTGTCGGTAAACAGGCTGACGCGGCTGCCTTCGGCAAAGCGGCTCGACCAGCAGCCCACCGGCGCCAGGCTCAGGCGGCCGTTGTCCTTGATCGCACGCACGGCGGCGCCGATGGTGTCCAGGTGCGCGGACACGGCGCGGTCGGGGCTGTTTTTCTGGCCTTTCAAGGTCGCGCGGATGGTGCCGCGACGGGTCATCTCAAACGGGATGCCCAGTTCTTCCAGGCGCTCGGCCACGTAGCGCACGATGGTGTCGGTAAACCCGGTGGGGCTGGGAATGGCGAGCATTTCCAGCAGGACTTTTTGCAGGTAATTCAGATCCGGTTCGGGGATGGTTCGGCTCATAAAGACTCCTGGGGTTCGGATCGTTCAGCTATGGGGAAACAGCAAATCCACAAATTTCTCCGCGGTAGGCTGCGGTTCATGATTGGCCAGGCCGGCCCGTTCGTTGGCTTCGATAAACACGTACTCGGGTTGATCGGCGGCGGGCACCATCAGGTCCAGGCCCACCATGGGGATGTCCAGGGCGCGGGCGGCGCGCACGGCGGCGTCCACCAGCGTCGGGTGGAGGATGGCGGTGACATCTTCCAGGCACCCGCCGGTGTGCAGGTTGGCGGTGCGGCGCACGGCCAGGGTCTGGCCACGGGGCAGGATGCTGTTGTAGTCGACACCGGCGGCTTTCAAGGTGCGTTCAGTTTCGGCATCCAGGGGGATTTTGCTTTCGCCGTCGGTGGCGGCCTGGCGGCGCCGGCTTTGGGCTTCGATCAGCGCGCCGATGGAATGGTGGCCGTCACCGGTCACTTCGGCAGGGCGACGAATCGCAGCGGCGACCACCTCGAAACCGATCACCAGGATGCGCAGGTCCAACCCTTCGTGAAAGCTCTCCAATAGCACACGGCTGTCGAACTGCCGCGCCGCTTCGATGGCCTGCTGCACCTCTTCGATGCTCTGCAGGTCCACTGCCACGCCTTGGCCTTGCTCACCGTCCAGCGGCTTGACGACGATGCGCTGGTGTTCGTCGAGGAACTCCAGGTTGTCATCCGCGCTGCCCGCGAGTTGCTGTGAAGGCAGTTTCAAACCGGCAGCTTTCAGCACTTTGTGAGTCAGGCTTTTGTCCTGGCACAGGGTCATGCTGATGGCGCTGGTCAGGTCGCTCAAGGACTCACGGCAACGCACACGACGCCCGCCATGGCTCAGGGTGAACAACCCGGCATCCGCATCATCCACCTGCACGTCGATACCACGACGATGCGCCTCTTCGACAATGATCCGCGCATAGGGATTGAACCCCGCCTGCGGGCCCGGGCCGAGAAACAGCGGCTGGTTGATGCCGTTCTTGCGCTTGATCGCAAAGGTGGTCAGCGCGCGAAAGCCAAGCTTGGCGTAGAGGTTCTTGGCCTGGCGGTTGTCGTGCAGCACTGACAGGTCCAAGTAGCTCAAGCCACGGCTCATGAAGTGTTCCACCAAATGGCGCACCAGCACTTCGCCCACGCCTGGCCGCGTGCATTGCGGGTCGACCGCCAGGCACCACAGGCTGCAACCGTTTTCCGGGTCGTGAAAGGCTTTTTGGTGATTCAGACCCATGACGCTGCCGATCACCGCGCCGCTGTCTTCGTCTTCCGCCAACCAATACACCGGGCCACCTTGATGGCGCGGCGTGAGGCGTTCTGCGTCGACCGGCAACATGCCCCGTCCCTGATACAACTGGTTCACCGCCAACCAATCCGCCTCGGTCTGCACCCGGCGAATGCGAAAGCCGCGGAACACGCGAGTGGCGGGGCGGTAGTCGGTGAACCACAGGCGCAGGGTGTCGGAAGGGTCGAGGAACAATTGCTGCGGGTCGATCCCCAGGATCTGCTGGGGCGCCGCGACGTAAAGCGCGATATCCCGCTCGCCCGCCTGCTCGTTGAGCAACTCCTGGGCGAGGCTGGCAGGGTCTGGAAAGGTATGACCGATCAACAACCGGCCCCAACCGCAATGCACGGCAATCGGTTCGGCCGCCAATGGGCTGCCATCTTCCGCCAGCCGGGCTTGCAGACGCTCGTATGACGGTGCCTGGCCCTTCAGCAAACGTTGGCTGTAAGCCGCTGCATGGGGTTTCATCAATCAGATTCCTTGTTCGCTGAGCCACAGGTTCAGCGCCGCCAGTTGCCACAGCTTGGAGCCGCGCAGCGGAGTCAATTGGCCTTGCGGGTCGGTGAGCAAACGGTCAAGCATCGCGGGGTTGAACAGGCCGCGATCCTGGCTCGGGTCGAGCAGCAGTTCACGCACCCAGTTCAGAGTGTCGCCCTGCAAATGCTTGAGGCCAGGTACCGGGAAGTAGCCTTTTTTGCGGTCGATGACTTCGCTTGGGATCACGCGGCGCGCGGCTTCTTTCAATACCTGTTTGCCGCCATCGGGCAGCTTGAACTTACCCGGCACCCGCGCGGAGAGTTCCACCAGGCGGTAATCGAGAAACGGCGTGCGCGCTTCCAGGCCCCAGGCCATGGTCATGTTGTCGACGCGTTTGACCGGGTCGTCCACCAGCATCACCGTGCTGTCCAGCCGCAGGGCTTTGTCCACCGCAGCGTCGGCGCCGGGCATGGCGAAATGCTCGCGCACGAAGTCACCGGCGGCGTCATTGGCGGTCAGCCATTTTGGCGCGACAGTCGCCGCGTAATCGTCGTAGCTGCGGTCGAAAAACGCATCGCGATAGGCCGCGTGCGGATCGCTGGCGCCGTCCACCTGCGGGTACCAGTGGTACCCGGCGAACAGCTCATCTGCGCCCTGGCCGCTCTGCACCACCTTGCAATGCTTGGCCACTTCCCGCGACAGCAGGTAGAAGGCGATGCAGTCGTGGCTGACCATCGGCTCGCTCATGGCACGGAAGGCGGCGGGCAGTTGCTCGATGATCTCGCTTTCGGCGATGCGCAACTGGTGGTGACGGGTGCCGTAATGCTTGGCGATCAGGTCGGAGTATTGGAACTCGTTGCCCGCTTCGCCGCCGGCGTCTTCAAAGCCGATGGAAAACGTCGACAGGTCTTGTACACCGACTTCGCGCAGCAGGCCCACGAGCATGCTCGAATCGACACCACCGGAGAGCAGCACGCCGACATCCACCGCCGCCCGTTGGCGAACGGCCACGGCTTCGCGGGTGCTGTCGAGGACGCGGTCAGTCCAGTCTTCCAGGGTCAGGTTTTTTTCGTCGTCGTGTGGGCCGTAGGGCAGGGTCCACCACACTTTCTGCTCGGTCTTGCCGCTGGCGTCGATGCGCATCCAACTGGCGGGCGGCATTTTTTCGATGCCGGCCAGCAAGGTGCGCGGCGCAGGCACCACCGCGTGGAAGTTCAGGTAATGGTTAAGCGCCACCGGATCGAGGATCGGGTTGATATCACCGCCCTTGAGCAGTGCCGGCAAGGCCGAGGCGAAGCGCAAACGCTGACCGGTGCGCGACAGATACAACGGCTTCACGCCAAGCCGGTCACGGGCGATAAACAGGCGCTGAGCATCGCGCTCCCAGATGGCAAACGCGAACATGCCATTGAGCTTGGGCAGCAGTGCCTCGCCCCAGGCGTGGTAGCCCTTGAGCAGCACTTCGGTGTCGCCTCCGGAATAGAAGGCGTAGCCCAGGGCCTCCAGCTCTTCTCGCAGCTCCGGGAAGTTATAGATCGCGCCGTTGAAGGCCAATGACAGGCCAAGCTGCGAATCGACCATCGGTTGGGCTGAGCCGTCCGACAGGTCCATGATTTTCAGGCGCCGGTGGCCGAGTGCAATCGGCCCTTGGGCATGGAAACCCCAGGCGTCTGGGCCACGGGGAGCCAGGTGATGGGTGATGCGCTCAATGGCTGCCAGGTCGGCAGGTTGGGCATCGAAACGTAATTCTCCAGCTAATCCGCACATAAATTCCTTACCGGTTTTTCCGTTGGGGAGGGGAAACACTCAATACGCCCTGAAGGGCGCGTACCCAGAAACTGACACGGGGCTATTCGTGGAGTTTTAGACCGATAAGTTATAAGGCAAATAGCCGCAATCTCGGCGTGGACTCTGTCGGCCGTGCGCGGGCTGCGTGCCAGTGGTGGTACAAGAAGCCGGTTTTGCCGCAAAATCTGCGGCGTTTCAGCCCTTGAATGCTGCGGTTTTTGAACCTTTTTCCACGGGCCGCGGGTTTATCGTCTCCAGCCATCATTGATTGCATCAGGGAGGGTTGGAATGACTGAAACACAGGGTTTATATGAAGAGGTTGCCCCCGTAACGCGCGATGAGCTGGACGCCGCCTTACTCGATATGACCGGCGATCTGGATAAGGTACAGGTGTTGCACCAGACGTTGCCGCACTGGATGCTCGACGCGCCGCCGGGCAGCCTGGCGGCCGTCGAGCAGGCCTACCTCGACAGTGAGGCCCCGCGCCAACGCCTTGAGCAGCGCCTTGGCCGGCTGCAGCCGTTGCATGAGTTCTGCACGGCAAAACTGCAGGAATATCTGGTCGGCAAAGGGCATGCGGGGCTGAATGTTCGCCAGGACTATCTGGAGCGCCCCAGGAGCGAACCGTTCGAAATTGCGCCTAACGTGAGCGGTATTCCGATTTTTTCGACCACTCTGGAAAAACACAGCCTGGTGCAGGCGGCCATGCAGAATTTTTCCGAAGCCGAGGCCGAACCCGACGGCTTGCCTAAAAAGTCCCTGATTCGCCGGGGAGCTGACGACAGCGTTGTGTCGGGTCTCACTGCGCATCAATTCGTGGGCTATTGCCGTGATCTGGATCTGGGCAACGCCTACCAGGCGCATTTACGCGACATCTTCAGCCTGCCTGCCCCAGGCGAATCGGCGCTGCCCCTGAGCTACAACCTTGCCGCACTGGATGTGGGGCGGGGCAAGCGCGCCGATATGCTGACAGACCTGCACCTTGCCCTGGCCAGGCAAGCTATCAGCCAGGCCACCCATGCTCGTCTGCTCAAGTTGATCAAGGCCGACTTGCCAGCCGCCCGGCATGCCGATTCGGAGTTCACCCAGAAACGCCTGATCTGGCAGGGCCTTAACCTGGACAAGGCCTGCCTGTGGAGTGTGTTGGTGTTTTCTGAGGCGCAGGCCGGTGAGCTGGCCGAGGATAGCCTGATCGTCTACATGCCCGACGAACCGCTGCGTCCCTGGTACGAATACCCGACCCTGGCGGACTTCAAGCGCTACCTCACGTTCAAGTTGCAAGTGGCGTCCTACCGGCAGGCGTTCGTACGCTATCTGGATGAATCCGAGCGCGTGGACTTTCTCAACCACTTTCAAGCCGGTGGTGCGCTGGGTTCGCTGCAAGCAATACCGGTAAACGACAATTTCAGCGATTTTTTCTTCCGCGCCTGCGTCGGCAAAGTCCAGTTGGATGCGCGGGTATTGGCCGTGCCCAAGGCTCAAGTGGATGAAGACGCGCGGCAACAGCGCCTGTGGGATTACCTCAACTTCGGGCTGGATGTCCTCAATGTTGCAGCCTTCGTGGTGCCGGTACTCGGGCAACTGATGATGGGTGTTGCCATCGGTCAACTGCTGGGGGAGGTGTTCGACGGGGTCGAGGACTGGAGGCATGGCGACAACGCCGAGGCGCTCAAGCATCTGGTCAATGTGGCGGAAAACCTTGCCGCCATGGTGCTGTTCGCGGCAGGCGGGCGCGTGGTGGGGTCGCTCAAGCGCAAGTTGGCCTCGTCGGCAGAGTTTTTCGACAAAGTCGAGGCCGTCAAGCTACGTGATTCCCAACCAAGGTTGTGGCGGCCACGGCTGGCGGCCTATCGCCAAGCGATGGAGATGACCGATTCGGTGACGCGTAATTCGCAGGGAGTGTACCTGGCCAACGAAAGCCTCTATATCCAACTGGCGGGCGAGCCGTATGCCATTGCTTTTGACGCCAACCTCGGGCGATGGCGAATCATCCACCCTCAACGGCCGACCGCGTATCGGCCGCCGTTGCAACATAATTTCCAGGGTGGCTGGCAACATGATTATGAGCATCCGCGGGAATGGGCTGAGCCGTTGAACATTCTCCATCGCATTGACCCTGGCCTGGCCGAGGTGCCGTCGGACGACCTACGAAGTATCGCTGCCATTAATCAAATGGACCTGCCTATGTTGCGCCAGCTGGCTCAGGCGCACACAGCCCTGCCGGAACGCTTCCAGGACGGGGTGGCGCGGTTTCGCCAGCACCGCAAAATGCTTGACCTGATCCAGGCGCTGGAGCCCGAGCAGGCTCTCACACCCGCCACCGCCCGCAGCCAGATGCTCGCCTTGCCGCTGATACCCAGTTGGCCCAAAGGGCGCTTTTTCGAGCTATTGGACGCTGACGGCAACCTCCTTGAGAGCTACCCGGATCTGTCTCCCCTCAACTATGAAGACCTGAGCATTCATATCACCGAGCAGCAACTCAAGGATGGCCAAGTGATGGAGACGTTGCTGCAAGCCTTGGGCGAGGAAGAACGCAGCACGTTGCTTGGCGCCAGCGTACCGTTAGAGGACGCCCAGCCGCTGCTCAAGCGTCGTTTGCTGGAGGCTGTGAATGCACAGCATCGCGTCCTTTATGAGCGGTTGTATGACGATTATAACGGCGTCGCCACCGGTGACCTGGCGCCGCTGTGCGCGCGCTTTCCGGGCTTGCCGCGCCGATTTGCGTGGGAGCAACTGTCCGAAGCGCGCACCTTGGATCGCCGCTATTTGCGCAAGGACAATCGTGTGTCGTTGACATTAGAAGAGCGCTGTCGCGAAGCGATTGAGCAGATGGACGAAGACGACGCCCTGATGGGTTTGTCCTGGCCGCCCCTGGCCGGTAGCGGAACGCGACGCGTGATCTTCGGCTTGCTCGGGGGGCTGGCGCATTGGCCGCAGGATATATGTATACAACTACGTGAAGGTGGCGTGACCGGGGATGTCCTTGAGCAGGTTGGGACTTCTGGCGCTTCGGTGCAACGCACCATCGTTCGAGATGAACAGGGTTTTCAGGCCTTCGATGAGCAAGGCAAGGATGTGAATACCCGTGTCAGCGGCCCTGATGGATTGCTTCGGGCGGTGGTGGATTGCCTGTCGACTGCGCAAAGGAAGCGGATGGGCATGGAGGGCGATCAAGCAGTGGACCGCCTGCGCAGCCAGTTACGCTTTAAGAGTCAGGACGAACGTCCGCGTATGCGGCGCTACTTGCGAACGCAGCGTCCGACCGTAGAGGAGCAACTGCCGGCTTGCGCACCCGCGCAGGTGCGGGAACTGGCCGCACCGGTACTTGCGGATTTTTCAATGGCGTTGGTGCGCAAAGTCAGAAAGCTCTACCCGGCGATGGATGGCGCGCAAGTCTTACATTTTCTGCAGGACGCGGGCGCCGACCACTTGAGCCGTGCCAAGGCGGTCAAGGCGCTTGAACAGGAGTTCAAGGCACTTCAGCAGGCGCTGAAACGCTGGGTCAGTGACCGTACGGACTATGTGCCTGAGGTCATCCCTTATTGGGATTATCGCCTCAGCCGTTCCCAGGTCCGGGAGGCCATCGAATGCAGCTGGCGCGGGCTGACTATGCTCAGGGACCCAGAGCAGCGCAGTGTCCCCAGCCTGGCGTTGGACGAGATGGCCGTGGGAAAACTGCCGACTTTGCCCGCCCAGATACGCTTCGAAAAGGTCAAACAGTTGTCTCTGCGTAACATGGGCTTGAACGATGAGGTGGCGTATTTTCTCAAGCACTTCAACAATCTGCACACCCTTGATCTGTCGCACAACCAAATCACGCGCTTGCCCGAAGCCCTGTCGTTGATGCCTGACCTGACATATTTGTATTTGCCGCGCAATCGCTTGCAACTCACCGAACACACACGCAAGAAACTCGGTGAGATACGTCGGCTCAAAACCCTGAACCTGGCCCATAACCCTTTGCTCAATGCGCCCGATGTGACGCATCAGCATGATTTGCGCCGGTTGCGGTTGCGCGATTGCGGGCTTGAGGAGTTTCCTGTCGGTGTCGGGGGCCTGCAGTATCTGGATCTTGTGGACTTGCGCGGCAATTTGATCACCACATTGCCCGATTGGCTGTTTCTGCTGCCTCGCCGGGCTGGGCAGGCCTACAACCTGCGCCTAAACGCGTTGTCGGGTGAAAGCGCAGCGGCCCTGAAGGTTTATCTTGATCGCGTGGGCGTTGGCATGGGGTTTCTTGAGGACGACATACCCCGTTTGACCGAACAGAGGGCGCGAGAGAACTGGTTGGCGGATGAGCGTGTCGCTGACTATGTCGAGAAGAACCGGGTATGGACCGGACTGAAGAATGAGCCAGACAGTGGGGAGCTGTTTAATTTGCTCGCCGAGTTGGTCAATACCGCGGATGCCACCAAAGTGCGTGATGATTTGGAGCGACGGGTATGGCGGGTACTGAATGCCACGGCTGCCCATGCAGCGCTGCGCAAGCAGGTGTTTGAGCGGGCCGGTGCACCGTTCAATTGCGACGATTCGACCGCGATGAACTTCAGTGATCTGGAAGTGCTGGTGGAGATCGATGAGGTTTCCCGCGAGAACGCCAGTGAGCCATTGGCTGCCCGATCCCGGTTGAAAGTTGCCAAGGGGCTTTTTCGCCTCGACCAGTTGCGCAAAATTGCGGCTCGCCACAGTAGCGAAAATCCGACCTACGACCCCTTGGAAGTGGAGCTGGCTTACCGTGCAGGCCCTGGCACGTCAGGTCTATTTGCCAGGCCAGCCAAGCGGCATGTTGTTCCCGGACCTGGCAGGCGTCACCGAAGTGAAGCTCAGTCAAGCAGAGCTGGAACTCAAGCGTGCTGAATTATCGCCACAGTTACTGGCCTATATCGTCAAGCTGCCGTTTTGGGAGCACTACCTGAAACTCGCTTTTGCCAGCCGTTTTGACACGTTGAACGCCCCCTTCAGCCTGCGCGCCGATGAGGTCTATGAGCAACGTGAAGAGCTGTCGAGCGCCGAATTCCAGCGCCTGATGAATCAGATCAGGCTGGAAAGGGAGCAGGCCGAAGCCGTCGAGATCGAGCGGCTGACCAAGGCCGCATTGCGCAGTGACGACCAGCATGTGTGTGAAGCGCCGGCGGGTTGATCAAGATGCGGTCGACTTGGCCCGGATCAACGCGCGCAAGGCAAACCGATTCGGATGGCACGCCTCGGCCACGCTGGCCGGCAGCGGCAGCGGTTCAGCATCAATCCAGGCAGCCACCAATTCGCCGCACAACGGCGCGGTGATCAGTCCGCGCGACCCGTGGCCACTGTTGATGTACAGGCCTGGCAGCCAGGGGCAGGGCGTGTCCGGCACTTGTCGGGCGTCCTTGCTCAGCACGGCATAGGTTTGGTTGAACAGCGCGAGATCGGCCAGCGGCCCGACAATGGGCAGGTAGTCGGGGCTGGTGCAACGGAAGGCGGCGCGGCCTTCCAGCCCCTCGGGGTCGAGGTGGTCGGCGCCCAGGCGGACCAGCAAGTCTTCGGAGATGTCCCGCAGCATCTCCAGGTTGCCGGCGTGTTCAGCGGCGGTGGGCGTGAGGTCGTCGCTGTTAAAGTCAAAGCTGGCGCCGAGAGTGTGTTCGCCCAAGCGGGCCGGGGCGACATAGCCTTCGGCGCAGACCACGGTCGCCAGTGCTTCGCTCGCCGGGGTTTGCGCCAATCGGGTGATTTGCCCGCGGATGCGCTTGAGCGGCAGCTCGCTGCTCGCCGGAAAATGCTTGATGTCGGCTGCGCCGGCCAGCACCACCACGCGGGCGCTGGCCAACAGCCGATTGCCGTCGAGGGCTTGCCACTGGTTATCGACGTGCCGCAGCTCAACCGCGTGGTGATGGGGAAGCACGCTGATCATAGGGTGCGCTGTTTGCCATTGGCACAACGCCGGCGGATGCACCCAACCGCCCTCGGGGAAAAACAACCCGCCCTGTTCCAGTTGGATACCGGCACGTTGCTGGGCCTGATCTTTATCCAACACGTGCAGCAACTCAGGCGCAAAGGCTTCGGCCAGTTTTGCCTGGCGCTCGGCTTCCTTGGCATCGAAGGCCAGTTGCAGCACGCCGCAACCATCCCAGTCGACCCCGCGATGCAGGTGTTCCAACTGGCGCCGGGTGTGGCCGAAACCGCTCAGGATCAACTGCGATAACGCCGTTCCATGGGCCGAGAGCTTTAAATAGAGTACGCCCTGGGGGTTGCCCGAAGCCTCCTGGGCCAGTGCGGCATGTCGCTCCAGGAGGCTGACGCGCCAGCCCCGGGCGGCGAGGCTGGCGGCCGTTGCGCAACCGGCGAGGCCGCCGCCGATGACCATGGCGTGGCGCTCACCTTCAATCGCCGGTGGCCGCGCAAACCAGGGTTTGGCGGCGGCCGGTGCAGGTGTTTCGGCGGGCCAACCGAGGAACTCGCCGCGCAGGATCTCCCACTTGTGGCCGATGCCCGGCGTGCGTTTCATCTTGAAGCCTGCGGCGTTGATCAGCCGTCGCACCCAACCGGTACTGGTGAAGGTGCTGATGGTCGAACCCGGCGCGGCCAGGCGTGCCAGTTCGGCGAACAGTTCGGCGGTCCACATATCCGGGTTTTTCGCGGGGGCGAAACCGTCGAGGAACCACGCGTCGACCTGCGCTTCCAGTTGTGGCAGTTGCTCCAGGGCGTCGCCGATCAACAGGGTCAGGGTCACGCGACCGTTATCCAGTACCAGGCGTTGGAAGCCTTGATGGATCGCGATGTACTGCGCCAGCAGTTGTTCGGCAAAGGATTGCAGCTCTGGCCAGAGGGCGAGGGCGCGTTGCAGGTCGGCGTGGCTCAGCGGGTACTTTTCCACACTGACAAAATGCAGGCGCGCACCCTCCACCGCGTGCTGTTCGAACAGTTGCCAGGCGCACAGAAAATTCAATCCGGTGCCGAAACCGGTCTCGCCAATCACCAACCGCCCGTCCACCGGCAAGGCGGCAAAACGCTCCTGCAGTCGGTTTTGTTCGAGGAACACATAACGGGTTTCTTCCAGGCCCGACTTATCGGAGAAGTACACGTCGTCAAACACCCGCGAATGCGGGCGACCTTGGTCATCCCAGTCGAGCTGGGCGTGGGTGATGGGGTTCATGGGCGGCTCGGTAAACACAAGGCGGCCATTCTAGCCGATCAACCGGCAATGAATTGACCCACGGCAAGCGCCGATGGAATTTCCTCCCGCGTATTGCTGCCCAATCCGCTAGTCTTGAGCCATCTTGAAACGGAGCTGCCCATGTTCGAATCCGCCGAAATCGGTCACGCCATCGACAAAGACACCTACGACGCCGAAGTGCCGGCCCTGCGTGAGGCCCTGCTAGAGGTGCAGTACGAACTGCAACAGCAGAAGCGCTTCCCGGTGATCATCCTGATCAACGGCATCGAAGGCGCCGGCAAGGGCGAGACCGTCAAGCTGCTGAATGAATGGATGGACCCGCGCCTGATCGAAGTGCGCACTTTCGACCAGCAGACCGACGAAGAACTGGCGCGGCCACCGGCCTGGCGCTACTGGCGGCAACTGCCGGCCAAGGGCCGCATGGGGATTTTCTTCGGTAATTGGTACAGCCAGATGCTGCAGGCCCGCGTGCACGGGCAGATCAAGGACGCAAGACTCGACCAGGCCATTGCCGGTGCCGAGCGCCTGGAAAAGATGCTCTGCGATGAAGGCGCGTTGATCTTCAAATTCTGGTTCCACCTCTCCAAGAAGCAGATGAAGGCAAGGCTCAAGGCCCTGGCTGACGACCCGCTGCACAGCTGGCGCATCAGCCCGTTGGACTGGCAGCAGTCCGAGACCTACGACAAGTTCGTGCATTTCGGCGAGCGCGTGTTGCGCCGCACCAGCCGCGACTATGCGCCGTGGCATGTGATCGAAGGGGTGGACAGCAACTATCGCAGCCTTACCGTGGGCAAGCTGCTGCTCGAAGGCCTGCAAAATGCGCTGAAGCTGCCCAAGGGCAAGGCCAGCGGCATGAACCCGGCGCCGTTGATCGCCTCCGTGGACAAGAAGAGCCTGCTGGACAGCCTCGACCTGACGCAACGTTTGGACAAGGACGATTACGAAGAACAACTGATCACCGAGCAGGCGCGTTTCTCCGGGCTGATGCGCGACAAACGCATGCGCAAGCACGCGCTGATCACGGTGTTCGAGGGTAACGACGCGGCGGGCAAGGGCGGGGCTATCCGTCGGGTGGCGGCGGCGCTGGATCCGCGGCAGTACCACATCGTGCCGATTGCCGCGCCGAGTGAAGATGAACGCGCTCAACCGTATCTATGGCGTTTCTGGCAAAAGATCCCGGCGCGGGGCATGTTCACCGTGTTCGACCGCTCCTGGTACGGCCGCGTGCTGGTGGAGCGCATCGAGGGCTTCTGCACCCCGGCGGACTGGATGCGCGCCTATGGCGAGATCAACGACTTTGAAGAGCAACTGCGTGATGCGGGTGTGATCGTCGTCAAGTTCTGGTTGGCCATCGATAAGCAGACCCAACTGGAGCGTTTCCAGGCCCGCGAGGAAATCCCATTCAAACGCTTCAAGATCACCGAAGACGACTGGCGCAACCGCGACAAGTGGGACGACTACCGCGCCGCCGTGGGCGATATGGTCGACCGCACCAGCACCGAAATCGCACCCTGGACCTTGGTGGAAGCCAACGATAAGCGCTGGGCAAGGGTCAAGGTGCTGCGCACCATCAACCGGGCGCTGGAGGACGCGTTCGACAAATCCGACAAGCACGACAAGAAAGGTAAGAAGAAGTAGGGCCTGCTCACCACAATGAGGGGGGCCGCCATGGTTTTGTATATCCGGGATGAATGATCGTCGCGGTTGACGAAAGCTGGATCTATCCTCGATCCATCTCCCAACAATCACAAGATCGAGGTAGCCCATGCGTGAAGTAGTGATCGTCGACAGCGTGCGAACCGGCCTGGCCAAATCCTTTCGCGGCAAGTTCAACCAGACCCGCCCGGATGACATGGCGGCCCATTGCGTCAACGCGCTGTTGACCCGCAACGGCATCGACCCGGCGACGGTGGAGGACTGCATCGTCGGCGCCGGCTCCAACGAGGGCGCACAGGGCTACAACATCGGGCGCAACGTGGCAGTGTTGTCGCAACTGGGCACCGGCACGGCCGGGATGACCCTCAACCGTTTCTGCTCGTCGGGCTTGCAGGCGATTGCCATCGCGGCCAACCAGATTGCCTCCGGTTGCAGCGACATCATCGTTGCCGGTGGCGTCGAATCCATCAGCCTGACGATGAAAAGCGTCAACACCGACAACCTGATCAACCCGCTGCTGAAAGAGCAGGTGCCGGGTATCTACTTCCCCATGGGCCAGACTGCCGAAATCGTCGCGCGTCGCTACAGCGTCAGCCGCGAAGAGCAGGACCTCTACGCCCTGCAAAGCCAGCAACGCACTGCCCAGGCCCAGGCCGACGGCTTGTTCAACGATGAAATCGTGCCGATGGCGGTCAAGTACAAGGTTGAAGACAAGAACACCGGTGAAGTGCAGGTGCTCGAAGGCGTGGTTGACCGTGACGACTGCAACCGCCCGGACACCACCCTGGCCAGCCTGCAAGGCCTGAAGCCAGTGTTTGCCGAGGACGGTTCGGTGACGGCGGGTAACTCGTCGCAGCTGTCCGACGGCGCCTCGATGACCCTGGTGATGAGCCTGGAAAAAGCCCTGGAATTGGGGCTCAAGCCTAAGGCATTTTTCCGTGGGTTCACGGTAGCCGGGTGCGAGCCGGACGAGATGGGCATCGGCCCGGTGTTCTCGGTGCCCAAGTTGCTCAAGGCCAAGGGCTTGCAAGTGGCGGACATCGACCTGTGGGAACTCAACGAAGCCTTCGCGTCCCAGTGTCTGTATGCGCGTAATCGCCTGGAAATCGATAACGCCAAGTACAACGTCAACGGCGGCTCGATCTCCATCGGCCACCCATTCGGCATGACCGGCTCGCGGCAGGTGGGGCATCTGGTACGTGAGTTGCAGCGGCGCAATCTGCGTTACGGCATCGTCACCATGTGCGTGGGCGGTGGCATGGGCGCCACCGGGTTGTTCGAAGCGGTGCGCTGATCTTCGCTACACAAAGTGCGTCGGGTGCCCCTAGAATGCGGCTCCACTTCCTCTGGCTTCTGGGGCACTCATGCACATCTCTTCCGGCCGCTGGGTCTACGGTTTTCTCCTGACCCTGCTGACCGCGCTGCTCTGGGGCATTCTGCCGATCAAACTCAAGCAAGTGCTGCAGGTGATGGACCCGATCACCGTCACCTGGTTTCGCCTGATCGTGGCCGGCAGTTGTCTGTTTATCTACCTGGCGCTGACCAAACGCTTGCCCAGCCGCAAGGTATTGGGCCCCAAGGGCGGTTGGCTGGTGGGCATGGCGGTGTGCGGCCTGGTGGGCAACTACGTGTTGTACCTGGTGGGCCTGAAGATGCTCAGCCCCGGCACCGCGCAGCTGGTAGTGCAGATGGGGCCGATCTTCTTGATGATCGCCAGTGTGTTTGTGTTCAAGGAGCGGTTCAGTCGCGGGCAGGTGCTCGGGTTGTTCGTGTTGATCGCAGGCTTTGGCCTGTTCTTCAACCAGCGCCTGGAGGAGTTACTGACGTCCCTTGGCGCCTATACCGCCGGCGTGCTGACGATCTTGTTGGCCACTTCGATCTGGGTGTTCTACGCCCTGGGCCAGAAGCAACTGCTGACGGTGTGGAATTCGCTGCAAGTGATGATGGTGATCTACCTCACCTGCGCCTTATTGCTCACGCCTTGGGCGCATCCCCTTGAGGCCTTGGACCTGAGCCCGCTGCAAGGCTGGCTGTTGCTGGCGTGCTGCATGAATACCCTGGTGGCCTATGGCGCCTTTGCCGAAGCGTTGGCCCACTGGGAAGCATCGCGGGTCAGTGCGACCCTGGCGCTGACACCCCTGGTGACTTTCGTGGCGGTGGCCCTCGCGGCGTGGCTGTGGCCTGACTATGTGCAGGCCGAAGAGATCAACGCCCTGGGCTATGCCGGGGCGTTGGTGGTGGTGTTGGGCTCGGCGACCGTGGCGCTTGCGCCGTCGTTGCTCGCCGGGCTCAAGGCCCGACGGTTGCGCATGGCCTCCTAGGCACCGAGCATGTCCTGCGGGCGAACCCACTGGTCGAACTCCGCATCGGTGAGGTAGCCCAGGTCCAGTGCGGCCTCGCGTAGGGTCAAGCCTTCGGCGTAGGCCTTCTTGGCGATTTCCGCCGACTTGTCGTAGCCGATGTGCGGGTTGAGCGCGGTCACCAGCATCAGCCCGCGCTCCAGGTGCTCGGCCATCTGCACAGGGTCAGGCTCAAGCCCGGCCACGCAATGTTCCTGGAAGTTGTTGCAGCCATCGGCCAGCAGGCGGATGGATTCCAGCAGGTTGTGGATGATCACCGGCTTGTACACATTCAACTGCAAGTGCCCTTGGCTGGCGGCGATGCCGATGGTCACGTCGTTGCCCAACACTTGGCAGGCCAGCATTGACAGTGCTTCGCACTGCGTCGGGTTGACCTTGCCCGGCATGATCGAACTGCCGGGCTCGTTGGCCGGCAGCCTCACTTCGGCCAACCCGGTGCGTGGGCCGGAGCCGAGCAGGCGCAGGTCGTTGGCGATTTTCATCAGGGCCACGGCCAGGGTTTTCAGCGCGCCGTGCAGGGTCACCAACGGTTCGTGGCCGGAAAGGGCGGCGAATTTGTTTGGCGCGGTGACGAACGGCAACCCTGACAACGCAGCCAGCTCGGAGGCAATCGCCTCGCCAAAACCGTGGGGCGCATTCAGCCCGGTGCCGACCGCAGTGCCACCCTGGGCCAGCTCGCACACGGCGGGCAGGGCGGCGCGCACGGCGCGTTCAGCGTAATCAAGTTGGGCGATGAACGCCGAGAGTTCCTGGCCGAAGGTAATCGGCGTGGCATCCATCATGTGGGTGCGGCCGGTCTTCACCAGCTTCATATGTTTGGCAGCTTGTTCAGCCAGGCCGCCGGAAAGCGTGGCAATCGCCGGCAGCAAACGCTGATGCACAGCCTGGACCGCCGCGATGCTCATGGCGGTGGGGAAGCAGTCATTGGAACTCTGGGAACGGTTGACGTGATCGTTGGGGTGCACCGGGTTCTTGCCGCCACGTTTGTTGCCCGCCAGTTCGTTGGCGCGGCCGGCGATCACTTCGTTGGCGTTCATGTTGCTCTGGGTGCCGCTGCCGGTCTGCCACACCACCAGGGGGAATTGGTCGTCATGTTGCCCGTCGAGCACTTCGTCGGCGGCTTGTTCGATCAGGCGGGCGATGTCGGCGGGCAAGTCGCCATTCCGGTCGTTGACCCGTGCTGCGGCCTTCTTGACCAGGGCCAGGGCGTGCAACACCGCCAGCGGCATGCGCTGTTCGCCAATGGCAAAGTTCACCAGCGAACGTTGGGTCTGGGCGCCCCAGTAAGCGTCATCCGGGACATGGACTTCTCCCAGGCTGTCGGTTTCGATACGGCTCATCGGGCACACTCCTTCAGGTCTGTTTGCGCAGTTTAGGCCTTGATCGACCGGTGGGGTTCCCTAAAAGACTTTTCATCGGGTTCATCCCTCGAGAATCCTTGTCCTACATGGCTTGGGGTTGAGCCATAAGGTTTTTTAGGCGCAGAATGGGCGCCCTTGGGGTTCGACCTCGCCTGCTAGAAAAGGAAACTCGATGACTCGTCTTCGTGCCATCTGTACCGCGGTTGCTCTGGTTTGCGCCAGCGGCCAAGTCTTTGCCGATACCGCCAGCCACAACGCCAGTGCCGAAGCCTTCCTTACCCTGGCCCATGCCGACAAGCTGGGTACCCCGGTGTACATGCAAGTGCAGCAAATGTTCGCCCAGCGTTTCGAGCAGACCAAGGCGCCTGCCGCCAAGCAGTCCGTACTGGACAGCTACCAGGCCAAGGCCAACGCCGCCCTGGACCAGGCTATCGGCTGGCCGAAGCTGAAACCGGACATGGTCAAGCTCTACACCAGCAACTTCAGCGAATCCGAACTCAAGGACCTGGTTGCCTTCTACCAGTCGCCATTGGGCAAGAAAGTCCTGGAAAAAATGCCGCAGCTGACCCAGCAATCGGCCCAGATGACCCAAGCCAAGCTGGAAAGCGCCGTGCCAGTGGTCAACAAGCTGCTCGAAGACATGACCAACGAGCTGACGCCTAAAGCCGCCGCTCCGGCCAAGAAGAAGTAAGCAGGAATGACCATGCAACAGCGTATCGAAACGGCGCTTGCCGCCCTGGGCACCGACCACTTGAGCGTGCTGGACGAAAGCCATATGCACAGCCGTGGGTTGCAGACCCACTTCAAGGCCGTGCTGGTCAGTCCGCAGTTCGAGGGGCTCAACCGCGTCAAGCGCCACCAGAAGGTCTACGCCACCCTGGGTGACCTGATGAGCGAATTTCATGCGCTGGCGCTGCATACCTACACGCCTGAGGAATGGGCGAAAATCGACGCAGCCCCGGCCTCGCCGACCTGCGCTGGCGGACATGACTGATGATCGGGTGTCTCTGACACCGGGCATTTGTTAGAATCCGCAACGCGCCGCTTAGCCGGCGCGTTTTTTTTGCATCCGGTTCACCCTTTACGAGGGTAGCCACCTGGAGAGAACACCCATGACTCAACCGATTGTCGTGGCGGCACTGTATAAGTTCGTCACCCTCGAAGACTACGTCGCCCTGCGCGAGCCACTGCTGCAGGCGATGGTCGACAACGGCATCAAAGGCACTTTGCTGATCGCCGAAGAAGGCATCAACGGCACCGTTTCCGGCAGCCGCGAAGGCATTGACGGCCTGATGGCCTGGTTGAAGAACGACCCGCGCATGGTCGACATCGACCACAAAGAATCCTACTGCGACGACCAGCCGTTCTACCGCACCAAGGTCAAGCTCAAGAAAGAGATCGTGACCCTGGGCGTCGAAGGCGTCGACCCGAACAAGAAAGTCGGCACCTATGTCGACCCGCAGGACTGGAACGCGCTGATCAGCGACCCGGAAGTGCTGTTGATCGACACCCGTAACGATTACGAAGTGTCCATCGGCACCTTTGAAGGCGCGATCGACCCTAAAACCACCAGTTTTCGCGAATTTCCCGACTATATCAAAGCCAACTTCGACCCGGCCAAGCACAAGAAGGTCGCGATGTTCTGCACCGGCGGTATTCGCTGCGAGAAGGCGTCGAGCTACATGCTCAGCGAAGGCTTCGATGAGGTCTACCACCTCAAGGGCGGCATCCTGAAGTACCTCGAAGAGGTGCCGCAGGCCGAAACCAAATGGCAGGGCGACTGCTTTGTTTTCGATAATCGCGTGACCGTGCGCCACGACCTGAGCGAAGGCGACTACGATCAATGTCATGCTTGCCGCACACCGGTCAGTGTCGAAGACCGTGCCTCCGAGCACTATGTGGCTGGCATCAGTTGCCCGCATTGCTGGGATAAGCTGCCGGAGAAGACCCGTCGCAGCGCGATCGACCGCCAGAAGCAGATCGAGCTGGCCAAGGCCCGTAACATGCCGCACCCGATTGGTTTCAACTACAAGCAAACTCCTTCCGAGGCCTGATCCATGTCCGCGCGCCTGCTCTATGTAATGGACCCGATGTGTTCCTGGTGCTGGGGGTTTGCCCCGGTGGCCGAGGCGTTGGTGGAGCAGGCCCAGGCGGCCGGCGTGGAACTGCACCTGGTGGTGGGCGGCTTGCGCACCGGCAGCGGCGCGGCGCTGGAGCCGACCACTCGGCGCTATATCCTGGAACACTGGCAGGCAGTCACCGACGCCACCGGCCAGCCGTTCAAGCGCGAAGGTGCGTTGCCCGACGGTTTTGTGTATGACACGGAGCCGGCGTGCCGGGCCATTGTCACCGCCCGTAGCCTGGCGCCGGACTGCGCCTGGAAGCTGCTGGGGCTGATCCAGCGTGCGTTCTATGTGGAAGGCCGCGACGTGACCCTCGCCAGCGTGCTGGTGGAACTGGCGGAACAAGCGGGTATCCCGCGTATCGAGTTTGCTGGCGAGTTTGACCGCGCTGAGCAGCATGCGGCTACGGCGGCCGATTTCACCTGGGTGCAGGATTTGGGCATCGCTGGTTTCCCGACGCTGCTGGCCGAGCGCAATGGTCAATTGGCCTTGCTGACCAACGGTTACCAGCCGCTGTCCGAGCTATCGCCTCTACTGGGCCGATGGCTGGAGCGAGCCACCTGTGCATGAACCCGCCCAGCGCACCGATCGCCTGACCTGGGCGGAGATTCGCCGCCTGGCCCTGCGTCACAAGAAATCCCTGTGGATCGCCAATGGCGTCGCCGTGCTGGCGACCCTGTGCAGCGTGCCGATCCCGTTGCTGTTGCCGCTGCTGGTGGACGAAGTCCTGCTGGGCCATGGCGACGCTGCGCTCAAGGTCATGAATCATGCATTGCCGCTGGGCTGGCAGAAGGCGGCTGGCTATATCGGCCTGATGCTGCTGGTGACCCTGTTCCTGCGCTGTGGTGCGTTGGTGTTCAACGTAGTGCAGGCGCGCTTGTTTGCGCGATTGGCCAAGGACATTGTGTACCGCATCCGCGTGCGCCTGATCGAGCGGCTCAAGCGTATCTCCCTGGGCGAGTACGAAAGCCTGGGCAGCGGCACGGTCACGACTCATCTGGTCACCGACCTCGACACGCTGGACAAATTCGTCGGCGAAACCCTCAGCCGCTTCCTGGTGGCCATGCTCACGCTGGTGGGCACCTCGGCGATCCTGGTGTGGATGCATTGGCAACTGGCGCTGCTGATCCTGTTGTTCAACCCGCTGGTGATCTACGCCACGGTGCAGTTGGGCAAGCGCGTCAAACACCTGAAGAAGCTGGAAAACGACAGCACCTCACGGTTTACCCAGGCCCTGACTGAAACCCTGGACGCAATCCAGGAAGTCCGCGCCGGCAACCGCCAGGGTTTCTTCCTCGGGCGTCTGGGCCAGCGTGCCCAGGAAGTGCGCGACTACGCGATCCACTCCCAGTGGAAAACCGACGCCTCCAGCCGCGCCAGTGGTTTGCTGTTCCAGTTCGGTATCGACATCTTCCGCGCTGCGGCGATGCTCACCGTGTTGTTCTCCGACCTGTCCATCGGCCAGATGCTCGCGGTGTTCAGTTACCTGTGGTTCATGATCGGTCCGGTGGAGCAGTTGCTGAACCTGCAATACGCCTACTACGCGGCGGGCGGCGCGCTGACGCGGATCAACGAGCTGCTGGCGCGTGCCGATGAGCCGCAATACGCCGGTGGCGAAGATCCCTTCGTGGGGCGTGAGACCGTCGGCATCGAAGTACGCGGCCTCAATTTTGGTTATGGCGAAGACTTGGTCCTCGACCAGTTGAACCTGGCCATCGCGCCCGGCGAAAAGGTGGCCATCGTCGGCGCGAGCGGCGGCGGCAAAAGTACCCTGGTGCAACTGTTGCTCGGACTTTATACGCCACAGGCTGGAACTATCCGCTTCGGTGGCGCCACTCAGCAGGAAATCGGCCTGGAGACCATTCGAGAAAACGTCGCCGTGGTGCTGCAACACCCGGCACTGTTCAACGACACGGTGCGCGCCAACCTGACCATGGGCCGTGAACGCAGTGACCAGGCCTGCTGGCAGGCACTGGAAATCGCCCAACTGGAGGCTACCGTCAAGGCATTGCCCATGGGCCTGGACAGTGTGGTGGGGCGTTCCGGGGTGCGGTTTTCTGGTGGGCAGCGTCAGCGCCTGGCGATTGCACGGATGGTATTGGCCGAACCGAAAGTGGTGATCCTCGACGAGGCGACTTCCGCCCTCGATGCTGCCACCGAATACAACCTGCACCAGGCGCTGGCGCGGTTCCTCAGCGGCCGTACTACACTGATTATCGCCCACCGTCTGTCGGCGGTTAAGCAGGCTGATCGAGTATTGGTGTTTGACGGCGGTCACATTGCCGAGGACGGCGACCATCAGCAGCTGATCGCTGACGGTGGGTTGTACGCCAAACTCTACGGGCACTTGCAACAAGTTCGTTGATTTAGCCTAGGCTGAGCTATCGGAAGCGGTTTTTCGCGTGCGTAACCAGCGGTGCATGTGCAAGGGGCTTCATGAAGCAAAAGCGGACTCTCGGAACGCCACGGCTGTTGGGCATTGTCTGGCCTTTTATCGCCGTCGTCCTGTTCCAGGCATTGTTAGGCTGCGTCAGTCTCTACGTGCTCTCGGCAGTGCGGGGCTATGTGGCAGGCGAAAGCCTGTGGTCCAAGGGCCAGAAAGATGCCATCTATTACCTGACGCTTTACGCTGACAACCGCGACGAAGCCACCTACCTCAAATATCAGCAGGCTATCGCCGTGCCCCAGGGCGGGCACGAACTGCGCGTTGCGCTGGACCAATCCACGCCAGACCTCAACGCTGCCCGCCTGGGCATCCTCAAGGGGGGCAACCACCCGGATGACGTCTCCAGTTTGATCTGGCTGTACCTCAATTTCCGCCATTTCAGCTACCTGGAAAAAGCCATCGAGCTGTGGACCGTAGGCGATAGCTACCTGGTGCAATTGGATGACCTTGCGCGGGAGATGCACAGCTCAATCACCCGCGACCAGGTGAGCGCCAACGATGTGCGTCAGTGGAAAGCCCATATCATCGCCATCAACGAAGGGGTGACCCCGGCGGCCAAGGCTTTCAGTGATGCCTTGGGCGAAGGCTCGCGGATGATCCTGAGGTTGCTGCTGATTACCAACCTGGCCACGGCCCTCGGCCTCATCGTACTGGCACTGCTACGAACCCATAAGCTGTTGACCCAGCGCCACGCGTTTGCCGATGCCCTGCAAGAAGAAAAGGAGCGTGCGCAGATCACCCTGGAATCGATTGGCGATGGGGTGATCACCACTGACGTCGACGGCGCCATCACTTACATGAACCCTGCGGCCGAGGCGCTGACCCACTGGAATTCGGCCCAGGCTCAGGGGTTGCCCCTGGCGGCGCTGTTCAACCTGCTGGATGACAATGCCCAACCGGATGGCTTCACCCTGATCGAACACATCGTCAAGGGCCAACTCAGCGGTGGCAGCGAACACTCCAAGACCATCCAGCGCCTGGATGGCAGCACGGTCTCGGTGACCCTGGTGGGCGCGCCGATCCGCAGCGCCGGCAAGGTCACGGGGGCGGTGCTGGTATTGCATGACATGACCCAGGAGCGTCAATACATCGCCAACCTGTCCTGGCAGGCGACCCATGACGCTCTGACCGGCCTGGCCAACCGCCGCGAATTCGAATTCCGCCTGGAGCAGGTGCTGCACCCCACATCGCAGCATTTGGGCGAGCGGCATGCGTTGATGTTTCTTGACCTGGACCAGTTCAAACTGGTCAATGACACCTGTGGCCACGCGGCCGGTGATGAATTGCTGCGGCATATCTGCGCGCTGCTGCAGTCGGACCTGCGCGAGGGCGATACCCTGGCGCGGCTGGGCGGTGATGAGTTCGGCATCCTGTTGGAGAACTGCCCGGCAGCGGTGGCGGAAAAGATCGCCGAGAGCCTGCGCCATACCGTGCAAAGCCTGCACTTTGTATGGAAGGGGCGGCCGTTCATGACCACCGTCAGCATTGGCCTGGTGCATCTGGGGCAAACCCCGACGACGCTGGAAACCTCACTGCGCGCCGCCGACATGGCCTGCTACATGGCCAAGGAAAAAGGCCGCAACCGCGTGCAGGTTTACCACGCCGATGACTCGGAACTGTCCCTGCGGTTTGGCGAAATGGCTTGGGTGCAGCGTCTGCACATGGCGTTGGAGGAGAACCGCTTCTGCCTGTACGCACAGGAGATTTCGCCCCTGGGGCATACCGACGCGGGCAATGGGCATATCGAGATCCTGTTGCGCCTGCATGACGAGGCGGGTCGCATCATCCTGCCCGACAGCTTTATCCCGGCGGCCGAGCGTTATGGCTTGATGACGTCCCTGGACCGTTGGGTGGTCGAGAATGTGTTCAAGATCATCAACCGATGCATGCAGGAGCGGCCGGGGCGCCCCATGGCCATGTGTGCGATCAATTTGTCAGGCATCACTATTGGTGACGATGACTTCCTCGGGTTTTTACGTGAGAAGTTTCATACATACGGTATTCCGCCGGGCATGATCTGTTTTGAAATAACTGAAACCAGTGCTATCGCAAACTTAGGCAGTGCGATCCGCTTTATTAATGAACTCAAAGCCTTAGGCTGTCATTTCTCGTTGGATGACTTTTGTGCCGGAATGTCCTCATTCGCCTATCTTAAACATTTACCTGTAGACTTCCTGAAGATCGATGGAAGTTTCGTAAAGGATATGCTGGACGACCCGATTAACCGCGCGATGGTCGAAGTGATCAACCACATCGGCCATGTCATGGGTAAGCGCACAATTGCTGAATTTGTCGAGACACCGCAAATCGAACAGGCATTACTCGAAATTGGTGTGGATTACGCTCAGGGCTACCTGATTGAACGACCGCAATTGTTTACCTTTGATAGCTTGCAGTGTCGACCTGTGCGGCCGCAGCCTCTGTTATTCAAGGCGCCCGGCACATTCCGCTGAAACATTTGCTGGTCTGTACAATCACACTTAAAAAGGAGCCTTAACAGTGATCGACACATTCATCAGAACCGGCCCGCTTATGGAAGCCTCCAGTTACCCCGCCTGGGCTCAGAAACTGATCCTGGACTGTAGCGAGAGCAAGCGCCGCGTTGTCGAACATGAACTGTACCAGCGTATGCGCGACAACACCCTCAGCGCCAAGACCATGCGCCACTACCTGATTGGTGGATGGCCCGTGGTGGAACAGTTTGCCTTGTACATGGCACAGAACCTCACCAAGACCAAATTTGCCCGCCATCCTGGGGAGGACATGGCGCGCCGCTGGCTGATGCGCAATATTCGTGTGGAACTCAACCACGCCGACTATTGGGTGCATTGGGCCCGTGCCCACGGCGTGAGCCTGGAGGAATTGCAGTCCCAGAACGTACCGCCGGAATTGCATGCACTGAGCCATTGGTGCTGGCACACCAGCTCTGCCGACTCGCTGATCGTGGCCATCGCCGCGACCAACTATGCGATCGAAGGGGCTACCGGGGAATGGTCTGCCGTGGTGTGTTCTACCGGTGTCTATGCGGCGGCCTTCCCAGAGGAAGAGCGCAAGCGTGCGATGAAGTGGCTGAAGATGCACGCGCAGTACGATGATGCCCACCCGTGGGAAGCGCTGGAAATCATCTGCACCCTGGCCGGCATGAACCCGACCAAGGAACTGCAGACCGAGCTGCGCCAGGGCCGTGTGCAAGAGCTACGACTACATGTACCTGTTCCTGGAAAGCTGCATGCGCCTGGAGAAAGAAAAAGCCCCAGCCGTGGCGCGCGAGCGCCAGGCGCGGGTCGCCAGCGAAGCGTGATGTAACGGGAGTGGCGGGGCTTTACCCCGCCATTGCCAGGCGGTTGCGACCCTCTCGCTTGGCCACGTACAAGGCGCTGTCGGCCCGGCGTAGCAGGCTTTCGGCGGACTCGGCGGCCAGCAAGGTCGAGCAACCCAGGCTCACCGTCAATTCGATCCGCGTGTCATCCGCCCAATAGTCCTGGGCCTGTGCCGCTTGGCGCAGTCGTTCACCGACCATCGCCGCCGCATCGCGACCCGTGTTGGACAGCAGGATCAGAAACTCTTCCCCGCCAAACCGGAACACCATATCCACGTTACGCAACTGGCTCTTGATCGCCCCGGCGACGGCGCGCAGCACCTTATCGCCAGCGGCGTGGCCGTAAGTGTCGTTGATGGTCTTGAAGTGATCGATGTCCAGCATCAGCAAAGACAGCGGGTTGAGGTGCCGGCGCGCCATGTCGATTTCCCGTTGCAGGGTCTGGTCCATGGCAATGCGGTTGCCGGTCTCGGTCAGCGGGTCGCGCAAGGCGCTGCGGGTGGCGGCGCGGTAGAGCAGGGCGTTGCGCATCGGGTAGAGCAGGGTGGCCAGCAAGGATTCGAGTTGGCCGAGTTCTTCTTCTGCCAAGCGCTGGTTGCGACGAAAGATCAGCTCGCCCAGGTGCTCGCCTTCATGGCTCAGGCTATAGCTCACTGAGTGGTGGCCGCGATGGCCGAATTCCAGGCGCAAGTCGCTGGCTTGATGACGGTATTGCAAGGCATCCAGGGGCACCAGGCGTTGGATCTCACGGAAGAACACACCGAGGATGCGCTCCGGCTCCAGGCTGGTCTGCAATTGCAGGCCCAACTGCTGGCGAAGTTGAGCAAGGGTAGTAGGGCGGCGTGGGAGGAGGGATGGCTGACCAAACCCCAGGCGTTGCAATTTGGCACTGTCAAAGTCAATTGCGTTGGTCTGGGTAGGTGTTTTCATAAGCGATCGGCCTCTAAGCACTTGGCTGTCTTACAGGCTCGATGAGAGTGGCGAGTGCCAAGCGTCTTACTGTTCCGTCAGTTCCGTAAAACATGAGTAACAGTTTAGACCGCTTTACACAGGGTTATAACCCCTGGGCGCTGCCGCACGTCTTGTCATCGCTTAACCTGCTTGAATGAGGTTAGAGCGAGATTCATGCCAAATGGCTTAAAATTAATAAAAAGCCTTATAAATCAAGCGACTGTTTTTATCGCTAAAAACAGTCGCTGAACGATGACGCCAGTTATTTGGCAACTCAGCGGTGGCCTTACTGTTTCTGCGGATCGAACTGCTTATCGCGAATAAACAACGCAGGTATGACACCGCAGATAAAGTACGCACCGCCCATCACCAAAAAGCCCATGCCGATGGAGCCATGGGACGCCAGGAAACCGATCGCCGCGGGCGCCACCGCTGCGCCGATACGACCGATGTTGTACGCACCGCCCACCGCCGAACCGCGAAACTTCGCTTCGAAGCTTTCGGTCATGTAGGTGGCATTCACGCCGTAGGGAATTCCGTACAGGAAGCCGAACACCACCAGCATCCACAGGATATTCTCGGGGCTCTGGAACAGCACGATCACCGGCAGGAAGATCGCCGTGCCCAGGGCGCCGAACGCGAACACCGCGCGACGTCCAAGGCGGTCCGCCGCCAGGCCCGCGAGGATCTTGCCGAAGATCATCGCCGCGTAAGTGCCGACCATGTAGCTGGTCATCGACTTGAAGTTCATCCCCAATTCGCTTTCCAGGTACGACGGCATCCAGTTGTTCACGCCGTAGTAGCCGAATTGCAGGAAGCCTGCGGTCAGGGCCCAGAGCAGGAACATGCGGCTGGCCTTGGGATCGCTGAAGATCAGCTTGAACATGCCGTCGGGCTTTTTCTTCAGGGCGTGCTGGCTGCCGTTGGCTTTGTCTTTCGCCCGCTCGGCGCGTGCGGTCAACCAGGCCTGAGGCTCAGGCACCAAGCGCTGCATCAGCACGGCGAGGATCACCGGGATGATGGCCACGTAGAACAACCAGCGCCAGCCGTGCTCCGGAAGAATCCATCCCGCCAGCAAGGTGGCGACGATGTAGCCCACCGACCAACCGGCTTGCAGGGTGCCGAGCACAGTAGTGCGGTAGCGGGTCGGCACGTATTCGGCCATCAAGGTGTTGCACGCCACATACAGCGCGCCCAGACCGAGGGAGGCGAAAAACCGGGTGGCTGCAAACTGCCAATAGCTGTGGGTCATGCCCAGGATGGCCGTGCCCACGGAGAACAGCACGATGCTCCACACCACGGTTTTCACCCGGCCGAAACGGTCACAGGCCCAGCCGCCGTAGATACCACCGATGGCCATGCCGGCCAAGGTGAAGCTGCCCAGGCTGCCGGCTTCGACGCTGGTTAGGCCGAACTCGGCCTTGAGGCTGCTGAGGCTGTAGGACAGCAACATCAGGTCCGCGCCATCGATCAACAGGCCGAGGAAGCAGAAGATGAAAACGACGATCCACAGTTTGCTTTTTGCAGGCGACAACGCGCCCGCCGATGCGGCGACTTCCATAGCGATACCTTGCTTGTAGTTGTTAGGGCATTGGGTATGGTGGTGCGGTGAGTCCTAGCGCTGCGCCGCGCGAATCATGTTGCGGGCAATCACCAGTTGCTGGATCTGCGTGGTGCCTTCATACAGGCGGAACAGGCGCACATCCCGGTAGAAACGTTCGATGGCGTACTCGCTGATATAGCCAGCGCCGCCGTGGATCTGCACGCAACGGTCAGCGACGCGGCCGCACATTTCGGTGGCGAACATCTTCGAACACGACGCCTCGGTGCCGATGTCCTGACCTTCGTCGCGCTTGCGGGCGGCGTCGAGCACCATGCAACGCGCGGCGTAGATCTCGGCCTTGCTGTCGGCGAGCATGGCCTGGATCAACTGGAACTCGGCAATCGGCTGGCCAAATTGCTTGCGTTCGATTGCGTAGTTCAGCGCGTCGTTCAACATGCGCTCGGCAGCACCCACGCTGACGGCGGCGATGTGCAGGCGGCCTTTGTCGAGGACCTTCATGGCAGTCTTGAAACCCACGCCCTCCACACCGCCGATCAATTGGCTGGCGGGCACACGCACGTTGTCGAAGATCACGTCGCTGGTGTGGGCGCCTTGCTGGCCCATCTTGTGGTCGCGCTTGCCCAGGGACAGGCCGGGCGTGTCACGTTCAATGATGAACGCGCTGATTCCGGCCGAGCCACGGATCGCCGGGTCGGTGCGTGCCATTACGGTGAAAATCCCGGCGTGGGGTGCGTTGGTGATAAAGCGCTTGGTGCCGTTGATCACGTAGTGGTCGCCATCGCGCACGGCGGTGGTTTTCAGCGAGGCGGCGTCGGAGCCCGAATCCGGCTCGGTGAGGCAGAACGAGCTGAGCAGCTCGCCGCTGGCCAACAGTGGCAGGTAGTGTTCTTTCTGGGCGTCGGTGCCATCCAGCAGGATACCGATGGAGCCGATGCCATTGTTGGTGCCGAAGTAGGAACGGAAGGCCGGGGAGGTGCGCCCCAGTTCAAAGGCGATGGTCACCTCTTCTTCCATGGTCAGGGCCCAGGCCGCCGTAGGCTTCGGGAATGGTCAGGCCGAACAGGCCCATGTCCTGGAACTGGCTGACGATGTCCGCCGGGATTTCATCGGTCTCGGCGACTTCGTTTTCCCGTGGGATCAGCGCTTCGTCGACGAACTGCGCAATGGCGTCCACCAGGATATGAAGCGTTTGTGCGTCTCGGATCATGTGCATTCCTCAGCGGCCCGTTCGGCGGGCCTGTTATCGTCAATCTGCCGAGGCCATGCACCGGTCCAGCTAGCGGGTGGCGGCCTCGATATTGTTCACCATGTGCTTGAGGCGTGGGCCGATGTCGTCTTCGAGTTTCTCCCGGGAGAGGTGGAAACTCGGTCCGCCACAGTTGAACGCCAGCAAGCCGTGTTGTGCGTGTCGCAGGGGCACGGCGATGGCGTTGACATCGCGGTGCCACTCACCGATCGACATGCAATAGCCGAAATCGGTGTAGTCCCGGAAGGCGCGTTCCAGCCCCTTGCGGATGTTCGGCCAGTCCTCCAGATGACGCTGGCGGATATGGTCGAGAATGAACTCCCGCTCGTTTTCCGGCATCGCTGCCAGGCAGGCGCGGCCTGCTGAACTCAAGTGCAACGGCAACCGTGTGCCGACCTGGCGGCGCATGGTCATGTTCGCTTCGCCCTGGACCACGTCCAGGTACACCGCGTCGAGGCGGTCCCGAGTGGCCATCGCGACGGCCGCCTGGGCGTACTTGGCCATGGTCTCCATCAACGGATGCGCCACGGCGCGGATCGACAGGTTCGACAACATCGCGTAACCGAAGGCCATCACGCCCACATCCAACTGGTACCGGCCCGACTGCGGCAGGTGCTTGAGGTAACCCAGGCGGGTCAGGGTGTGGGTCATGCGGGTGATCGTCGGTTTCGGCAACCCGGTCTTGCGCGCCAGTTCCTGGTTGCCCAATACGCTCTCGCTCGGCGTAAAACAGCGCAGCAGTTCCAGGCCTCGGGCCAGCGCGGTGACGAACTGGCGGTCCTTGTCTTCCTCCTCATCGTTGTTCATCGGGTCGATCAACACGTGCTCGAAAGCGGAAACTTCGGTGCTGTCCGGCTCGGGGTTTCGACGGCGCATGGTAATCCTCATTTTTTTATAAAATCAACAAAACAAAATACTATTCCGCACAGCGAAACTAATCAACCTTTTGATTTGTGATTTTCTCCAAGGATAAATCCCTTTGAAACAGCGAGTTAGTCGATGTTTTGAGCGTTGCTCGGGTTTTTTCGTTTACACCTGCGGGGTCGGTACTTATGCTAATCGACAAATACGGAATGTTATTTCGCACAGCGAAACATATGGCAGTCCAACTAACAAGAACCGTGCAGCAGGAGTGAATGTGACCAGCGCTAACCCACCCGTGGTGACCCTCGACGTCCATGACAATGGCGTGGCCGTGGTGCGTATCCACCGCCCTGAAGTGAAAAACGCCCTCAACGCCCAGGTGCGTGAAGCCCTCGCCGAGCACTTCCGCGCGCTGTCCCGACGCCAGGATGTGCGCGCCATCGTGCTGACCGGTGGCGAGCAATTCTTCGTGGCCGGCGCGGACATCAAGGAGTTCGCCAGTGCGGGCGCAATCGATATGTACCGCCGTCACACGGAATACCTGTGGGAAGCCATCAGCCGTTGCCCCAAGCCGGTGATTGCCGCCGTCAACGGTTTTGCCCTGGGCGGTGGCTGCGAGCTGGCGATGCATTGCGACCTGATCGTGGCGGGCGAGTCGGCACGATTTGCCCAGCCGGAAGTGAAGCTCGGCTTGATGCCTGGCGCGGGCGGCACTCAACGTCTGATCCGCGCGGTGGGTAAATTCCAGGCGATGCGCATTGCGCTCACTGGCTGCATGGTCAGCGCGAAAGAAGCCCTGGCCATCGGCATGCTCAGCGAAATGGTCAGCGACGACCAGACACTGCCCCGCGCCCTGGAGCTGGCCGCGCAGATTGCCGCATTGCCGCCGTTGGCGGTGGAGCAGATCAAGGAGGTGATGCTGGCCGGCGCCGACCTGCCGCTGGAAAGCGCCTTGGTGCTGGAACGCAAGGCATTCCAATTGCTGTTCGATTCCAAGGACCAGAAGGAGGGCGCCGCGGCGTTCTTCGAGAAACGCACGCCGCATTATCGGGGGGAATAAGCATGACCGACACCTTGAATACGATGGGGCTGGTGGGCACTGGCGTCATGGGCGCCGGCATCGCACAAATCGCAGCCCAGGCCGGTGTGGTGGTGCGTCTGTTCGATGCCCGTGAAGGCGCTGCGCAATCGGCTCGGGATAATCTCAGCGGCACCTTTGCCAAATTGGTGAGCAAGGGCAAGATCAGCCAGGCCGCGATGGAGGCGGCGCTGGCCAACCTGCGGGTTGCCGAGGCGATTGATGACCTGGGCGATTGCGACCTGGTCGTCGAAGCCATCGTGGAAAACCTCGACGCCAAACGCGGCCTGCTGCAACAGCTGGAAGGCATCGTCAGCCCGACCTGTATCCTCGCCACCAACACCTCCTCGCTGTCTGTCACGGCCATCGCCACCGGTTGCCGACACCCTGAACGCGTGGCCGGGCTGCACTTCTTCAACCCGGTGCCGCTGATGCGCGTGGTGGAGGTGATCGATGGTTTGGCCACCGCGCCAAAGGTGGGCGACGCGCTGCTGGCCCTGGTTGCACGCATCGGCCATCGCGGTGTGCGCGCCAAGGACACGCCGGGTTTCATCGTCAACCACGCCGGCCGTGCCTATGGCACCGAAGCCTTGAAGATGCTGGATGAGGGCATTGCCGAGCGCGGTGATATCGACCGCATCCTGCGCGACGGCGCCGGGTTCCGGATGGGGCCGTTGGAGTTGCTGGACCTCACCGGCCTGGATGTGTCGCACCCGGTGATGGAGTCGATCTACAACCAGTTCTATCAGGAACCGCGCTACAAACCCTCGTCCCTGACCCGGCAGATGCTGGTGGGCGGCCGCCTTGGCCGCAAGACCGGCCACGGGTTCTATCAGTATGAAAACGGCCAGCTCATCAACGGCCCGCAACCCCAGCCAGTGCCCACGGTGCAACAACAACCGCCGGTATGGATCGCCACGGAAAACAGTGAAGACTACGAACGCTTGAGCGCCCTGGTGATCAACCTGGGCGCCCACCTGGAACACGCTGCGCAACCTTCGCCCGAGGCGTTGTGCCTGCTGGCCCCGTATGGCCGCGACGCCACCAGCGCCTGCGTGCGCTTCGATACCGACCCTGCGCGCACCCTGTGCATCGACCTGCTGACGGACCTGTCGCGCCATCGCACCTTGATGCAGAACCCGCTGACATCGCCCGCCATGCGCGATGCGGCTCACGCCTTGCTGGCGTCGGACGGCGTGGGCGTCACAGTGATTGGCGACAGCGTTGGCTTCGTCGCCCAGCGCACCCTGGCGATGGTGGTCAACCTGGCCTGTGACATTGCCCAGCAGCGCATCGCCAGCGTCGAAGATATCGACCAGGCCGTGCAACTCGGCCTCGGTTACCCCAAGGGTCCGCTGGCTTGGGGCGATGCGCTTGGGCCTCGGCGCATTCTCACGATTTTGCAGCGCATGAGCGAACTCACCCATGACCCGCGTTACCGTCCCAGCCCCTGGCTGCGGCGGCGGGCGATGCTGGGGGTTTCCCTGCGCCATGAAGAGCCGACAGCCGGCTGATTTCCCAACCTCACAGGATAAGAACAATGGGTGCATTGACAGGTTTGCGGGTGCTGGATTTAAGTCGTGTGTTGGCCGGCCCCTGGTGTGGGCAAGTGTTGGCCGACCTTGGCGCGGAAGTGGTCAAGATCGAACGCCCGAAAAGCGGTGACGACACCCGTGCCTGGGGGCCGCCCTGGATGAAGACCGACACCGGCGAATCGTCCGGTGAGGCTTCTTATTATCAGTCGACCAATCGCGGCAAGTTATCCGTGGCCATCGACATGGCCACGCCCGAAGGTCAGGAGTTGGTACGCGCATTGGCGGCCAGCTCGGATGTACTGATCGAGAACTATAAGGCCGGCTCCCTGGCCCGTTATGGCTTGGATTACGCGACCCTGGCCGAGATCAATCCGCGCTTGGTGTATTGCTCCATCACCGGTTTCGGCCAGACCGGGCCGCGTGCTGAAGAGCCGGGTTACGACTTCATCATCCAGGGCATCGGCGGCTTAATGAGCATTACTGGCGAGCGTGATGATTTGCCAGGCGGCGGCCCGCAAAAAGTTGGCGTTGCGTTTTCCGACCTGATGACCGGCCTGTATTCCACCGTGGCAATCCAGGCCGCATTGCTCAGCCGTGAGCGCACCGGCGTTGGCCAATACATCGATATGGCGTTGTTGGACGTGCAGGTCGCCACGTTGGCCAACCAGAGCATGAACTACCTGGCATCAGGCAAGGTGCCGCAGCGTTACGGCAATGCCCACGCCAACATCGTGCCTTACCAGGTGTTCCGCGCCGCCGACCGTGACTTCATCATCGCCTGCGGCAATGACAGCCAGTTCATCGCCCTGTGCCAGAGCATCGGCCTGCCGCACTTGCCGCAGGACCCGCGCTTTTGTCGCAATGCCGACCGCGTGGCCCATCGCGAAGAGATCGTTGCGTTGCTCTCGGCGCACTTCCTGGGGCGCAGCGCCGATGAGTGGGTGGCGTGCATCCATGCGTCGAAGGTGCCGGTGGGGGCGATCAACTCGATTGCGCAATCTTTGGAAGAACCCCAGGTGATCGCACGTAACCTGATGGTGAAGATTCCACACCCGCAGAACCCGGATTTCGCCATGGTCGGCAGCCCGATAAAAATGTCCGGCACGCCCGTGGAATACGTGCGGCCGGCGCCGAGGCTGGGGCAGCACACCGACGACATCCTCGGTGAGCGGTTGGGCTTGTCGGCGGAGCAACTGGCCCAACTCAAGGCCCGTGGGATCGTCGAGCAGCAGGGTTAGACCAGGGTAGAGCGGTCGATCTGCGCGATGGAGGTGACGCCGGTCAGCGTCATGGCCACGCGCATTTCCTTGGCGAAGATGTCCAGCAGGTTTTCCACGCCGTGTTGGCCGTCGGCGGCCAACGCGTAGGCCGTGGCGCGACCCAGCAGGCAGGCCTTGGCGCCCAGGGCCAGCATGCGCACCACGTCCAAGCCGGAACGGATGCCGGAGTCCACCAGCACCGTGAGGTCATCGCCCACCGCATCGGCAATCGGCGGCAAGGCCTTGGCGGTGGATAGCACGCCGTCCAACTGGCGACCGCCATGGTTGGAGACCACGATGCCGTCGGCGCCGAAACTTACTGCGTCCTTGGCGTCCTGCGGGTCGAGAATGCCTTTGATGATCATCGGGCCTTTCCAGAATTCGCGGATCCACTCCAGGTCTTTCCAACTGATGGAGGCGTCGAAATTGTTCGCCAGCCAGCCGATGTAGTCTTCCAGGTGTGTGGGTTTGCCCAGGTACTTGGAGATATTGCCCAGGTCATGGGGACGGCCCATCAGTCCTACATCGAAGGCCCATTGCGGCTTGGTGACGGCTTGCAGCATGCGCCGCTGTGCTGCGAACGGGCCGGACATGCCCGAGTGCGCATCGCGATAACGCGCGCCGGGCGTGGGCATATCCACGGTAAACACCAGTGTGGTCACGCCGGCAGCCTGGGCGCGCTCCAGCGCATTGCGCATGAAACCACGGTCCTTGAGCACATACAGCTGGAACCAGATCGCCTGCGCGCTCTGCGATGCCACCTCTTCAATCGGGCACACCGACACCGTCGACAGGCAGAACGGAATGCCTTTGTTCGCCGCTGCCTTGGCCGCCTGCACTTCGCCACGTCGTGCGTACATGCCGGTCAGGCCCACCGGGCTGAGGATCACCGGCATGTCCAGCGCCTGGCCGAACAGCGTGGTCTTCAGGCTCAGATTGTCAACATTGCGCAGGATGCGTTGGCGCAGGCTGATCTCGGCCAGGTCCGAACTGTTCGCGCGCAGCGTGTGTTCGGCGTAGGCGCCGCCGTCGATGTAGTCGAACAGGAAGCGCGGCAGCTTGCGCTTGGCGGCTGCACGGTAGTCGGAGGCGGACGAGATGATCATTATTGGGGGCTCCACAAGGCAAGGTGGGTTCAGGATAGGCAATTCTCTGGCATGATAAAAACAACTTTTATCGCTGGCAGCCAGTCGCCAAAGGAATACTGATGAACCTCAGAACGTTGCGCGCCTTTGTCGAAGTGGTGCGCCAGGGCGGTTTTTCCCAGGCTGCCGAGGTGGTGTCACTGACCCAATCCACCGTCAGCAAGGCGGTCAAGACCCTGGAAGATGAACTGGGCACGCCGCTGCTCAATCGCCTGGGCCATCGCAACGAACTCACTGCCGCCGGCGAAATCGCCTACCGCCGCGCCTTGGTGCTGCTCGCCGAGCGCAACGATTTGGTGGCCGAGATCAACGACCTGCGTGGTTTAAAACGTGGCGTGCTGCGCATCGGCCTGCCGCCGGTAGGTTGCGGTGTGCTGTTTGCGACGATGTTTGCGACCTACCGCAGCCGCTACCCGGATATCGACATCGAACTCACCGAGTACGGCAGCAAAAAGTTGCGCGAATGCCTGGAGGCGGGGGAGGTCGACCTGGCGGCGCTGCTGCTGCCGGTAGACGAAGATTTCGATTACCAGCCCGTGCGCAATGAACCTTTGATGGCCGTGTTGCCCATCAGTCATCCGTTGGCCCAACGCAGCTGCATCGACTTCACTGACCTGGCGGATTCTCCTTTCATCTTGTTCGAAGCCGGCTTCGCCCTCAACGCCAAGATCCTCGCAGCCTGCGAGCGCAAAGGCGTCAGCCCCAAGGTGACCGCACGCAGCGGGCAGATCGACTTCATCATCGACCTGGTCGCCGCCGGACTGGGCGTGGCCTTTGTGCCACGCATGCTGGCGTACAAGCATCAACACGCGGGCATCGCCCTGATTCCCTTGGACGAACCCCACACCGACTGGCACATCGCTCTGGCCTGGCGCACCAGCGCCCACCTGCCACCGGCCGCGCTGGCGTGGCTGGAGTTGGCCAGGGAACACGCCGATTCAACCGATCATCCGGTTTAATCACGCCAAATGCCGGAGAAGGCTTGACTTATCCTTTTTAATCAGTAACATACGGCGCATTCCGCGATAGCTCAGTTGGTAGAGCAAATGACTGTTAATCATTGGGTCCCTGGTTCGAGTCCAGGTCGTGGAGCCAGATAGCAACATAAAGAGAAGCCTGCAGAGATGCAGGCTTTTTTTTGCGTTGAAAAAAGAGAGCAGCCTAGTTAGCCATTCAAACCACGCCATGCGTGGCGATGTTGCAATATTGCCCTTTGAAATACAGCAATGGCCGCGTCGCAACAGCCTCTTTGGCTAAATCCAGCGCTTTCACTTCACCAATCACGATCAGGTGATCACCCGCGACGTGCTCGGCGTGGATTTCACAATCCAGCCAGTGCAGGCTCCCGGCAATGACCGGATTACCCAGCGGCGATACCTGCCATTCGATGTCGTGCCATTTATCCGTGCCTCGACGGGCGAACTGGTTGGAAATCCTGACCTGCTCAGCTGACAGGATATTGACTGCGAACCTTCCTGCCTGGCGGATCTTGGGATAGCTGGCCCGAGTTGGACATGACGCTGAATGACACCAGTGGCGGGTTCATTGACACGCTATGGAACGACTGGCAAGTGAAGCCAATGGGCTCGTCATCCACATGGGATGTGATCACCGTGATACCGGATGCGTAGTGTCCGAGCGCTTCGCGAAAGCTCAATGGCTCGATAGCGGTATTGGGACGTGACATAGTCAATCCTGAATAGTGAGTGCTGTTCGAAAGCGTGAAGGCCTAAAGTGGTGCGGCATTTTCTTCCCTGCCATGCTCCACTTCCGGCCTTCGCCCAGCACTAGTTCGAGAGCTCTCTTCGAACGATTTCCGCACCTGCACTCAGCGCGTTCAGCTTGCCTCTGGCTACCTGGCGAGGCAGCGGGGCCATGCCACAGTTGGTGCAAGGGTAGAGCTTGTCGGCGTCCACAAATTGAAGCGCTTTGCGTAGGGTATTGGCGACTTCCTCGGGCGTTTCAATGGTGTGGTTGGCCACGTCAATGGCGCCTACCATCACTTTTTTGCCGCGAATGAGTTCGATCAAATCCATGGGGACATGGGAGTTGTGACATTCCAGCGAGATGATATCGATGCTGGACTTTTGCAGCTTTGGAAAGGCTTCTTCGTATTGGCGCCACTCTGAACCCAGCGTCTTTTTCCAGTCGGTATTGGCCTTGATGCCATAGCCATAGCAAATATGCACCGCGGTTTCACATTTAAGGCCTTCAATGGCCCTTTCCAGGGTGGCAACGCCCCAATCATTCACCTCGTCAAAAAAGACGTTAAAGGCCGGCTCGTCAAACTGGATGATGTCGACACCCGCGGCCTCCAGTTCCCTGGCTTCTTGATTGAGGATCTTGGCAAATTCCCACGCCAGTTTTTCGCGACTTTTATAGTGGTTGTCATACAGCGTGTCGATCATGGTCATGGGGCCTGGCAGCGCCCACTTTATCGGCTGCTTGGTTTGCTGGCGCAAGAACTTGGCGTCTTCAACAAACACGGGCTTTTGGCGAGAAACCGCGCCAACAACCGTCGGTACGCTGGCATCATAGCGATCACGAATCCGGACGGTTTCACGCTTTTCAAAATCAACGCCGTCAAGGTGTTCAATAAAGGTGGTGACGAAGTGTTGGCGTGTTTGTTCGCCATCGCTGACGATATCAATGCCGGCTTGTTGTTGTTCCTGCAACGACAAACGCAAAGCGTCCTGTTTGCCCTCAACCAGTTCCTCGTCTTGCAGTTTCCAGGGGGACCATAGCGTTTCAGGTTGTGCAAGCCAAGCAGGTTTAGGCAGGCTGCCAGCCGTTGAAGTCGGTAGTAATTTTTTCACGATGGGTGACCTTGTATTCTAAATAAGTCAAAGCGCGCAGTGAGCGGACCACTGCTCAAGAACAGCCTGGTACGGTTTGATGAAGTGTTCTTCGACAAACTTTCCTTGCTCGATAGCCAGTTGGCTACGTTCTTCGCGGTCATAAACAATCAGGGTTAATGAATAGTCCTGATGCTTCAAGCTCGGTTGATAGGATTGCCCGGCTGCCGAGTTGGCGTTGTAAATCTCAGGCCGGTAGATCTTTTGGAAAGTGTCCATCGTACTGATGGTGCTGATCAGCTCAAGATTGGTGTAATCACTGAGCAAATCACCGGAAAAGTAAAATGCCAACGGCGCAACGCTGTTGGACGGCATGAAGTAGCGAACCTTCAGACCCATTTTATTGAAGTACTCATCCGTTAAGGAGTATTCATCCTGCTGGTATTCAATGCCCAAGACAGGGTGCTGGTTTTCAGTCCGGTGGTAGGTCTTGGTGTTTGAAACACTTAGACAGATAACCGGCGGTTTATTGAAGTTTTGTTTGTAGGTGTCGGAGTTGACGAAGCACTTGAATAGCTTTCCGTGCAAATCGCCAAAGTTATCCGGCGTGCTGAATTCGGCTTGATCCTTGTTGTGCCCCAACAGCACCACGCTGAAGTCATAATCACGCACGTAGGAGGAGAAGTTGTTACCTACGATGCCTTCAAAACGTTCATGGGTCTTGTGGTCAATAATATTTGATTTCAATATTTCAATCAGGGGGATGCCGTTGCCCGTGCAGCTGGCATCGATATTCATCTCAACAGAAATGATTTCAAGTTCGACCGTATAGCGATCGCCTTTGGGGTTGTCCCAATGCGCCAGGGCATTAAAGCGGTTGTCAATCATCCTTAAGGTATTGCGCAGATTCTCTTGACGACGCTTGCCTCTCGCCAAATTGGCAAAGTTGGTCGTGATGCGCGTATTTTCGGACGGTTGATAATGTTCGTCGAAACGAATTCGCTTAATGCTGAACGTGAATGCTTTGCTCATAACCCTGGCGCCCTGATGTCTGAGATAAACCTGAAAGAACGTCTCGCCTGGTTTTACTCAGAGGTCTTTACAGTGTCTTTAATTAACAAACAGTTTAGGCTGAGGGGTTGCTTGAGTGAAAATGAATTGATTTCACTGAATCGTTAGCCCTACTCATGACGAGACAGCGGATAAAGAAAAGCCTGCCGTGCGGCAGGCTTTTTTTACTGTTGGCTTATTCAGGCGAAGGCCGTGCCCTCAATGTGGTAGACCTGCGGTTCTGCAGAAAAGTATGCCTCCAGGCCCTGCATGAATGCCTGGTGATCGTCACTGGCTTCGAATCCTGGCGTATGGTCTTCGAGCGACGCCCAGCGCACGATCAGGTTGAAGCGCTCAGGTGTTTCGATCCCTTGGGCGAGCATGTGGCCCAGGTAGCCCTTTGCGCGGGTGAGCAGAGGCGCGACCTCGGCAAACGCCTGTCTGAACGTTTCAATCTGTTCTTTGTGAACGGGGAGCAAGGCGATCTCGTAGATCATGGCTTGGCTCCTGCGGTGGGCTCGATGGCGATCGCGATTTTGCCTTGGAGGCCGTTGTTGGGGCTCTCCAACCGGGCATGGGCGAGTGCGATGTCAGCCAGTGCATAGACGGCGCCGACGTGTGGACGCAACTGACCCCGTGCTACCAATGTGCTCAACTCGTCGAGTTTGCCGCGGTTTTGCCGGGTGAACACGAAGTGATAACTCGCATTCTTGCCCCAGGCCTGCACCAGGTTCTGTGGCTGGGCAATGTCGACGATCGACACCACGCGGCCCAGTTGCGCCAGTGCGTCAGGGCTGCGCGAAAGCGTGTTGCCGCCGAGGGTATCGAATATAACATCGACGCCGCGCCCCTCTGTTTCCCGCATGATCACGTCGACGTAGTCTTCCTTTTCGTAGTCGATGATCACGTCGGCGCCCAGACTTCGTGCGAACTCAGCGTTGGCTTCACGCACGGTGGTGAACACCCTGGCACCGATGGCTTTTGCCAGCTGGATCGCGACGTGGCCCACACCGCCCGCACCGCCGTGGATCAGAATGCTTTCTCCCACCCGAAGCGCTGCGCGCACGGTCAGCGCTTCCCATGCCGTTCCGCCTACAAGGCTCAGGCTGGCCGCTTCCAGGTGGCTAAGCGTGGGCGGTTTTTTCCCGACAATGTTTTCGGCCGCCACGTGGTATTCGGCATAACTGCCGGGGCCGTCGAATATCTGCGGGGTGTACCAGACTTCGTCGCCTGGCACGAAGTTCGTCACGCCGGGCCCGACGGCCTCGACAACGCCGGAGACGTCATGGCCGGTGATGGCGGGGAGGGGCACCAGGTCGGAGTAGTCGCCGCGTCGTACCTGATAATCCAGCGGGTTGATGGAAGTGGCGTGTACCCGCACCAGGACCTGTCCCGTGTGCGGCACCGGCGTGGGCACCTCGCAGAGTTCGAACGAATCCGGGCCGCCAAATGATTTAAGCCTCATCGCTTTCATTGCATTACCTCGTTTCGGTAAAAAGGGATATCGGGAATTATCGATATCCTGGGTTAAAAAATTACAGCTCCTTGCCAATGATCTCGGCAAGCGCACTGATGGTTGCTTCGTTTCGTTTGTAGTAGGTCCATTGGCCGATGCGCCGGGTTTCGATCAGGCCGGCTCGATGCAGCGTTGCCAGGTAATCGGACACGGTCGACTGCGACAGCCCGACGCCTTCCTGAATACTGCTGACGCAAACGCCCACCGTATGAACGTCCCCTTCATCCTGGGCAGGGAAGTTCTTTTCGGGGTCCTTCAAACCTTTCAGGATTTCAAGTCGAGTCCGGTTTGAGAGGGCTTTGAATATTTCGAGTAGGTCCATGGCGTGAGGATATCGAGATTTACCGATATGTCAATCTGGAAATGTAGAAAGCCTGCAATGATGCAGGCCTCTAGGATTTCCCTGATTCCTTCAGTTTGTACATCCGCTCCCCATCACCAGATAGCTCGCAATATGCCGTACACCCTGCGAGTCATCGTAGACCCACTCCACGGGAACCACGCCGCAGGCCTGACTGGTGTCGGTGACGCTGATGGTTTTGGCCACATCCAGCGGTACGCCGGTCTGGGCGCTTTCGACGGCAGGTGCGGCGAAGGCGTTGCTGAATACGAAAGCAAGGGAAAGCGCGGCTAACATTTTCATGAGGAGACTCCAGGATTCAAAGGGAATGTTCTTGCAGTAAGCGCCGAGCGGAATCGGCCATGATGGGCAGGGCGCCGGCGAGCATCAGCACATCCTTGAGCACCAGCCGGCCGCCGCCAGAGAGGTAGGGGAACCCGTGCTGGGCATCGCCCGCCGCACTTACCCACGCTTCAGGGGTGGTGGTCAGAAAACTCAAGGTCACCAGCGGCGTGGCAAAGGCGAGGGCGCCGCCGAGCAGGCCGGTCTTGCGCGAGAGCGGGTTGGAGAGCACCAGCAGGCCGATCAGGATTTCCACCGTGCCCAGCCCGTAAGAGAAGGCGTAAGTGTGGTTGGCCGTTTGCCAGGCACGTTTGTCCTGGTCCAGCTCACCTTCGTGAGTCAGGTGTGTCTTATAGTCCTGCGGCTGCTGGTAGAAGAACGACAGGAATGGGCTGTTGGCGACAAAAGGAGTAATGCTGTCGGCTTCGTAGGGGGCGAACTTCAACGCGCCGATCCACAGGAAGACGATGCCAATCGCCAGGCGCATCAGGTGGGTGCCGAGGGTGTCGAGCTTGCCGACCGCACGCAGGCCGGCGTTGAATGAATGCAACATGAGGACTTCTCCAGTCATTCCACGGTGTGTGAGAACTTGGGAGAAGTGTGCGGTTTTGCCGGGGGGAGCCTTGTTGCGTAAGGCTCAGGTTTTTGTCTGATCGTCTCAAAGATGGGGGCGTATCAAGTGTCGGGCGCTCCTGCGCGCCAACCTTCCAGCGTCCTCCACAACTTCCTCATCGTCGGGTTCTGGTTTTCAACCGCGCAATACGAGCGAATCTCCAACCGTGTACTCCATTCCTCTCCCCCAGCACGCACCAGCAGCCCACGTTCCAACTCATCCACCACCGCGCTCTGGGGCAGCCACGCCACCCCATAGCCCTCGATGGCCATGCGCATCAGCAGCATGGCCATGTCGGCTTCGTAGCAGCGCTCCAGCACAGCGGGCGCAGGGCCGTTCTTGATTACGATTTCCGCCACTCGCCCCAGGAACGTGGTGGCGGTGTAGGCCAGATGCGGGACGGGTTTGCCTGTGTGGCCCGGCAGGCGATACAGCGGCCGACCACGCTTGTCCGGGGCGCACAGCGGGATGAATGCGTCATGCCCCAAGGCCAGGCTGCCGAAGCGTTCCGCGTCCAGCAGGATCGGCGCCAGCGGATGATGGTAGACGATCATCAGGTCGCAGCTGCCCTCTTCCAGCGCAATCACCGCATCATGAATATTCGCCGCCACCACCCGTGCATTGAATTGCTCAGTGTGCCGCTGGAACTGCGCCAGCCACTTGGGCAGGAAGGTCATCGACAGGCTGTGGCCGGCGGTCACCTGGATCGAGCGCCCCGGCATGCGTTCCACTTCGCGCAGGCTGGCGCGCAGGCGCATCAGGCCGGCGAGGGCGTCGCGGCTTTCGCTGCAGAAGGCGACGCCCGCAGCGGTAAGTTGCACCGGATAGGTGCCACGGTCGACCAGTTCGACACCCACCCATTCTTCCAGTGAGCGAATACGCCGCGACAAGGCCGATTGCGTCACGCAGCGCACTTCGGCGGCGCGGGAAAAGTTCTTCCACTCGGCGATGGCCAAGAGGTCGTCCAACCATTTGATCTGCATGCTGGCTCTCCAGGCGATGAGCCCTGAGTGTATGCCGCAGCGCCCAGGCGGGGCTGGGCTTTTTGCAAACTATTCCAAAAGCGCATGGGGTTAGCCGGATTACTCATCATGGTGGTCGGGGGCTGTCCCTAGAATCCCCGGCATACAACAAAAGCCATCCGAGGGCCGTACCTGTGAACAAGAACAAACTCCCCCGTCGCATTGCAGTCGGCATCGCCCTGGGCGTGCTGGTGGGTTGGGCGTGTCACCACTATGCCGGCAGCGAGCAGGCCGCCAAGGCGCTGGCCGGGTACTTTTCGATGGTGACCGACATCTTCCTGCGCATGATCAAGATGATCATTGCGCCGCTGGTGTTCGCCACCTTGGTGGGCGGCATCGCGAGCATGGGCAGTTCGCGTTCGGTGGGGCGTATTGGGGTGCGGGCGATGCTGTGGTTTGTCACGGCGTCGCTGGTCTCGCTGATGCTCGGCATGGCGCTGGTCAACCTGTTCCAGCCGGGTGCCGGGTTGAACATGCAGGTGGTGCAACACGCCACGGCGGCGGTGCCGGTCAACACCGGGGACTTCAGTCTCAAGACCTTTATCAGTCACGTGTTCCCGCGCAGTATTGCCGAGGCGATGGCCAACAACGAGATCCTGCAGATCGTGGTGTTTTCGCTGTTCTTCGGCTTCGCGCTGGCGGGCGTCAAGCGTGCCGGTTACACGCGCATCACCGACACCGTCGACGAACTGGCCAAGGTGATGTTCAAGATCACCGATTACGTCATGGCCTTCGCGCCAATCGGTGTGTTTGCCGCCATTGCCTCGGCAATCACCACCAACGGCCTGGGCCTGCTGGCGGATTACGCCAAGCTCATCGCCGAGTTTTATCTGGGGATTGCGTTGCTCTGGGTGTTGCTGTTCGCCGCTGGCTACCTGTTTCTTGGGCGTTCGGTGTTCACCCTCGGCAAGCTGATCCGCGAGCCGATCCTGCTGGCATTCTCCACGGCCAGCAGCGAGTCGGCCTACCCGAAAACCATGGAGGCCCTGGAGAAATTCGGCGCGCCCAAGCGCGTCTCCAGTTTCGTGTTGCCGCTGGGCTACTCCTTCAACCTTGACGGCTCGATGATGTACCAGGCGTTCGCGATCATGTTTATCGCCCAGGCCTACAACATCGACTTGAGTTTCACCCAGCAACTGCTGATTCTTCTGACGCTGATGATCACCAGCAAAGGCATGGCCGGCGTGGCGCGGGCCTCGGTGGTGGTGGTAGCGGCGACCTTGCCGATGTTCAACCTGCCTGAAGCCGGGCTGCTGCTGATCATTGGCATCGACCAGTTCCTCGACATGGCGCGCACCGCCACCAACGTGGTCGGCAACAGCATCGCCACGGCGGTGGTGGCGAAATCCGAGACTGAGGAAGAGCCTGTTGAGCTGTCGCAAAGGGTGCGCACATGACCACCACTTCTCGATTGGGCATCGTCGGCGGGCTCGGCTCGCTGGCGGGCGGCGATCTGTTCTACAAACTGGTCAAATCCAGAGTCGTGCTGGAGGACCAGGGCCGCTATCACTTCCTGTTCGAGCAGCACCCCTTCAAGGATGTGTTGTTGCCTTTGGACCGCCACGCGAGCATGACCGCGCGCAAATTCTATGTGTTCCAGGTGTGCAAGACCTTTGAAGACAGTGGCGTGGATGCGGTACTGCTGCCGTGTTTCGCCAGCCAGACTTTCCGCGAGGAAATTCAGCAGGAGTTGGGGATTCCCGTGCTGGACATGATGCAGGCACTCGTCCGGCACATCCTGCGCAGTGTCGCACCGGGTGCCACCCTGGGCGTGATTGCATCGGACTTCGTGCGCCACGCTGGTTTGTTTGAAAAACACCTCGGCCAGCACTTCAACCTGGTGTATCCGGAGGACCACGCCCAGGTCGCGTTGATGGAGGCAATGTATGGCGTCAATGGCATCAAGGACGGCCACCTCGACGGTGTGCCGCTGGAGTCGGTGTACCAGGCGTGCCTGTCATTGCAAGGGCAGGGCGCCACGGTGATCGTGCCGGGCATGACCGAGCTGTCGCTGGTGTGCGGCGACCTGCAGCGGCGCGACATCAGTGTGCTCGACATCAACCAGATCTATGCCGAGTTCGCCACCCAGGCCGACGGCCCGAGGCGCCAGCCGCCGTTCAAACTGGGCATCGTCGGTGGCGTCGGTCCTGCGGCCACCGTGGACTTCATGGGCAAGGTGGTCGCCCACACACCGGCGGGCAAGGACCAAGACCATATCAAGATGGTGGTGGAACAGAACCCACAGATCCCTGACCGTACCGCCAACCTGTTGCGCGACGAAACCGACCCCACCTTGGCGCTGTACGCCACCTGCAAACGCCTGGAAAGTGCTGGCGCCCAAGCCATCGCGATCCCGTGCAACACCGCCCATGCTTTTGTCGAACGCATCCAGGCGCATTTGCGCGTGCCCATCGTCAACATGCTCAGCGAAACAGTGGAGTGGATCGTGAGCACCTACGGCAGTGGCCAGGCGGTTGGCCTGCTGGCGACCTCCGGCACCCTGCAAAGCCAGGTCTATCACCAGGTGGCGCGGCGTTCGGGGTTGCAACTCATCACACCCGGTTTCGATTACCAAGCGCTGGTGATGGAAGCGATTTACGGCGAGCGGGGTATCAAGGCCGGATTTACCGAGGGCGTCTGCCGCGAGCAATTGCTACTGGCGGCAGAGCATTTGTGTGAGCAGGGGGCGAGGGTGTTGATTTTGGGGTGTACGGAGTTGCCGTTGGTGTTGGCGCACAGTGAGTCGTTCCGGGTCGGCAACTATCGCGTTGCCTTGGTGGACCCCACCACAATTCTTGCGCGACGTTGCATCGGTCTGTCTTCAGATGGTCGCAACACTGTGTGAAACCTGGGGTAGGCGCCGTTAGGGCGCCCAATGATTAACAGTCATTTGCTGACAGCTGAGGGAGCCGCTCGGAAAGTTTAACCCATTTCTTTTGTTCCAGACCGCTGCCGGGCAGGGCTACGTCTGCGATGCGCGCGGCGAAATACATGTCGAAGAGCTGCCAGTCTTCGAACTCGTCGGGCGCGACGGTAAAAGTCGTCAGTCGGCCAATCAATCCACACAGCCAGTCAGCGCATTGCAAGGTTTGAAATAGATAGCTCTCACCTTGAAGTGGCGGCTCTATGAGTGTGCGGCATTTTTCCGACGGGTCTTCAAACATCGCCAAGGTACAAGCTTCAACGTTTCGTTCGCGCCATTCATTTCCGGCTTTCTGCTCATCCAGCAGGACGATGAACGAGGCATTGTTTAACGTGCAAAAGCGATCGATTTTTCGGATGGACTGGAGCAGCGCTCGCTTGAATGTCTCGGTCGAGTTGTGTTCGCTGGGTTCGGTAGGCTTGTGCTCACCGGTGTAAAAAATGTGTCCGCCAATTTTGCGGATATGACTCAGGAGGCGAAATGAAGACCTTCTCAGCTCTCTATATTTGCTTACATTGTCCACAGTAAACAGCGCAGAGCCCTTCTTTTCCCAATGGTAGGCCGGTAAATGTTGTGGGTTTTTGTGTTTGAGTCCCAGGCGAGCAACTGGCACTTGAGCTTGTAGAAGTAGATCGCGAATTCGCGAACCTCTTGGGCGGGAATCAGCATGCCGCCCAGACCGAATACAGGGCTGGTTTTGTACATCGGATGTTTTCGAGAAACATATTGGCCCACGTGGCCAAACTCATCCAGATAAGCAATGTATTGAGTCAAATTCGATTTCCCCATCCATGAGAAACACGAAAGCCCGTGCGATTTCTCGCAACGGGCCTCGGAAGGTGGGCACATGGTTGCCCATATGCGTTGGGAAGGAATCTAGCGAAAAAGTGGCGCGGGCTCCAGTCGTTTGATGAGAATCAGGCAGATCCTACACGTGATCGGGAAATTGCCCTGCTTGCATCAGCGCATCCCAAATTTCTCCAGCGTCGGCGCCAACCCCAGCAGGTCAACCGTACTTTTCCCAGCTTCCAGCCCCGCCCGAATCCCATCCTCCTTATCTTCCCGACTACGGCTCAATCGGATCACTTCTTCAACGCGATCCTGTTCCACCACCACCAGCCCATCGCGGTCGCCGACGATGATGTCGCCCGGGTTGATGTTCACGCCACCGATCACGATGGGCACGTTGACCTTTCCCGGCTGGCATTTGTTGGTGCCCTTGATGCTCAGGCCGCGGGAAAAGGTCGGGAAGCCCATTTCGATGATGGCATTGGCGTCGCGCACGGCGCCGTTCATCACCAGGCCGACAATCCCGAGTTTCTGCGAGGCCAGGGTCAGCAGGTCGCCCCAGGGGCCGGCCTCCATGAAGCCCTTGGCGTCCACCACCAGCACATCGCCGGGTTTGGCTTTGGTCAGGGCATAGTGGATGGCCAGGTTGTCGTCGGGGCGGCAGTCTACGGTCAAGGCCGGGCCGGCCAGGCGCAGGCTCGGATCGACCGGGCGGAGGCCGCTGTCCAGAGCGCCTTTCTGGCCCTGGGCTTCGTGGATGGTGGCGGTGCCCAGTTGTTTGAGGGTGTCGAGTTGGTCTTGGGTAACAGGCATGGTGGCGTTCCGTTTTTATAAGGGCTGTTCAAGCGGTTGGGGTGTGACGGCCGAGCCAATCCAATGCTTGGGCAAGGCTTGGTTGTTCTTCGGTGATCGGTTCCAGCACCAGGCCTTCGCTGCTGTGGCTGAAGCGCTGGCGCACGCCGCCGAGTACGCTGCTGGCCATGCCGAGCAGCGCCAACTGCCTTTGGGCATCCTCGACTTCATGCAAGCGCCGTGTGGCGTGCACCACGTGGGTGGACACAAGCATTTCCAGGAAGGCGGGCAGAGGTGCCTGGTCGATATCCTTGAGCACTTCATAGAGGGCGGGGCGCAGTTGTTGGCGTTCGGCCGCCAGCAATACGTCCACCGCGAGTGCTTCCATGCCTTTGGTGAAGACGCTGCGCAGGATTTTCAGCGTGATTGCATCGCCGGCTTGGCTGGCGGGCAGGGCGCGCGCGGTGGCCCCAGCGCTGAGCAACAGCTCGACAAAGGCATCCGCCTTGGCGCCGGAACACAGCAGCGGGGTCTTTTCGCGCAGGTAGGCAATAGCACCCATGATCGCCACATCTACGTAGTCGACCCGTTGCTGTGCGGCCTCGGCACCGGCCAGGCGCTTGCGCTCGGGGGCGGCGGTGGTGAGGTCGGCAAACAGCGTGCCGGGCTTGAGGTACGCCAGGCATTCGCGGGTCACTTCCAGGGACTGGGTGCCCACCACGCAGGACAGCACGCAGTCCGATTCGGCCAACCAGTCGCCTACACCAAGGTGGATCTGCACACCCAATTCGTCCGCCAACCGTTGTGCCGCCGGTGCGATGCGTTGCTCGCAGAGCAGCAACTTCACGGTGCTATTGGACGCCAAGGCCTGGGCATAGCAACGGCCGACTTCGCCGAGCCCTATGATTGTTATTTTCATGTCGCCTCCGGATTCAGGTGGCAATACAATTAAAATACAATTTGAGTGATTGCAAACGATTTTTGTACAAAGTGCCCGGACGGTCCTCTGTCATTAGCCTGCGACAAGCCTCAGAATCCGCTGTTGGCACCCCGGGGCAGAGCCCTGACCCACCTCGACACAGAAGGCAAACATGGCCAACGATCTCATCTACGAGACCTTGAGAAACCGTATCATCGCCGGCCAGTACGAGCCCGGTACGCAACTCAAGGAAGAACCGCTGGGCAAGGAATTCGGCCTGAGCCGCACGCCGGTGCGCGCGTCGCTGAAGAAGCTGGTGGACGACGGCCTGGCGGTGATCGAGGCCAACCGTGGGGTGTTTGTCGCCGGCTGGACCCAGTGGGACCTGGAAGAAATGTTCAGCTTACGCGAGCTGCTCGAACCCCACGCAGCCTTGCTCGCCGCCCAGCGCGCGACCCCGCAGGACGTGGCTGAACTGCACCGTATCAACGCGCTGATGGCGGACGCCATTGCCAGCAAAGGGCCGGACGTGACCCTGCGCGTGCAGGAGGCCAACCGTGCCTTCCATGCCCAGGTGCTGGAGATCGCCCGCTCGCAGCGGCTCAAATCGATGCTCGCCACCTTGATCGACATGCCGGTGATCACCCGTTCGTTTTTCCTCTACCGCCCAGCCGACCTGGAACGCAGCCTGCAGCAGCACCTGGACATCACCTATGGCATCGAGCAGAACGATGGCGAGTTGGCCCAGCGCGCCATGCAAACCCATATCCGCATGGCCTACCTGCGCTTCATGGCGCGGCGCAGTGAGTCGCCCGTTCGTCGATAAAAAAATACAAAACTAAAACAATATGCGTTAGAGTCGGCGCCACGAGACCGGGCAATGACTCCTGCCTGACGTTCACAAGGACCCGAAGAAACACCAGACCTGAGGCGGCTGAACCTGCCTCAGCGGGAGCCTGCACCTCGGATTCGACACACACGGCACATTCCAATAATAAAACCAGGTATCCCGTATGAGTATTCAGGTCCCCACCGCTGAAAAACCGTCGCGTTTCCGCTGGATCGTCGCAGGGCTGTTTTTTCTCGTGTACACCGTGGCCTCGGCCGACCGCGCCAACCTGGGCGTGGCCTTGCCGTTTATCCGCGAGGAATACCCGATGACCAACGCCGAAGCCGGCGCGTTGCTCAGTGTGTTCCTGCTGGCCTATGCCCTGGCGCAGATACCCTCGGGTTTTGCCTCCAGCCGTTTCGGGGTGCGCAAGATCTTCTCGTTTTCGATGATTGCCACCTCGGTGTTCACCGCCTTGATGGGCACGGTCAATTCGGTGCTGGCCTTGAAAATCTACCGTTTTGCCCTGGGGATTGCCGAAGGCCCGCTGCCGATTGGTATCGCGTCGACTATCAACCAATGGTTTCCGGCCAAAGAGAAGGGCACCGCCACTGGTATCTTCCTGGCCGCGGTGAAGTTCGGCCCGGTGATCGTGCCACCGTTGTGCGTGGCGATCGTGGCGATGTGGGGCTGGCGCGAGATCTTCTACATCTTCGCCGTACCGGGCATTGTGTTGTCCATTGCCTGGTACTTCCTGGTGGCCAACCAGCCGGCGCAAAGCCGCTTTGTGAATGCCGGCGAACTGGCGCATATCACTGATGAAACCAACAATGTAATCACCCAGAAAACCGAAGGCGCGCAACGGCACTTCAAGCGCCTGGACGCCTTTATCCGCGTCAAGCCGGTGGAGCCTATCGCCACCAGCCGCGGGCTGTTTCGGTCCTGGAACGTGGTTGGTTGCGCCCTGAGCTACAGCTTTCAGGTGGGCATCACCATGGTGCTGTTGTCGTGGATCCCCACCTACCTGATGACGGTCAAGCAGTTCTCGATCATGAACATGGGCTTTGTCTCGGCCGCGCCGTGGGTGGGGGCGATCTGCGGCAACCTGCTCGGTGGCATCCTGTCCGACCGCGTGCTGGGCAAGCGGCGCAAGCCCGGCATGATGCTCTCGGCGCTGGCCACGGTCGGCACCATGTACGCGCTGATCAACTCACCGAATGACCCGACCTTGTACGCCGCGCTGCTGTTCCTCACCGGCACCTTGATCAGCATCGGTTACTCGTCCTACATGGTTTACCCGATGGGCTTGGCCACCAAGAAGACCTTTCCGATTGCCAGTTCCATCGTCAACATGGGTGGGCAGTTAGGCGGTGCGGCAGCGCCGTTTCTGGTGGGGCTGCTGCTCGACAGTTATGGCTGGTCCCAGGTGTTCCTGTTCATGGCGATCGGCTCCTTTGCCAGTTTCCTGGTGCTGTTGACCATTGCCGAGCCGGTGCCGGTGAGCCAATGAGAGTCATATTTTTAAAGTATCCAAACCCCGTTATTTAGATATTTTTCATAGGTGGACAGCACTGGTAGGCTCGTAAAAAAACAAGAGAAGCGCCCGGCCATGTCGATAAGCCTGTCCACCAAACCCTTCACCACCTTGCTGGCTACCTTGGCCTTGATGGGCACGCTGACCAGTTGCGCCAAGGTCGACGTGCATAGCGAAAGCGCCGACAAACCCGAGGCCGATGCCCGTCAGGTCCTGCGCCTGGGCCACGATGGCAGTGCCTACCCGTTCCTGGTGTACGCCAACGCTGATCTCTACAACCCGCCCAACACAATAGAGCGCGCGGTGGTGATCGTGCATGGCGTGCAACGTGACGGTGACCAGTACTTCAAGACCGGGCGCAAATTGCTCGGCAACGCCCACCTGCAAAACACCCTGTTGCTGGCGCCGAATTTCCTCACCCCCACCGACGCCGGCATCAGCGACGACATGCCGCTGTGGCCCCGCGACAAATGGATGCACGGCATCGAGTCCCAATTCGGTCACAAGGGCATCCCGGCCTTCCAGGTACTGGACGATGTGGTCGCCTACCTGTCTGACCGCCAGCGTTACCCGGCGCTGAAGGAAATCGTGATGGTCAGCCACTCGGCGGGCGCGCAATTGATGCAGCGCTACGCGGTGGTGAATGACCTGGATGGCGGCCTCAAGGCCCACGGCTTGAGCATCCGCTACGTCGTTGCCAGCCCGTCGAGCTACGTGTATTTCGAAGAAAGCCGCCTGCAGGACGGCGTGTTCAAGCCCGTCGTGACCGTGATGTGCCCCAGCTACAGCCGCTATCGCTACGGTATCGACGGCGCCCCCGCGTACCTGCTCAACCAGCACCTCAACAGCCGCCAGTTGTTTGCCCGCTATGCCGCGCGCGACATCACCTACCTGGTCGGCGCCCAGGACAACAACCCCACCAGCCGCGTACTCGACAGTTCCTGCGGTGCCAATTACCAAGGCGCCACGCGGTTGGATCGCCAGCTCAACTACGTGAGCTACGAGCAGTTCCTGTCCCGCCAGTGGCAGATTCCGTTGCGCCATCCACAGCACACCCTCCCCGGGATCGGCCATAACGCGGCGCGATTGCTCGGCGATAAAGCCGTTGCCCGGATGCTGTTTCCCTAAGCCTAGCCCCACGCTGCGTCTCGATAAAAACAATAAGAGAACTGTATGAGCCCACACTTCCCCTCCACCCGGGCGCCCCGCGCCTGGGGGCCTGGCGCGTTGTCGCTGCTGGGCCGCTGCCCTGATCGCTGCTCAAGCCCAGGCCGATACGCTGCCTTCGTCCGGCACCTTGTTCGATAACAGCCGCTCGGTACTGCGCCCCACGGACAACGCGCAACCGGCGCCCCCCGGCAGTGTGCGTATCGAAAGCCAGGGTGATGAACCCGCGCCCACAGCCAGCACCTCGAGCCTGCAACTGCAGGTCAAGCGCTTCGTGGTGAAGGGCAATCGCGAACTCAACGACGGGCAAGTGCAGTCGGCGTTGCAACCCTATGTGGGCAAGACGCTGGGTCTTGAAGGACTGCGCGAGGCCGCGGCGCAGGTCACCGCGCTTTACCGGGCGCGGGGCTACCTGGTGGCGCGGGCCTACCTGCCAGCCCAGGACATTCAAGACGGCCAGGTCGTCGTGGCGGTTTCCGAAGGGGTGATCGGCCAGGTCAGCACCTTGCCGGATTCCAATGTGCGCCTGCGTCCCGGCGTGCAGCAGCAGTTCGTCAATGCCTTGCCGGCGGGCACCATCATTCGCGAGCAGGACCTGGAGCGCGTGCTGCTGCGCCTGTCGGACATCACCGGGGTTTCGGTACACGCCATCCTGCGTCCGTCGCAGCAACCGGGCGCCGCCGACATCGTGCTCAAGCTCAGCGAAATGACCGCCTGGACCGCCCGCGCCGCCATCGACAACTACGGCAACTACTACACTGGCGCCAACCGCCTGACCTCCAGCGTCAGCCTTAATGACGCGCTGGGGATTGGCGACAGTTTCACCGTCACCTCACAGAACTCTTTCGAAGGCCTGGACATCAAGGGCGTCGGCTACCAGCAGCCGCTGGGCGCCACGGGCATCTCGGTGGGCGCCAACTATGCCGAGCTGGAATACAACATCGGCAAGAACCTCAAGGGCCTGGATGCGGACGGCACGGCCGAAGTGTCTTCGGTGTTTATCAACAGCGCCTTGCTGCGCTCGCGGGACAGCAACATCAGCCTCAACCTGGCCGAAGACCATCGGCGTTTCGAGGACTCGGCGGGCGGTTTCACGGTGAACAAATCCGCGGTGTTTCGCAGTGCCACGCTGTATGGCAACTGGCGTGATGCCTGGCAGGGCAACAACAGCTGGAGCCTGGCCTACGGCATCGGCGACCTGGATAAAAACACCGCTGCAGACGCCGCGCTGGATGCGCTCACCGCCAATGCAGCCGGACGCTACAAGAAAGCCAATGCCAATTTCAGTCGCCTGCAATACCTGGGCAACGGCTATTCATTGTTGGGTTCGTTGACCGGTCAGTGGGCCGACAAAAACCTCGATTCCTCGGAAAAACTCAGTCTCGGCGGCCCCAATGGCGTGCGCGCCTATCCCGTGGGTGAAGTGGCCGGTGACGAAGGCATCCTCGGCCGCCTGGAGCTGCGCAAATACCTCGGGCGCTTCAAAGGCGCGATAGCCGAGGGCACCTTGTTTGCGGATGCAGGCAAGGTCACGGTCAACAAGAACCCCTGGGACAACAGCGAAAACACCCTGACGCGCTACGGCTATGGCGTGGGCCTGAACCTCTACCACCGCGACCTGGTGATGAACGCCAGCCTGGCCTTCTCGCCCGGCGAAGACCCCACCAGCGACGACCGCGCCGCCAAGCGCCTGTGGTTCTCCATTTCCGGCTCGCCCCAAGCGTTTGCCGGGTTGGCCAGTGACATCGGTTCAAAGGGCGAAGACTTCGAAGTGGCCGAGACCGATACCGTGATCTACGGCAATATCGGCATTATCCCGGAGTACGTCGACCGCCATGGCTCATCTCCGGCCGCGCCCGCCGACCAGAGCCGTCTCGCCACCCCCAACGGGCGCAACATGGCCAGTTTCTGGCGGGCCCGCGACAACGTCTCGGCCATCGGCGTGCACGGCGGCTATGGCTTGACCGACGATTGGAAACTGCTGTGGCAGCTCGAATACGGGATCTCGATGAACTACATCGAGAGCAACGACAAAACACTGAACACCTCGGCGTCGCCCAGCACCAAGCTGCGCAACACCGGTGCGGCGTTCAACAACACCGACTACGGCACGCTGCTGTATGGGGTGTGGGACATGCCGATGAAAGAGTCCACCACCAGCCTCGACCCGTTCAACGGCAAGACCAGCGCGGCGTACTTCAATATCATTGGTTCGCCGGGGTTCAGTGCCGGGTTGTCGACCAACGTCAACGGCCCGCAAAGCTACAACGACACGGCCGTCAACGGCGACGCGGCGTTCAACCGGCGCCAGGCTGGCGTGGTGGAATACTGGACGCCGGTGTGGAACGGCCTGCAACTCAAACTGGCGTATTCGAACAACGGCATGCGCGCCGCCAGCGATGTGGACAAGGGCTATATCTACGGCAGCAGCCTGACCTACAACAACGGCGGCTTCACGGCGGTGGTCGCGGCCGAGCGGCACATCAATTACTTCGGCATTGCCGACCTGGGGCGCAACGCCCGTGGCCTGGGCAGCACCACCCATGTCACTGACGGTACTTCTTCGGATGACTTCAGCTTCCGCTACGGCCTGGCCTATGACTTCGGTGCGACCAAGCTCTCGGTGATCGCCGATGACCTGTCGTACTCCGAAGATGGCGTGATCAACAACAGTACGGCCACCAGCGACCTGTCCCACTATCGTCGCCGCGCCTACCTGCTGGGCGCGACCCACAAGATCGGCGCCTGGACCTTGAAAGCCAGCTACGGCAAGGCCCTGGCGGGCAAGTGCGAGATGATCCGCGCCACCCCGGTGGAGTGCGACACCCATGGCATGGGCGCCACCCAGTACGCGATGGGCTTCAACTACAAGCTGACCAAGAACATCGACCTGTTCTCCCAGTACGTGTTGCTGAAGAACCAGTCCCTGGCCAACTACAACTTCGCCTTGACCGGCGTGACCGCCGCCACCGGCTATTCGCCCGGCGTGGGCACCACCATCAGCGCCGTTGGCACTGGCATCAACTATTCGTTCTGAGGAGCCGGTCATGCGCCAATCCCATGTTCTCAAACCCCTGACGTTTGCCGTGCTCTGCGCCCTCTACGGCCTGGTGCCGATGCCCGCGCTGGCGCTGGACAACAACGCGTTGCCCACCAATGGCCAAGTGGTTGCCGGCAGTGGCGTCATCAGCAGCAACGGCAATGTTCTCACGGTGAACCAGGGCAGCGACCGCCTGATCGCCACCTGGGACACCTTCAATATCGGCAAGAACGCCCAGGTGAATTTCCTGCAACCGGGCGCGTCGTCGGTGGCGCTCAACCGCGTGACCGGCAGCGACGGTTCGCAGATCCTTGGGCACCTGAATGCCAATGGCCAGGTATTCCTGATCAACCCCCAAGGCGTGTTGTTTGGCGCCGGCTCCATGGTGGATGTGGGTGGGCTGGTGGCCAGTTCGCTGAACATTTCCAACAGCGATTTCATGGCCGGCAAAAACGTGTTCGCCGGCCAGGGCGGCGGTGCGGTGGTCAACCAAGGCACGATCAGTGCGCGGGACGGCGGCAGCGTGGCGTTGCTCGGCGCCCAGGTGCGCAACGAAGGCACGGTGGTCGCGCGGCTGGGCTCGGTGGTGCTGGGCGGTGGGGAAAAGATCACCCTGGATTTCACCGGGGACGGCCTGATCAATGTCGAGGTCAACGACCCGGCCATCGGCGCCAGCGTGATCAATCGTGGCCTGCTGAGTGCCAACGGCGGCGCGGTGACCCTGACCGCCCGCGACTCCCAGGCCATGCTCAGCAACGTGGTGAACAACGCAGGTGTGATCGAGGCACGCAGCCTGCAACAGCGCAACGGCCGCATCATCCTCGATGGCGGCGACAGTGGCGTGGTGGTCAACAGCGGTGTGCTGGATGTATCGGGTAAACAGAGCGGTGAGCACGGCGGCAACGTGACGATGACTGGGCAATACGTCGGCCTGTTCGACAGCGGCCGCATCGACGCCGATGGCGACATCGGCGGCGGCACCGTGTTGATGGGCGGCGACTACCAGGGCAGTGGCAACCTGCATCAGGCCGACAGCACGTTCATGGGCAGCGATGCGCACATCAGCGCGAATGCACTGAGCCGCGGTGATGGCGGCAAGGTCATCCTGTGGTCCAAGGACAGCACCCGGTTCTACGGCGACATCAGCGTGCGAGGCGCCGGCAACCAGGGGCGTGGCGGGCTGGTGGAAACCTCCGGGCATGCGCTGGATGTGGCCGGTATTGTCGACCTCAGTGCGGTGTCGGGGCAGGGCGGCAGCTGGTTGATCGACCCGTTCAACATCAATATCACCAACGGCGCCAGCACCGGCACCTCCACCAGTTCGCCGTTCACGCCGAATGCCGGGGCCAGTTCCAACCTGAGTTCGGCGACCCTTAATGCATCGTTGTCCGAAGGCGCAAATATTCTCGTGACGACGTCGTCGGGCGCCGGCACTTCGGGGGATATCAACGTGCTGTCCAACGTCAAGGGCGTCGGCAACGCCACCCTGACGTTGCAGGCCCACCGCAATATCGTGATGACCAACACCAGCATCAGCAATGGCACCGGCAAGACGCTGAACGTGTCGCTGGTGTCCAACTTCAACAACAGCGGCAACGGCTCGGTGGCGTTGAGCAACGCGAGCATCAGCACCAACGGCGGCAACCTGACCATCAGCGGCGCGGTGGATCCGGCGACGTCCTGGGCGAGCACCAACGTCAGCAATGGCGTGGGCATTTCGATGACCAACGGCACGCGTATCAGTACCAGCGGCGGCGACATCACCTTGCGTGGCGCCACCTCGTCGAGCCTGGCCGCAGGCTCCACGGCCACCGCAATCAACATCAGCCGCAGTACCCTGGACGCGGGCGGCGGTAACATCAGCATCACCGCCGTGCAGGCCAGCAGCACCGGCAGTGGCGATGCGTTTGTGCTGACGGGCGGCAGCAATGTTCTCACCTCGGGTGCCGGTTCCATCAGCGTCGACAGCACCAACCTGGGCAGCGGCAACGGCACGCGGATCTTCAGCACCAGCAACACCATCGCTACCACCGGCAGCGGCAACCTCACCCTGCGCGGCAGTGCGGTGTCGGGCAGCGGCGTGCTGGTGTGTTCGACGGCAACGAGTTCGACGCAAACCTTGAGCGTAGGCAGCGGCACCTTGACGGTGCAAGGCACCGCCGATTCCGGGAAGGGCGTGTTCCTGGCGGCGTCCACCACGGGCGTGGTGACCCTGAGCGCAGGGGCGGGTGGCACTCTCGCTATCGACGGCTTCAGCGCAGGCGACTCCGGCACGGTGGTGAATTCCACGGGCACCGGCTCGGTGATCAACCTGACAACGCAGGATGGCAGCCTGTCCCTGAGCGGCACGGCCGGCGCGGCGTCGAGTGCGCCAGGCCTGAGCATCCGCAGCGGCGCCTCCGGGGCGGGCAATGGGGTGAATATCCTGTCCGGCAGCGGTGATATCCGCATGCAAGGAATAGCGCTGGGAGTGGGGCCGGGGTTGTCGTTCAACGCCACCAATGCGCGGGGCTTCAACAACGTGATGACCGGCGGCAGCGGCAACCTTACCGTCACCGCGCGCAGTGCCGGGGGCTCGGCATTGAGCTTCGACAACGGCACCAACACCCTGCAAGTGGTGGACGGTACCCTGCGCCTGGACCTGGAGGCGCCAGCGGGCAATTACATCAGCCAGAGCAACGGCACCTCGTCGATTACCGCCACCGGTAATGGAGCGGTGTTGATCAATCGGGGCGGATTGATCCACAACGGCTTGCTGGAGGCGACCAGCGAACCGACCCGCCAGTATCATCAGGGCCAGATGGTCGGCGGAACCTGGAGCCAGGTGCTCAAACCCACGGCCACCGATGAGGTGAGCATCGACGTGGTGCAACCGCTATGACCGACCAACCCTTTTCCCTGGAAGCCTTCGAATTCCTTTGCTACAGCCGCGACCACGAAGGCGGCGCGCGCGAACTCGTGCGCCTGCTGCAATTGATCGACCGCAACTACGGCAAGTTGTCCGAACAGTTTTCCCTGAGCGTGTCGCCCGCGCTCACACCGGGAGAGCTGGAAAGCCACGTGCTGACGCGGCTGACCTGCGCAATCACGGCGCTGTTCTCCGACCCGACGTTCAGCCTCAGCCCCGGAGGCTTTGGCCAGTTGATCAACTTGCAGCGCTGGCTGTCGTCGTTGTTTGCCGCCAGTGCCTTTATCAACGGCGACCACATCCTGCGCTCGCTGAACCTGCTCGGGCCGCAGGGCAGCGACTACCGCATCACCGAGCAGAATCTGGTGAAGTTCTGCCTGCTGTACTCGCCGGAATCCCAGTTACCGCTGGATGTTGACCTGCTGTGGGCGCAGAACCCGACGTTGGCGGCGGCCCTGTTCATGGCATTGTTGTCGCCGCGCTTTCTCGGTACTCCGGCGGCGCACTCCAAGCGCGAGGCATTGCTGGCGTGGTTGCCGGGGCGTTTGGAACAACTCGACAGCCTGGATGCACTGCCGCTCAATGTGCTGCATGACGTGTACATGCATTGCAGTTACGCCGACTTGCCCGAGCGCCATCGCATCAAGGCGTCGATCAATACCTTGATCGAACGCAAGCTCGCCAGCCTGGGCATCCACAGCGTGCCCGTCGCCGTGGCGCCGCCGCGCGCCAAGCCGCTGATGCTGGTGCTGCTGGAATGGTTCTCCGGCGGGCATTCGATCTACCGCACCCATTCGCTGACGCTGCAGGCGGCGCGTCGGGATTTCCAGGTGGTGGCCGTGGGGTATGCGGCAAATGTGGATGCGCTGGGTCGCGAGGTGTTCGATGAATTTATCGAGCTGCGCGAGCCGGATGACCTGTTCGCGTGCCTGCGCCAGCTCACTGCGCTTGCCAGCGCACGCCGCCCCGAGGTGTTCTACATGCCCAGCGTCGGCATGTTCCAGATCACGCTGTTTGCCAGTAACCTGCGTTTTGCGCCGTTGCAGGTGGCCGCGCTGGGGCATCCGGCGACCACGGCGTCGCGGCATATCGACCTGATCAGCGTGGAGGAAGATTTTGTCGGTGACCCGGCGTGTTTTACCGAGCGCCTGTTGCAACTGCCGGCCAATGGTCAGCCGTATCGGCCGTCCGCCATCCCCATCGACTTGCCGCACGTCACGCGTGAAGACCACGCCTGGGTCAACATCGCCATCGCCGCCACCACGATGAAACTCAACCCCACCTTCCTGCGCGCCTGCCAGGCGATTGCCGTGCGCACGTTGCACCTCTACGGCAAGCGCGTGCGCTTTCACTTCCTGGTGGGTCAGGCCCAAGGGCTGTTGTTCCCGCAACTGGTGCGCTTGATCGAGCGTTATGTGGGCGATGCGACGGTGTACCCGCACCAGCCCTATGCCGACTACATGGCCACGCTGAACCGCTGCGACCTGTTCCTGAGCCCGTTTCCGTTCGGCAATACCAACGGCATCATCGATGCCTTCACGGCGGGTCTGCCCGGTGTGTGCAAGACCGGGCCGGAGGTGTTCGAGCATATCGATGAGGGCTTGTTTCGGCGGGTGGGGTTGCCCGATTGGACGGTAGCGCGCACCCATGAAGACTATGTGCAGGCGGCGGTGCGGTTGGCGGGCGACTACACCGAGCGCGCCGATTTATACCGGCACCTGGGAACAGACGCGCCACTGCAGCGCCTGTTCGGCGGTGAGCCCCATGCCTTGAGTGACGCGCTGTTGGCCAACCTGCCGGGCTTGCTATAGTTTTGCAGGCTTGAGCGGATACCCGGTGTCACCCCTATGAAGCGCCATTTCGAAGATTTGCAGCTGGGCAGTATCGAACTCTTCTGCCTCGCCGCCGAAGCCAGCAGCTTCACCGCCGCCGCGCAGGTGGCGGGTGTCACCCCGGCGGCCGTGAGCCGCAGCATCTCGCGCCTGGAAGAACGCCTGGGTTCACGCCTGTTTGTGCGCACTACCCGCAGCATCCGTCTTACCGACAGCGGCCGGACCTTTTTCGAGCAATGCCGCCAGGCCTTGACCCAACTGGTGGAGGCGCAACAGGAAGTGATGGGCGCGCAGGCCGTGCCGTCGGGCTTGCTGCGTATCAGCATTCCCACCACCTACGCCCATCACCGCTTGCTGCCGCTGCTGCCCAGGTTTCGCGCGCTGTACCCGCAAGTCACGGTGGATATCCACATCAGCAACCGCAATATCGACTTTGTCGCCGAAGGGTACGACCTGGCCATCCGTGTGCGCGCCCAGCCGGACTCGTCGCTGATTGCCCGCCTGTTGGAAGACGGCGAACTGGTAGTAGTGGCATCGCCGTCTTACCTGAAGCGCGCCGGCATCCCACAGACGCTGGAAGATTTGCCCACCCACGAATGTATCCAGTACGAACTGCCGAGCAATGGCCGGCGCATCTCCTGGTTGTTCCAGGTGGATGGCAAGCCGCAAGAGTATGCGGGGGAGGCGGGGTACAGTTGTTCCGACGATGTGCTCGGCGGCGTGACCCTGGCCAAGCATGGCGCGGGGTTGTTTCAGACCTACAAGTTCATCGTCGAACAGGAACTGGCAAACGGTAGCCTGGTGGAGGTATTGCAACCGTTTGGCGGGCGTTCGCGGCCGTTTACCTTGTTGTATCCCCATGGGCGCTATGTGCCGCATCGGGTTAGGGCGTTTGTGGATTTCCTGATGCAGTGTCGGGACGAATGGGCGGCGCCGTAGAGGCCGCGATATCCCAGGTCAGCAGGAGTTGGCTGATTGCCGCGTCGATAGTGACATGGGGCACGTTGTCCCGCGCCAGGATCGAAACTCCCTGCAGGAAGCTGTCAAACACCGTCGCCATCACCGCCGGGTTGACCGTCTGCGGCAATTGCCCCAGACGGATCGCCCGCTCCACACACGCCACAATCCCCGCACGGGTGCGTCGCCGCGACTGGGTCAACCCATCCGCCACCCTTGTGTTCTCCGGGCTCGGTGCGCTCATCACCCCCAGCGCCACCATGCAGCCCTTGGGGTGGCCGTCTTCGCACTGCATGCGCGCTGACTGGCGCAGCGCTGTTTCAACCGCCTGACGCGGTAACAGGCTTTCGTCCCACAGGCATTCGGTGACTTGGGCGTAGGTCGCCAGGTAACGCTGCACGCACTCGTCGAACAGCGCCTCTTTGGAGCCGAACGCCGCATAAAAACTCGGTGCGGAGATGCCGCCACCCAGGCCAGCCTTGAGCTGGGCGAGGGAGGTGGCGTCGTAGCCGTGCTGCCAGAACAGGTGCAAGGCCTGGTCCACGGCGTGTTCGCGGTCGAAAGTGCGGGGGCGGCCCATCTGTGCCATGTCAGGTCTCCGGTGGATAGCGAGATAGATACTAGTCGATACATAAGTCGTTGACAACGTGATGTGCGCGCCTGCAACATTTATATCGATCAGTATCTAAGTCCCGCTCAAGGAGTTTTCCGTGACACCCTCACTTACGTTATCGGCGTCATCCGACCGCTTGCCCATCGGCGCTTTGCTCGCCCTGGCCATGACCGGCTTCATCTGCATCGTCACCGAAACCCTGCCGGCGGGCCTGTTGCCGTTGATCAGCGAAGGATTGGCGATTTCGCCGTCGATGGCCGGGCAGATGGTCACGGCCTATGCGTTGGGCTCGGTGCTGGCAGTGATCCCCATGACCATCGCCACCCGTGGCTGGCGGCGGCGCAATGTGTTGCTGCTGACCATCGTCGGCTTTTTGCTGTTCAACTCGATCACCGCGTTGTCGTCTCACTACGGCGTGACACTGGTGGCGCGGTTCTTTGCCGGTGTGGCGGCGGGGTTGGCCTGGAGCCTGCTGGCCGGTTACGCCCGGCGCATGGTTGCGCCACACCAACAGGGCAAGGCACTCGCGCTGGCGATGGTCGGTACACCGATTGCGTTGTCGTTGGGTGTGCCGTTGGGCACATGGCTGGGTGGGCTGGTGGGGTGGCGCACGACCTTTGGCCTGATGTCGGCGGCAAGCCTGGTGCTGATTGCGTGGGTGCTGGTGAAAGTCCCGGACTACGCGCCTCAACCGGCGCACCAACGGCTGTCCCTGGGCAAAGTGTTGACCACGCCGGGCGTGCGGCCGGTGCTGGCGGTGGTGATCAGCTGGATGCTGGCGCACAACATTCTCTACACCTACATCGCGCCGTTCGTAGCGCCTGCCGGATTGGCAGAGCGGGTTGACCTGGTGCTGTTGGTGTTCGGGGTGGCCGCGTTGGCGGGGATCTGGCTCACGGCCAAGTTGGTCGAGCCACTGCTGCGCCAGACCGTGCTGGTGAGCCTGGTGACCTTCGCGGCGATAAGCCTGGTGTTCGGTTTTCTGGGCAATGTGCCCGAGGTGATCTATTTCGGCGTAGCGGTGTGGGGCCTGAGTTTCGGCGGCGCCGCGACCCTGCTGCAGACCGCCCTGGCCGATGCGGCGGGGGATGGCGCGGACGTGGCGCTGTCGCTGAATGTGGTGGCGTGGAACAGCGCGATTGCCGGCAGCGGTGTGGTCGGCGGCGTGTTGCTGGACACCTGGGGCGTGGCGTCGTTTCCATGGGCGATGCTGGTGTTGATCGGCGTATCGCTGGTGATCGCCTGGGGGGCCAGTGCCCACGGTTTCACGCCGGGCGCGCGGGATGCGGGAAAACCTACAGCGGTCGGGCACTAATCTGACATTCGTTAGTCAATAATCCTCGCAATATCATCCACTTGGCTCCGCTCGGCGGAGCCTGCCGCTTCACTTCCTTTCGAAGATTTAATGCATGTACCTACGCAAAATTGCCGTTGGGCTGACCGCCCTTGTTTTGCTTTCCTCTGGGGCCAACGCCCGAAGCTTGCCGGACCTCTATTCCAAGCAGGAAAAACAGCTCAGCTTCGACAGCTGCGCCGACCTGTTCCCCGCCGACCCGATCAAGACCGCCACCGTGCCGGCCGCAATGAAACCCCTGGCCCTGTGTTCCGACCATTTCGCCGTGCTCTACTCGCAAACCAGCAAGACGCCACTGGTGGTGGTCGAACGCCTGAATGCCGCACTCCTGAAGGACGCCAAGGGCGAGGAGCGCACCAACCAGTTCTACGCCGATCCGCGCATTCCCAAAGGTGGCCGTGCAGAGTTGAGCGACTATCGCGCCCAGCATCCCGCCGTGGACCGTGGCCACCAATCCCCAGCCGCCGACGCGCCGAATGCCAACGCCATGGCGCAGTCGTTCGCGCTGTCGAACATGGTGCCCCAGGACCCCACGAACAACCGCAAGATCTGGAGCAAGGTCGAGGCTGACGTGCGCAAGTTCGCCTTGCGCGCCGGTGGCGATGTGTACGTGTTTACCGGCCCGCTGTTCGACCCTGGCTACGGCACCATCGGCGCCAACAAGGTCTGGGTGCCGACGCGCCTGTTCAAGCTGGTGTACGACGCTTCCAGCAAACGTGCCTGGGCGTATGTGCTGCCCAATGCCGAGACGCGCATTCAAAAACCGATGGATTATGAGACGTTTGTGAAGAGCACCGGGCTCAGGTTGTTGGGGGATCTTCCGGTGTTGGGGTCCGTGGGGCGGAGTTGACCAAGCCCGCTCACCACAATGTCTTGCCTTGGGGTTTATACTCGCGCCCATTCAAATCTACCGAGATATCCCATGAACACCTCTGTTCCTCTCGCTCCCGCGCGCACGCCCGTCGCGCCGTTGGTGGCCTTTATCATCCTGGTGCTGGGCGCCCTGTTCCTGCAAAACAGCGTCGGCTCGCACCAGGTGTTGTTGCTGGTGGTCGGTGCGGCACTGGGTTTGACCCTCTATCACGCCGCCTTCGGATTCACCTCGGCCTGGCGCGTGTTCATCAATGATCGCCGTGGCGCCGGCTTGCGTGCGCAGATGGTGATGCTGGCGATTGCGGTGATGCTGTTCTTCCCAGCATTGGGGGCGGGCAGTTTGTTTGGGCAGCCGGTGGTCGGGCTGGTGGCGCCGGCCGGGGTGTCGGTGGTGTTTGGGGCGTTCATCTTTGGCATCGGCATGCAGTTGGGCGGCGGCTGTGCGTCGGGCACGCTGTTCACCGTGGGCGGCGGCAATGCGCGCATGCTGGTGACATTGTTCTTCTTTATCTGTGGCTCGCTGATCGCTACGCACCACGTGGACTGGTGGTTTGCGCTGCCGGCCTTCCCGGCGGTGTCCATCGTCAAGAGCTTCGGCGTGGTGCCGGCGATGGGCCTGAGCCTGGTGGTGTTTGCGATCATTGCAGTGGTGACCGTGCGGCTGGAGAAGGCTCGTCATGGTCAATTGGAAGAGGGGGTGAAAAGCGAGCATCAAGGCCTGCGCCGCTTCGTGCGCGGCCCGTGGCCATTGGTGTGGGGCGCCATCGGCCTGGCCTTGCTCAACTACGCCACCCTGGCACTGGCGGGTCGGCCATGGGGCATTACCTCGGCGTTTGCGTTGTGGGGCGCCAAAGTTGCCAGCGGCCTGGGTGTGGACGTGGCCAGTTGGGCGTTCTGGCAGATGCCGGGCAACGCCAAGGCGCTGGCTGCGCCGGTGTGGGAAGACATCACCAGCGTGATGGACATCGGCATCGTCCTCGGCGCGCTGTTGGCCGCCGGCCTGGCCGGGCGTTTCGCCCCCAGCCTGAAGATTCCGGCGCGTTCGCTGGTGGCAGCGGTGATCGGCGGCCTGTTGCTCGGCTACGGCTCACGCCTGGCGTACGGCTGCAACATCGGCGCGTACTTCAGTGGCATCGCCTCGGGCAGCCTGCATGGCTGGGTATGGCTGGTGGCGGCGTTCATTGGTAACAGCGTGGGCGTGCGGTTGCGGCCGTTTTTCTTCGCGGGTGAGCGGCCGCAGGTGGCGTTAAGCGGTTGCTGAGTCAGTCCTGAACGGAACTGTCTGGCGCCTGAGCCGCTTCAGCCGCCAGCTTTTCCCGGTCCGCCTTGCTGATGTATTTATCCTTTTTCTTCGGCGCCAATTTGGCGTTGGCCTTCTTGGCTTTTTCCTTGAAGAGCTGCTGGAGTTTTTTCTGGCGGTTCATGGGGTTCTATCCGGGTTGTTCAGGCTCGGGATGATACCAGCTTCGCCCACTGGGTCGCTTTTTAGCGCCGATCTGTGCATTGAATCGCCTGTCCTTTCGCCAATAATCGGGTGTTCCACTGCACAACGGAAGACACTCGATGAGCCTCCACACCCGCACCAAACGCCTGACCGTCCCGCAATTGGTCGCCATGAAGGGCCAGCAGAAGATCGTTTCCCTGACGGCCTACTCCAGCACCATCGCCAAGCTGATCGACCCGTGGGTCGATTTCATCCTGATCGGTGATTCCACGGCCATGGTCGGTTACGGCCGGTCTTCGACCTTGAGCATGCAGCTTGAAGAAATCATCGGCCACACCCGCGCTGTGGTCGACAGCACGCGCCTGGCGTGTGTCATTGCCGACATGCCGTTTGGCAGTTATCAGGAATCCAACGAGCAGGCCTTTCGCAATTGCGCGCAGGTGTTGGCGCGCACCGGCTGCGATGCGGTGAAGCTGGAGGCCAACCAGGCCTTGGCCGGGACCGTCGAGTTCCTGGTGGCGCGGGGAATTCCGGTCATGGCGCATGTGGGGCTGATGCCGCAGTTCGTCAATGTGATGGGCGGCTTCAAGGCCCAGGGCCTCACCGCCGAAACCGGCGCGCGGATTGCCGAGGACGCGCGGGCCAATCTGCAGGCGGGTGCGTTCAGCCTGGTGCTTGAGGGCGTGGCTGAAGGTGTGGCCCGTCAGATCACCCTCGACTCAAAAATGCCCACCATCGGTATCGGCGCGTCACCGGCCTGCGACGGCCAAGTGCTGGTCACTGAAGATGTGCTGGGCCTGGGCGGTGAACACCTGCCGCGCTTCGTCAAACAGTACGCGGATGTGGGGGCAGTGATCCGCGACGCCTGCGAGCGGTTTGCCGAAGACGTACGCCATGGCCGTTTCCCTGAGGCGCGGCACTGCTACGGGCTCTGACGAACCGCCTGCGACAACTGCTCCATGGCCTGGGCGATATTCTTGCTCCAATCGAGGGTGAAGCTCAGGCGCAGGTGCTGTTTCCAGCTGCCTTGCTGGCTGAACAGTTCACCAGGGGCAATCACGATGCGCTCGGCCAGCAGGCGTTCGAACACCCGGGGCATGTCGACCGGGTGCGTGGCCTCAAGCCAGAAGCATGCGCCGCCCTGTGGAATCGTCCCCTCAAACGCGCCATTGGCGTACTCGTCCAGCAGGGCTTTCATGCGGGTCATGCAGTCGTGCAACAAGGCCCTCAGTTTGTGCAGGTGCGCGTCGATGCGCTTGGACGTGAACAGCTTGGCGATCGCTTTCTGACGGATCGGTGAGAGGCGAAACGCCCGCTCCAGGAACACACGCTGCAACTGCGGCCCACACCCACGGCACAGCACATAACCGTAGGGGGCCTCCGAGCCGATCACCTTGTCGAACGTCGAGAAAACCAAGAGTTTCTGCGGGTCGGCAAAGTCACGGTAGCGCGCCGGCTGGGTCGCGAAATACAAGTCGCCGTACGTGTCGTTTTCGAACAACCAGATAGCCCGTGCCGCCAGCCACCGGCAGATCTGCTGTTTATCCTCGGCCGGCATGCGGCTGCCGTGGGGAATGTTCACGGTGGATGACAGTACCGCCAGGCGGATGGGCTCACGTTCGAGCAGTTCATTGAGCACGCGCAGGTCGAAGCGGCCGTCGGCGTCGAGGTGCAGTTCGATCACGCGGATGTTCGCCGCCTGCAACTGGCGCAGGATCGCCCACGAACACGGTGACTCCACCAGCGCCACGCTGCCCGCGAGGTCCAGGGCATTGAGCGATAGCTCCAGCACGCTGTGCAGGTCTGCGCCGATGTACACCTGATCGGCCTGCCAGTAGTTGTCCGTGGCACGGGTGTAGCGTTCGGCCAATGCCGCGCGCAACTCGGGCTCGCCGAAGGGCAGGTACTGCGGTGTGAGGGCGCGCGGGTAGTGGCGGGCCAGTTCCCGCTCGATCATCAGCAACGGGTTTTCCAGCGACAGCAGGATGGCCGGGACGTCGGCGCTCAGGGCCAGCATGCCCGGTTGGCGGGAGGTGGCGAAGACCTGATCGAGCAGGTTGGATGAGCGTTCAGTCGACAGAGGCGCCGGCGTCAAACGGGTGAAATAACCCAGCTTGGGCTTGGCGACGATTCGGCCTTCATCCTCCAGCAGCGAATAGGCGTACTTGGTCGTCGACACCGACACGCCGAGGCGCTGCGCCAATTGGCGCAGCGACGGCAGTTTTTGCTCGGTTTGCGCAGGGCTGGCCTCGATTAACTCGACGAGGTAGCGATACACCGCTTGATAGGCGAAGGCGCGGTGCTTGGGGTTAGCCATGCGTGTTCAAGAGGTGACGGTCGCGTGCGCGTCAGTGCTCTGCGGCTTTTGCATGACAAACGTTGCCTTTACCCGTTTGGATACCAGCATGTAAGGCACCCATACAAACAAGGCGAACAATGCCCGTGCCATTTCTTTTGCGGTGTTGTTGTCGAAGATGGGTTTATCCACCAGAACGAAGGAGCACGCCCAGGCATCAAGAGGCACGAACACAACCGATGCAATCACCGTGGCGATATAAACCTTGGGGAACAGGTAATGCTTGGTGAAGAACAGATAGACCAAATAAGCGTAGGTGGCCACAAACAATCCGTTGATCAGCGTTTCTGAAATCAGGATCGGCCCCCACAGTGGGCTATACAGGGGCAATCCCGGCGTACTGACGGCGGTGAATGTGCCGTTTGTGAAAATCGGGTAATAAATGGAGAGGAGGTTAAAGCTCAGGCGGATAATCGAGATGAACAGACCTATCCCGACCAATATGAGCCAGCCGCTTAGACCCTTTAAATCTTTGCTTTCTTGCATGTCGCGCTCCGTGGGTGACTAACGTTTCGAATCATTGATCAATGGCTGGACGATTGGCGCAGAAACGCAGTGATCAGTTCTATCACCTGTAGTTGGATTTGCGCCCTCGGCCGAGCGCCCTCACCATCCCGGCAAATCATGCCATCGCCCGGCGAGCTTTCTTCAATCAACTCCATGCCGCGAGGCTTGCAGATCGACATGAACGTGAAGTGAGTGGCATCGCCGATCTCCACGTACTGAGTCGAGGCTTTGGGCAGGCGCTTGACCAACGCGGCGGACTCCAGGTTAGGGTCCATGTCCTCTGTGGGCACGCCACCCGCAATCACCAGAGCCGGCACCGGAAGGGCGGCGAGACTGGCGTCGGTGAAGCCAGGTGCGAGGCCCAGGTCCAGGGACACAATGGCGGTGACGCGTTTGTCGCTCAAGTCAGCGGCCAGGTGGGCTTTGCCTTCGGGCGTGCCAGCGGGGTTCATCTCATGGTAGCCAATGCAACCGCCGAGCTTGGGGTGTGCGTTGCAGGCTTGGGTGAACAGGTCGGGATCGAAGCGTGCGCCGGCAATCTCCAGCACGGTCCAGCCGCCGAGGGAGTGGCCGACGGCGGCAATGCGATTGTTTGCCACCGCGCCAAATTGCTTGGGCTGGGCCAGGACCGCGTCAATGGCGCGACTCAGGTCGGCCGGGCGCTTCCATAACTGAGCGGCGGCCTGCGGGCTACGGTCCTTGGTGGTGGTGCCGGGGTGATTGACCGCCGCCACGATGTACCCTTTGTGCGCCAATGCACTGGCCAACCACACCTGTTTGCCCCAATTACCGCCGTAGCCGTGGGAGAGCACGACCAAAGGATGCTCACCGGCAGCCGGTGGTGCATCTGTCACCGCGAGGGCGCCGATGAACACCCCGTTGTCGGCGATCAGTTGGGGTTTGGCGGTGCTTGCAGCGGGATACCAGACCACCATTTCCAGCGGGCGGCTGGTCTGCGCGTCGGGCAGGGTGGTGGTTTTGAAGCCGACGGGGCTTTCGGCCGCGAGGGCGGGCGTGGTCAGGCAAAACACAAGCAGGGCGCGCAAGGCGGTTTTCATTGTTGTTATCTTCCTTGATTTTGGTCGCGCATCATTACCTGAAACCGATCGTCTGGGTACCCCCCTTTACCCTTGGTATTTGCCAATACAGCCCCATAACTTGCCTGTATTCATTGCGCGGAAGAACCGACCATGACCAACCCAACCGAAACCGCCATCCTCGCCGGCGGCTGCTTCTGGGGCATGCAAGACCTGTTGCGGCGTTACCCCGGCGTGCTGCACACCCGCGTCGGCTACACCGGCGGCGATGTGCCGAATGCCACCTACCGCAACCACGGCAACCATGCGGAAGCCATCGAGATCGTGTTTGACCCGGCGGTGATCAGCTACCGGCAGATTCTGGAGTTCTTTTTCCAGATCCATGACCCGAGCACACCGAATCGACAGGGCAATGATCGTGGGCCGAGTTATCGCTCGGCAATCTATTACCTGAGCGAGCAGCAACGGGACGTGGCCGAGGATACGGCAGCGGATGTGGACGCCTCGACATTGTGGCCGGGTCGAGTGGTGACCGAGATTGAACCGGCTGGGCCATTTTGGGAGGCGGAGCCGGAGCACCAGGATTATCTGGAGCGGATTCCCAATGGATACACCTGCCACTTTATCCGGCCGAACTGGAAGCTGCCGAAGCGCGGTTAAGACAGCGCAACGGCAAAAAAATGAAGGGGGCGGATCAATCCGTCCCCTTCACGGTCAGCCCGCACAGGTCTGTTTGTCGATTTCGAACCGCCCCACTTCTTTTTCGTTTTTGCTGCCAAAAATATAAATCAAGGTGCCGCCCAGTGTGAGGATTGACGAGTCTTTAGGCATCTGCGCGGCGCAAACAGCCTGTGTGATGTCGGAGAATGTCGCGTCCAGGTCAAAGCTATCGGGCTGGGTATCGTAATTGACCAGCGTGTAGTAGAACTTTATCGCGTGACTGTTGGCCGCTTCCGCCCGGTCGAACCTGATGTCCTCGTTGACCATCCAATTACGAGCCGTCGTTCGCGCGGTCAGGATGATCAGGTCGCTGAGGTAGCTGGGTTTACTAGGCTCAGGTGTTTCTTCGAAGGCCTGTTTTATCAGCACGCCGGCCAAGCCAACAAACAGCAAACCCCACGCCGAATACCAAAACACTTTCTTGGTTTTTTCTGTTGCCACGTTATCGTCTCCTTGACCCTTCACTTATTTCCTTAAATCCCCGACGGCCAGGACCTGCGGTGCATATTGGAGGTACCACGCACGTTGACCGACAAGCAGGTCGCGGGCGAGTTCGAGCTCTCGCTCGGACATGGCGGCATAAACCCGCTCACTGCGGTCAACGTGTTGCACTTGGTTGTTGACCACTGTGTAGAGCGCCCAGCCTTTGCTTTCCATGCATAGGCGGCTGCCCTGATTGATGATTTGCGCTTCGGTGTAGCCCAGGGAGCGAAAGACCTGCACACCCTGGCCATTCTTTTGGTAAGTAGCGACCTGAAATTGAACACAGGTGTTCAGGCTTTCGCTGAACTGTGTAGCGGAAGACACGTTGTGAGGCACTTTGAAATAGACGTTGCCATCCTTGAAGTCCATATCCGCTCGATCGGAGACCACGCTTTGCGCAGAACTTAAATAACGGGCCTGAGGCGTCGAGGTCGATGCACAGCCGTTGAGGAGGCTGCCAACCACGGCCAGCGTAAGCAGAGAAAGGGTGATTCGCATCGAGACGTCCTTGAGGTGTTTCCCAGGTAAATCCATTGGCCATTGAGGCCGGGCATAGCGCAGCTTTGGAAGGGCAGTGGCGCAGTGCGCAATGTTGACACAAACAGGGCTTTAACCGAAGAAACGGCTTCGTAGTGATGGGGGATCAGCGCTTTTCGTACGCCCTGTACTCGTTCTGCAGCACGATATGGTCCGCCACGTACTTCGCATCGTGCCAAACCCCATAGATAAACGACGATGCGCGGTTTACCAGATTCGGCAACCCCAGGAAGTAGATGCCGCTCTGCGCGGAGATCCCGCGTTTGTGGAACGGCTCGCCTTTCTCATCGAATGCATCGACCTTCAACCAGCTGAAATCGAACGTGAAGCCAGTGGCCCAGAGAATCGTGGTCACGCCCGCTTCAGCCAGATCCAGGCTCAACATCGGATTCACCAGGCACTCAGGATCTGGCAACAACTCCCAGGCCTGCGGCTCCGGCGGAAACGGCAAGCCGTTGGCCTCGATATAGGCGTCTGCATCGCGCAGCACATCAAAGTAGGCGCGATCCCCTTCAGCCACGTTCCCGGCCAAGCCCGGTTGGAAGGTCATGACGCCGTCTTTCCAATCCTGGGTGACGCCCACCAAGTGAATCCCTTGGTGGGCCAGTCGGCGGAAGTCGACGGTCTTGCCACCTTCATAGCCACTTACTGCAAAGGCCACGTGTTTTTTCTTCGGCTGGATTTTGACTTCATCCCACAGGCCCAACGCACCCAGCCACCAACAGTAGTCACGGCCGCGATAGGCGCGGGGCGGGCGGTAGTGTTCGCCCACCGAGAGGTACACGGTCTTGCCGGCCTTTTGCAGTTCTTCGGCGATTTGTGAGCCGGAGGCCCCTGCGCCGACGACCAGTACAGCGCCTTCAGGGAGTTGACCGGGGTTCTTGTAGCTGGACGAGTGCAGTTGGTGCAGCGGCGCGGTGGTCGGAACGATGTTTGGGATGGAAGGGCGCTGGAACGGGCCGGTGGCTGCTACCACATTGGCGGCTTCGATCACGCCGTCCGATGTCGTCACCTTGAAGCCGGGTCGCCCCACATGACGTTCTACCTGCTGTACTTCTACTCCGGTGCGCACGGGGGCCTGCAACTTGTCCACGTAGGCTTCGAAGTAGTCGGCCATGCGTTCCTTGGGAGGAAAGGCTTCCGGCGAGATGCCCTCGAATGTGAGGCCGGGAAACCGGTCATGCCAGGCCGGGCCGTTGGCGACCAGGGAATCCCAGCGCTCCGAGCGCCAGCGTTCGGCGATGCGGTGGCGTTCCAGCACGATGTGCGGCACGCCCATCAGCGACAGGTGTTCGCTCATGGCGACGCCGGCCTGGCCTGCGCCGACGACCAGGGTGTTGATTTTTTCGACGGACATAGGCGGTTCCTGCACAGTCATTAGGCGGTTTGGTCCAGCAATTCGGCCACGGCCGTCAGTGCCAGTTGGTAACCCAGCGCCCCCAGCCCGGCGATCACACCGGTGGCGGCCTTGGACACGTAGGAGTGGTGCCGAAAGCTTTCGCGCTTCCAGATATTGCTCATGTGCGCTTCGATGATCGGGCCGTCGAAGGCCAGCAGCGCATCCAGGATCGGCACCGAGCTGTAGCTGAGCCCGGCGGCGTTGATCACGATGGCGTCGGCGTTCAAGCGTGCCTCTTGAATCCAGTCCACCAGCACGCCTTCATGGTTGCTCTGGCGAAAGTCCAGGGTCAGGCCCAATGTCGCGGCGAGGTCTTGGCAGCGGGCTTCGATGTTGGAGAAGCTCTCGCTGCCATAGGTGCCGGTTTTGTCCAGGCCGTAGAGGTTGGCGTTGGGCCCGTTGAGGAAAAACACGGTGTGGGTCATGGCGTACTCCAGGTTATTCAGGGCTGCCAGTCATCCGGCACAACCGCAATCACGTCGATTTCCATCAACCACTCCGGCTGGCCCAAGCCTGAGATCACCAGTCCGGTCGAGATCGGGAATACGCCTTTGAGCCACTTGCCGACTTCCTGGTACACCGGCTCGCGGTAGCGCGGGTCGATCAGGTAGGTGGTGGTCTTCACGATGTGCGACAGGTCAGAACCCGCCTCTTCCAGCAGTTGCTTGACGTTCTTCATTGCCTGTTCGGCCTGGGCGCGCGGGTCGCCCAAGCCCACCAGGTTACCGTCGAAATCGGTGCCGATCTGACCGCGCACATAGATGGTGTTGCCGGCGCGCACGGCCTGGCACAGGTCATTGTCCAGCGCCTGGTTGGGGTAGGTCTGTTGGGTGTTGAACATGCGGATGCGAGTGTGGGTCGGCATAACGGCAACTCGTGGGAAACGGGATGCAGCCAGCTTCACACCGGCCCGATTGCAACGAAACCAGCATTTGCGCGGGGTAGTGCTTAGGAAAAACCGAAGCCCGTGCAGGTCATCGGTTTGCGCGTGACCCGGCACGAACCCTGCAACGCACCCGGTACAGTCATTGTTGAGGGGCAGGCGTGATGCTCAGTCGTATTACTCAGCGTCAACTGGAGTATTTCGTTGCGTCGGGAGAGGCGGGCAGCATCAGTGCGGCCGCTGAACGCATCCATGTGTCGTCGCCTTCGATTTCGGCGGCGATCACCCATATGGAGGCCGAACTGGGCATCCAGCTGTTTATCCGCCACCACGCCCAGGGCATTTCCCTCACGGCGGTGGGGCGCCTGGTGATGCAGGAAGCCAAGCTGATCCTGGAGCAGATGACCAACCTCTACACCATCGCCTCGGAGTCCTTGAACACTGTGCGCGGGCCGTTGCGGGTCGGCTGCCTGGCGTCGCTGGCGCCGATGATCACGCCGGAACTGGTGTTTGGTTTCGGCCGTGCGTTTCCCGGTGTGCGGCTGACGCAAGCCGAAGGCAACCATGAGGAACTGCTGGAAAAGCTGCGCAGTGGTGAGCTGGATATCGCCCTCACCTACGACCTGGTGACCAGCCCGGACATCGACTTCCAGCCCCTGGCCCAGCTGCCGCCGTATGTGATGGTCGGCGAGTATCACCCGCTGGCGAACTCGCCGGCCGTCAGCATGCAAGACCTTGAGGCTTACCCGGTGGTGCTGCTCGACACGCCGTGGAGCCGCGACTATTTCCTTAGCCTGTTTATCCAGGCCGGCACCACGCCGAACATCATCATGCGCTCCACCAACCTCGAAACGGTGCGCGCCATGGTGGGCAACGGCATCGGCTATTCCTTCGCGAATGCGCGGCCCAAATCGAACCTGTCCCAGGACGGCAAACGGGTGATCCGCCTGCGCCTGGCCGGTTCACACCGGCCGATGCGCCTGGGCTACGCCACTGCCTGCAACACGCAGCCGTCGCGGGTGGTGTCGGCGTTTGCCGAGCGCTGCCGCATGTTTGTGTCCGACCAGTACATCCCCGGCATGGCGCCGCCGAGCTTTTTTGATCCGCATGCGGTGCGGGTCTTGAGTGGGGTGAGCTGATTTCCTCAGGTGTTCGCACCAAAAAGTGGCGAACGGGTCTTTTTGGGGCTGCTTCGCAGCCCAACGCGGGGCAAGCCCGCTCGTCACACACAGCCTTCTGGGCTGCATAGGTTCTGCCTACCCAGTGCCCCGGCTTTTACGAATTGACCCTAAGTGCCTCCCCCCACGACTCTGAACCCATCGATGTAGATCAACTTCTCAGGGCACAGCGACGATGACATTCGACTGGAATTACATGTTTGGCTTGCTGGGCGATGCCGAGTTCTGGCGTGCGACGTGGACGGTGATCAAGCTCAGCACCCTGACCTGGGTCTTGAGCATCGGCCTGGGCTTTCTGCTGGCGCTGGCCAAGCAGTCCAAGCATGGCCTGCTCAGCGTGCCGGCGCGCGGTTACATCTGGCTGTTCCGCAGCCTGCCGCTGCTGGTGCTGCTGATCTTTATCTACAACCTGCCGCAAGCGTTGCCCGGCACCTCGGCGGTCCTGGCCGACCCGTTCTGGTCCGGCCTGCTGGCGCTGGTGATCTGCGAGACCGCCTACGTGGCCGAGATCCATCGCGGTGGCCTGCTGTCGATCCCCAAGGGGCAGGGCGAAGCGGCACGGGCACTGGGCCTGAAGTTCTTCGGCACGCAATGGCGCGTGGTGATTCCCCAGGCGTTGCGGGTGGCGTTGCCGTCGCTGGCCAACGAATACATTTCCATCGTCAAGCTCACCTCGTTGGTGTCGGTGATTTCCCTGACCGAGATCCTGATGGTCGGCCAGCGCCTGTATTCGCAGAACTTCCTGGTGATCGAGACCATGGCGGCGGTGGCGTTCTTCTACGTGTTCATCGTCACGGTGTTCGACTTCCTGCTCAAACGCCTGGAGCGCTTTCTCGACGTCAACCAGCGCAACGTGTCCCGTGTTCCCGATGCGGCGGTGCTGGCCCTGGCCACCCAACAGCGCACCGCCTTGGCGCGCCCGGCCACCAACGGCGAACCTGCGTTGCAGGCCGCGCGGCTGCACAAGGCCTACAACGATATCGAGGTGCTGGGCTCGGTCAACCTGCAGATCCAGCCCGGTGAAGTGGTGTCGGTGATCGGCCCTTCCGGCTCTGGCAAAACCACGCTGATCCGCCTGCTCAATGGCCTTGAGCAACTGGACAACGGCGAGATCAGGATCAATGGCCAGCCATTCATTCACTTGAACAAAGTCGGCGCGCAGAAACCCCAGTACATCGAGCACGCCGAGCACCGCCTGAACATCGGCATGGTGTTCCAGAGCTTCAACCTGTTCCCGCATTTGAGCGTACTCGACAACCTGCTGATGGCGCCCAAATACCATCGCCTGGGCGCGACCTCCGAGCTCAAGCAACAGGCCTACGCGCTGCTGCACAAGGTCGGCATGCTCGATCACGCCTGGAAGTACCCGCACCAGCTGTCCGGCGGCCAACAGCAACGCGTGGCCATCGCCCGCGCCCTGATGATGCGCCCGCAGATCATGCTGTTCGACGAGCCCACCTCGGCCCTCGATCCAGAGAAAGTCAACGAAGTGCTGCAAGTCATCGAAGCCCTGGCCGAGGAGGGCATCACCATGGTGATCGTCACCCACGAGATGAACTTCGCCTTCAAGGTCTCCGACCGCATCGTGTTCATGGAGAAGGGCCGCGTGGTCTGCGACGACACGCCGGGCGCCTTGCGCAGCGGCCACAACCCACGCGTGGAGGCGTTCCTCAAGGACGTCTCGCTGGCGTGACCCCCTCAACGTTCAGGAAAAACACAATGATCGAGCAAGCGCACATCGAACAATTCCAGCGTGACGGTTTCTTGGTGGTCGAAGGCGTGTTGTCGCCGGAGGAAGTGGCCGCGTTGCAACACGATTTCGACCAGTGGGTCGAAGAAAGCCGCAGCCATGAGCAGGGTTGGGGTGCCACCGTCGATGGCCGCGAGCGCTTTGACTTGGAGGGCGATCACCGCGCCGATCACCCGTCGCTGCGCCGGGTGAGTTCGCCCACCGAGATTTCAGCGGCCTATGAGCACATAGCGTTGCACTCACGCATGGCGGCGATTTCCGCGCAGTTGATCGGCGCCCATGGCACACGCTTTCACCACAGCAAGATCAACTCGAAACTGCCCCACACCGCGACCCAGGTGAAGTGGCACCAGGACTTCCTGTTCACGCCCCACAGCAACGACGACATCGTCACCGCCTTGCTGATGGTCAGCGAAGTGACCCCGGAAAACGGCCCGCTGAACGTGATCCCCGGCAGCCATAAGGGCCCGTTGTGGTCGCACTGGCAGCACCAGCGGTTCACCGGCTCGGTGGACGACGCGGTCGTCGAAGAACACTGCCAGCAACCGGTGGCCTGCTACGGCCCTGCGGGCTCCGTGTGCTTCATGCACACCCGTCTGCTGCATGCTTCCAGCCCCAACGAGACCGAACTGCCGCGCACTCTCTTCATCAGCGTGTACGCCGCTGAAGACGCGCTGCCATTCGGCGAAAACCCTCTGCCCAGTGCACATGCCGGCCTGCTGGTGGCCGGTGAAGAAAGCGGCTTGGTGCGTTCCACCGAAAACCACATGCGCTTGCCGCAAAAGCCGCGTGGCGCCTCGTTCTTCGTGCAACAGGCGGGACAAGATTGCGCCACTGCCTAACCCCCTAAACCTTGCAGGTAATCACCATGACAGCGTTTCGTAAAAGTGTTCGTCCCCTTGCCGTGTGCCTGCTGGGCGCAGCGGTTGCGATGACTTCGTTGGCGGCTTCGGCGTTCCAGCAGGACGGCAAGATCATCGCCGGTTCCGACGTAACGTTCTTCCCGTATGAGTACATGGATAACAACAAGCCCGCAGGCTTTGACATCGAGTTCATGGACGGCCTGGGCAAGGTCATGGGCCGCAAGGTCGAGACCCTCGACACGCGGTTCCCCAACCTGATCACCGGCCTGCAAGCCGGGCGTTTCGATGTGACCAACTCGTCGATGTACATCACGGCGGAGCGGGTCAAGGTCATCGACATGATCCCTTACCTCAAGAGCGGCGAGTCGATCCTGACCCTTAAGGACAGCAGCTTCCAGCCCAAGACCCCGGAAGAGTTCTGCGGCCACAAGATCGGCTCCATGGGCGCCACATCCTGGCTGGCGCAGATGAACAAGCTTTCCACCGAGTACTGCGTGGCTAAAGGCTTGAAGCCGATCCAGATCAGCGAATACAGCACCGACCCGCAAACCACCCAGGCCCTGCTGGCCCACGCGGTTGAAGCGCAGATCACCGACGCCGCCGTGGCCCGTGGCGTGATCGACAAACTCGGCAGCCGCGTGGTGATTTCCTCCGACACCCTGATCTACCCGGTGCTCAACGGCTTCGGCGTGAAGAAGGGCAATGACACGGTGAAAAAGGCCCTGATCGAGGGCCTGGAAAAATACCGCGCCACGCCGGAATACGCCGCCTTGCTCAAGAAGTACAACTTCCAGGCACCCACCGATGCCGACATCGCGGCATTGATGCCGAAGTAAACCCATCAGCGCGTGCCGCATACCCGTGCGGCCGCGCCCTGCGGAGACCGATTCATGGCGTTATCCCACGAAGAACAGACGCGCATCGACTTGGCGGCGACCTTTCGCATCATCGCGCACCTGGGCATGCATGAGGCAGTGGCCAATCACTTCAGCGCTGCCGTGTCGGCCGATGGCAAACAGTTTTTGCTCAACCCGAAGTGGAAGCACTTCTCGCGCATTCGCGCCAGCGACCTGCTGCTGTTGAACGCCGACGATGCGTCCTGTGCCGATCACCCAAACGTGGACGCCACCGCCTGGTCGATCCACGGGCAGATCCATCGCCTGCTGCCGCAGACCCGCGCGGTGCTGCATTTGCACCCGGTCTACACCACGGCTGTGGCGTGCCTGGCCAAGCCGCATATCCCGCCGATCGACCAGAACACCGCGCGCTATTTCAACCGCGTGGCGGTGGACGAACTGTACGGCGGCATGGCCGACACCGAGGCCGAAGGCGCACGCCTGGCCGGGTTGCTGGATGGCAAGAGCCGGCTGCTGATGGGCAACCACGGCGTGATGGTCACGGCGGGTTCCATCGGCGAAGCCTTTGACGATATCTGGACCCTGGAACGCGCCTGCCAGATCCTCGTCACCGCCTGGTCCACCGGGCAGCCGTTGCGGGTGTTGTCGGATGAAGTGGCGGAAAAAACCGCGCGGGGCTGGGAAGGCATTGCCGATTTCTCGCGCCAGCACTTTGAAGAAATGAAGCAATTGATGATCGACGCTGACCCTTCGGTGCTCGACTGAGGACTCCACATGACGTTTTCCGTTGTCGCCCGCTGCGCCGAGACGGGCCAGTTGGGCATCGCCATCAGTTCATCGAGCATTGCCGTGGGCGCGCGTTGCCCGTGGCTGCGGCCCGGCGTGGGGGCGGTGGCGTCGCAGAACATCACCTTGCCAAGCCTGGGGCCGCAGGTGCTGGACTTGTTGGGGCAGGGCTTGGCGCCAAGTGAGGCGTTGGCCGCCTTGGCTGGGCAGGATCACAGTGAGTACCGCCAGGTCACGGTGATTGATAACCAGGGCCGCACCGCACATTTCAGTGGCGCGCAGACCCTGGGCATCCACCATGCGGTGAGTGGCGAGCAGTGTGTGGCGGCGGGGAATATGCTCGCCCAATCTGCTGTGATCGACGCCATGGTGGCGGCTTTCGAACAGGCCTCCGGGCCTCTGGCCGACCGCCTGCTGGCGGCAATGCACGCCGGTCTGGCAGGCGGTGGTGAAGCGGGGCCGGTGCATTCGGCGGCGCTGGTGGTGGTGGATGACCTCTTGTGGCCCATCGTCAATCTGCGCGTGGACTGGGCCGATGAAGACCCCATCGGCGCCCTCGATCAACTCTGGCAGGCCTATCGCGGGCAGTTGCAGGCCTACATCGATCGCGCCATCAACCCACAGATCGCCCCCGGCTACGCCGTACCGGGAGACGACCGATGAACAGCCGCGACCTGCTGGCGCAACTGGTGCGTTTCGACACCACCAGCCGCGAATCCAACCTGGCCATGATCGACTTTGTGCGCACGTATTTGCAGGGCCACGGCGTGGCCTGCGAGCTGCTGTACAACGAACACAAGAGCAAGGCCAATCTGCTCGCGACTATCGGTCCGGCAGAAGTGCCCGGCATTGTGTTGTCCGGGCATACCGACGTAGTGCCGGTGGATGGGCAGCGCTGGAGCGTGGCGCCGTTTGACCTCACCGAGAAAGACGGCAAGTTGTACGGCCGTGGCACGGCGGACATGAAGGGTTATATCGCGTGTGTGTTGGCGTGTGTGCCGGCCTTGGTGAAGGCCTCGCTGCGCATGCCGGTGCACATTGCGCTGTCGTATGACGAAGAAGTCGGCTGCCTGGGTGTGCGCTCGCTGATCGAGCGATTCCATGATCAGCCGGTCAAGCCCTTGTTGTGCGTGATCGGCGAACCCACTGAACTCAAGCCGGTGCTCGGCCACAAGGGCAAGCTGGCAATGCGTTGCCATGTGCACGGCGCAGCGTGCCATTCGGCCTATGCGCCGGCGGGGGTGAATGCCATTGAATACGCCGCGCGCTTGATCAGCGAGCTAGTGCGGCTCGGCGAAGCGCTGAAGGCGCCGCAGCATCTGGATCAACGTTTCGATCCGGCGTTTTCCACGGTGCAGACCGGCCTGATCAACGGTGGCAAGGCACTGAACATCGTCCCGCAGGATTGCAGTTTTGACTTCGAAGTGCGCTCCTTGCCGGCCCAGGATCCCTGGCAAGTTGCCCGGCAATTGCAGGTATACGCCGAGCAAACCCTGCTGCCGGCGATGCGGGCGGTGAGCGGGCAAGCGGCGATCAGCCTCAGCGAGTTGTCCAGCTATCCGGGTTTGGCCACGTCGCTGGAAAGCCAGGCCGCCGAGTGGGTGGCGCAGTTCTGCGGCTCGCGGGAATTCGGCACCGTGGCCTTTGGCACTGAAGGCGGGCTGTTCGACCAAGCCGGTATTCCCACGGTGGTGTGCGGGCCGGGCAGCATGGAGCAGGGGCACAAGCCGGACGAGTTCATCAGCGTGGAGCAGTTGCAGGCCTGTGATCGGATGCTGGCGCGGGTGCTGGGGTTTGTGAGCCAGCCTTCAAACTAAGGTATACACGGCCCATACCCAGGTAGGATTCCGAGCGTTGTAGCCCCGTCGCACACTGTTTGGCAGGCGATGCATTCGCCTTCAAACAACCGGAGAGCGACCATGACAACCCTACTGAAAGTCCCGACTGAAGAACTGGTGCCATCGCGCTATGCAGTGCGCGTCGGCGAAATTGATGTGCTGGTGATCAGTGACGGCGTGCTGCCGCTGCCGACCCAGACCATGTCCACCAACGCCGACCCCGCCGCCCGCGCGGCCTGGTTCAAGCAGATGTTCCTCGGCCCGGACGCGTTCGACTGGGCGCTGAATGTACTGGTGGTGCGCAGTGGCGAGCAGGTGATTCTGGTCGATGCCGGCCTGGGTGGGCAGTTTCCCGGTTTCCCACGGGCCGGGCAGTTTCCCAAGCGCCTGGAAGCGGCCGGTATCCCGTTGTCCTCGGTGACCGATATCGTGATCACCCATATGCACATGGACCACATCGGCGGCCTGCTGGTGGACGAGGTGAAACGCAAGTTGCGTGCGGACGTGCGCATTCATGTGGCGGCCATCGAGGTCGATTTCTGGGCGTCGCCGGACTTCACCTATACCGACATGCCTGCGCCGGTGCCGGACGTGCTACGGGCTACGGCCCAGCAATTCATGGGGTTGTACAAGGACAATCTGCATACCTTCGACGATGAGCATGAAGTCGCGCCGGGTGTCGTCGCCAAGCTCACCGGCGGCCACACGCCGGGGCACAGCGTGGTGTACGTGACCTCTGGCGGCGAGCGGTTGACCTTTGCCGGCGACGCGCTGTTTCCCGTTGCGTTCGAGCATCCCGATTGGCACAACGGCTTCGAACACGACCCCGAAGAGTCAGTGCGCGTGCGCGTGCGGCTGATGAACGAAGCGGCGGCGAGCGGTGAGTTGTTCGTGGCTACCCACCTGCCGTTTCCGTCCGTGGGGCGGGTGGTGGTGGAGGGGGATGCGTTTCGTTGGGTGGCTGCATTCTGGGATTACTGATCCTTGGCCACACCCACCCGCCACTGCGCAGGCGGCAAAATCCCATTCACCAGGTAATTCCCCACAATCCGCGATTTGTACACGCGCGGGTTGTGGTTCGCCAAGGTCCGCGCGTTTCGCCACAACCGGTCCAGCGCCTTGTTGCTGGCGGTGGCACTGGCGCCCAGTGCATCGAACAGCGCCGTGGTGGCCGCCAGTGTTGCATCCACCACTGGGTTCACTGCCAGGCACACTTCCAATTCAGCCAGCGCAACTTGCGGATCGTCATCGTGCAACGGCTGGTCATGGGCGATCACATACCGCGCGGTGAACTCCAGCCGCTGAGCCGCTTGCTGGGCGATGGCTTGCGCGGCGTAGGCCTGGCTGGCGACTTCGCCGATCACTTGCAGCAGTTGCACGTCCTGGCCGGCGGTGTCGGCATTGCCGGTGGTGAAGGTGCGCGCGCGTTGGCTGAGTTCTTCGGCGCCGCTGAGGGCGGCGCGGCGGGCGATGCCGGCGAGGGTGCTGAGGTGGTAGAGCTGGAAGAACGACTGGCCGTGGCCAAACCGCTGTTGGGTGAGGCGTACCTCGTCGTCCACCACAGGCGCGTTGTCGAAGAGGCAGGTGCCGCTGGCGGTGAGGCGTTGGCCGAAGCCGTTCCAGTCATCGACGATTTGCACGCCGGGCGCCTTGAGGTCCACGACCACGCTGTAGATCGTGCCGTCTTCGCCGGTGGCGATGGTGTTGATCAGGTCGCTGTAGAGCGCGCCGGTGGTGTAGAACTTTCTGCCGCTGATGCGCAAGGCGCCGGCTTCGTCACGGTGCAGGCGGGTTTCGAAATCGCCACGGGTCTGGTTGCCGACTTCGGTGCTGCCGGGGGAGAGCAGGGCACCTTGGCCAAGACGGTCCAGCCACTTGGCGCGCCAGTCGAGGTCCTTGGCGCTGAGCACATCCTCACAGAAACCGAAGTGCCCGCGCAGGGCCTGGGTGATGTTGGAGTCGGCGGCGGACAGTTCCGTGAGCAACGCCAGCAGCTCGACCAACGTTGCATCCTGGCCGCCGTAACTGGCTGGCAGGCGCCAGCGCGGCAAGCCCAAGGTGTTCAGTTGCTGGATCACGGTGGCGAGGCTGCCGCGTGTCTGATCCGCCACGGCCGCCTGCGCGAGAATCTGCGCAAAGAGCGGGCGAAACGGCGCGGCCAGTTGTTCGTAGCGGGCAGTGGGCGGTGCGCCCCAGATGTTCAAAGCGGGAATCGACATGCAATGGACCTTGCAGAAAATGGTTCAGGTGCTGGGGTCCAGTGGTCTGGTGAACTCACCCTAACTCAGGCGCGGCGAAGTTTTTAATACGAAAAGCAGCTAGCGACCTGTACGACGGTTCTATCGATAGTGCCCAACAGTATTAAACCCCGCGCTTTTATTGCGTTAGCTTCTACGGAAAACGACCAGACTGCACGCCCACAGATGGTTGAACCAACCCTCCAACCCTGTGGGATTTTCCATGATCAACCGTCGAACACTGCTGTCCTTGCTGGGCCTGGCCTCTCTTGCACTGTACGGCCCCTCGGCCAGCGCCGCCGAACCGCTGACCCTCACTGTGGGGGACCAGTTCTTCTCCAACCGTATCGTGCTGGAGCTGTCGGGCGAGCTGAAAGACTTGCCCTACAAAATCGACTTCAAACGCTTCAACACCGGCTCCCCGGTGGCCTCGGCCGTGGCCAGCGGTGCGCTGGATGTAGGCATCGTCGGCGATACCCCGGTGATCAGCCTGGCCGCCAATGGCGCGCCGGTCAAAGTCGTCGCCAGCACCCAGACCAGCCTCGACGGCGTGGGCATTGTGGCGCGCAAGGGCATTCAGTCGGTGGCCGATCTCAAGGGCAAGACCGTTGCCATCTGGAACGGTTCGTGGAGCCAGCAACTGGCCTATAAAGCGCTGGACGAAGCGGGTGTGCCGCGCAGCAGCGTCCACTTCAAATACCTGCTGCCGGCCGAGGCCAGCCTGGCACTGACCCAGGGCGACATCGACGCCTTCGGCACCTGGGAACCCTACGTGTCGCTGCAGGAAAAAGAAGGCAGCACCCTGATCCGCAACGCCAAGGGCCTGATGAGCGCACCGACCTATATCGTCGCCTACGAGCCGGCCCTGACGCAGAAAAGCGCGATCATCAAGGACTTCATCGCCCGCCTGACCCGCGCCCGGGTGTGGAGCAATACCCACGTTGATGAATATGCCGAAGCCTGGTCGAAGGCCAACCAGTCGGCACCGGAAATCGCCAAGGTGTGGTTCAAGCGCGATGCAATCAAGGTGCTGCCGATTTCGCCGACGATCATCAGCGAGGCCCAGGCCACGGCGGATTTTCTGGTGGATGCACAGATGTTGAAGCAGCGGTATGACGTGGCGCCGTTGTTTGATCGGGTGCTTTAAACGCGGGGGAAATAAGCGCTCACAGTATCCACGGGCTGTTTGTACAGGTGCTGAACTAGGATTTTTGACTCCGGCGCTCACCGGAAACAAAATTCCACTGGCATCGACAAGGAGTAGCCAGTAGGCTACAAGTGATACTGTGACTAATTCAATCGGCAGGACGCCGGAGTTTGATACATGGCTCGACGGTATGCGGGATATTTGGGGGAAAACGGCGATTCTTGCTCGCTTGGACCGGGCGGAGGAAAACAATTTTGGGGATTGTGAATCCGTAGGTGACGGTCTGAGTGAGATGCGTGTGTTTGTCGGGCCCGGCTACAGGATGTATTTCGTGCGTACGGGAGTCACTGCCTACCTGATGTTGTGGGGGAGCGATAAAACCGACCAGAAAAGAGGAATCAAGCGGGCTAAAGAGATTCTTGATGCCCTGAGAGGTAGATGAAATGAGCGAATCGAAATTCAAACCCGAGGACATGCCGATCCTCGATCTGGATACGTCCGGCACTAGCGTCTATGAAGCGTCGCGCTTCCTCGACAGTCCGCAAACCATCAGTGCGTATCTGGCGCAAAGCATGAAGTCTCAAGACCCGCAGGTACTCATGAAGGCGCTTGCCGAGGTTGCCAAGGCCCAAGGTGTGAACAAGGTGGCGGAAGCGGCTGGGGTGAACCGGGAGAGCCTGTATAAAACCTTGAAGGGGGGCTCGAAGACACGCTATGAAACGATCCAGAAGCTGATGCTGGCGTTAGGGGTTGAGTTGACTGTGCGGCCGATTGTAGGAGCGAGCAAGCCCGCCCCTACAAAAATCTGAATCAGCGCACCAGGCACGGCTGCTTGTTGTTGAAGCGCCACCCTGGAATCAGAAACTGCATCGCCACGCTGTCATCCCGCGCGCCGAGGCCCATGCCTTTGTACACCTCATGGGCCTGGGCGACTGCGTCCATGTCGATCTCCACTCCCAGGCCTGGCTTGCTCGGCACTTTCACGTAACCCCCTTCGATTTTCAGCGGCGCCTTGGTCAGGTGCTGGCCGTCCTGCCAGATCCAGTGGGTGTCGATGGCGGTGATGTCGCCCGGGGCTGCGGCCGCCACCTGGGTGAACATCGCCAGGGAAATGTCGAAGTGGTTGTTGGAGTGCGAGCCCCAGGTCAGGCCCCATTCATGGCACATCTGCGCCACGCGTACCGAGCCTTGCATTGTCCAGAAGTGTGGGTCGGCCAGGGGGATGTCGACGGATTGCAACTGGATCGCGTGACCCATTTCGCGCCAGTCGGTGGCGATCATGTTGGTGGCGGTTTTCAGGCCGGTGGCACGGCGGAATTCAGCCATGACTTCGCGGCCCGAGTAGCCGTTTTCGGCACCGCATGGGTCTTCGGCGTAGGCAAGCACGTGGTGCTGGTCGCGGCACAGGCGGATGGCTTCTTTCAATGACCAGGCGCCGTTCGGGTCGAGGGTGATACGCGCATCCGGGAAGCGTTCGGCCAGGGCGGTGACGGCTTCGATTTCTTCGTCGCCGCTCAGCACGCCGCCTTTGAGCTTGAAGTCATTGAAACCGTACTTGGCTTTGGCGGCTTCGGCCAGGCGCACCACGGCGTCGGCCGTCAGCGCGGTTTCGTGGCGCAGGCGGAACCACTCATCATCGCTGTCGGCTTCGTTGCGGTAGGCCAGGTCGGTGGCACTGCGGTCGCCGACATAAAACAGATAGCCGAGCATTTTTACCGCATCGCGTTGCTGGCCTTCACCGAGCAAGGCGGCCACCGGGACTTCGAGGAATTGGCCCAGCAGGTCGAGCAGCGCCGCTTCCATGGCGGTGACGGCATGGATGGTGATGCGCAGGTCAAAGGTCTGCAAGCCACGGCCGGCGGCGTCGCGAGAGGCAAAGGTGCTGCGCATCTGGTTGAGGATGCGCTGGTACTGGCCGATGGGTTGGCCGATCACCAGGCTGCGGGTATCTTCCAGGGTTTCGCGGATGCGTTCGCCGCCGGGCACTTCGCCCACGCCGGTATTACCGGAGCTGTCCTTGAGGATGACGATATTGCGTGTGAAGTACGGGCCGTGGGCGCCGCTGAGGTTGAGCAACATGCTGTCGTGGCCGGCGACGGGGATGACCTGGAAGTGAGTAACGACGGGCGTAGTCATGGCAAGTTCCTGAATAAGCTTAAAGAGGTTTGCTGAGGGCGGCGCGGCTGGGCACGGCGCTCGGTGAAGCCAACACGGCAGAGGGCGTGGTCTTGGCGAAGAACACCAGGATCGCGGCCAGCACCGACGTGCCGGCCAGGCCATAGAGGCCGCCCTGGATCGAACCGGTGGTCTGTTCCAGGAAGCCGAACGTAGTGGGCGCAACGAAACCGCCCAGATTGCCGATGGAGTTGATCAACGCGATCACGGCGGCGGCGATACGCACATCCAGGTAGCCCTGGGGAATCGGCCAGAACAGCGACGATGCCGACTTGAACCCGATGGCCGCAAAGCAGATCGCCACAAAGGCAAAGACCGGCCCGCCCGTGGTGGACATGAACATGCCCGCTGCCGCAATCAACAGCGCCGCCGCCACCCAGGCCTGCTGGAACTTGAACTTGCCCGACAACGAGGCGAAGGCGTACATGGCGATAATCGAGATCAGCCAGGGGATCGAGTTGAAGAAACCGACCTGCACATCACTGAGGTCACCCATCTTCTTGATGATGCTTGGCAGCCAGAAGGTGGCGGCGTAGATCGTCAGCTGGATGCAGAAATACAGCGCGCAGAACAGCAGGATCTGGCGGTCCTTGAGCAGCTTGCCGAGGGTCGGTTTGACCGTGGTGAGGGCCTCACGGTCGCGCTGTTCCTGGTCGATGGCATTGACCAGCGCGTCCTGTTCGTCGCGGGTCATCCACTGGGCGTCGTGGGGCTTGGAGTCCAGCCAGAACCATACAAAGAAGCCAATCACCACCGAAGCCAAGCCTTCAATGGCGAACATCCATTGCCAGCCGTGGAAGCCAAAGCCTTCGATCTGCAACAGCACGCCTGACAGGGGGCCGGAAATCAGCGACGCAACCGCCGAGCCACTCAAGAAGATCGCGATGGCTTTACCGCGCTCCACGCCGGGCAGCCAGCGCGTGAAGTAGTAGATCACCCCAGGAAAGAAACCGGCCTCGGCCACCCCCAGCAGGAAGCGCAGGATGTAGAAGTGGGTTTCGTTCTGGATGAACGCCATCAGCGTGGCGACGATGCCCCAGGTGAACATGATGCGGGTCAGCCAGATACGCGCACCGACCTTCTGCAGCAGCATGTTGGAGGGCACTTCGAACAGGGCGTAGCCGATAAAGAACAACCCGGCGCCGAAGCCATAGGCGGCTGCGCCGATGCCCAGGTCATGCTCCATGTGCGTGCGCACAAAGCCGATATTGACCCGGTCGATGTAGTTGAGGATGAACATGATCACGAACAGTGGGAGCACATGGCGCTTCACTTTGCTCACGGCGCGCGCGAGGACGGGATCACTTTCGGGTGCGGCAGATACTTGGATTGAATGGGTCACAATTCAAAACTCCCCCTGATTATTTTTATGCGGGCTTGTACGTTTTGTTGATAGACATCATACAAGTATATTTCTCAAGATCGCAATCCGGGGGGTGAGTGTTTTTCTTCTTATAACGCGGTGTGTAGAACAGATATTTCGGTTATTTAAGCTGTATATACTGGGGTTTATGCCGATTTTTGAGCGAGGCTCTTGCCAGTGGGTACCGTGAGAGGAGTATCTGTGAGAGAGGGGCTTAAGTTTGGTTGTCATACAAGTTAAGGGTTTTTTCAATCAACCCAGGCCTGACGCCGGGCTGGGTGGTAAGCTCCCCCCAGCTCAACCCCGTGGACCTGTTGCAATGCCCATTGAAAGTGGAATCCCCCTGCGTAAACGCTCCACCAACCTGGCCCAGGGCGTGGTCGATGCACTGACCCAGCGCATCCTGCTCGGCCAGTTGAAACCCGGCGAAAAACTGCCGTCGGAATCCACCGTCGTGGCTGAGCATGGCGTGAGCCGAACCGTGGTGCGCGAAGCGATCTCCAAATTGCAGGCGTCGGGATTGGTCGAGACCCGTCACGGGATCGGCACCTTTGTGCTGGCGCAACAGGCGCAGCAGGGCTTGCGCCTGCATGTGGACACGGTCGCCAGCGTGCGCAACATGCTCGAACTGCGCCTGGGTCTTGAGGTGCAAGCCGTCGCACTGGCCGCCGTGCGCCGCACCGACCTGCAACTGGCCCACATGCGCCAGGCACTCGACGACTACCAGGCCTCCCTGGCCAACAACGACAGCTGCGTGGAGGAAGACAAGCGCTTCCACCAACTGATCGCCGAGGCCACCGGTAATACCTTCTTCACCGAAATCATGCTGCACCTGGGCAATGCGATGATCCCGCGTACCCAGGTGAAAGGCGATGAACGTGGCGGCGCCGACTTTGCCCAGTTGGGTCAATTGGCGAACCTGGAACATGAGGCGATCTTCAACGCGATCAAACGCCAGGACCCGGACGCCGCCCGCGCCGCCATGGTGCTGCACCTGACCAACAGCCGGGACCGTTTTTCGGGGGAGCAGGGGCGTTGAACGAACACACCTTATCCCTGCGCCTGGAGCGCGTCGCCGCCAACGTACCGGCAGGCGCGCGCCTGGCCGATATCGGCTCCGATCACGGTTATTTGCCGGTGGCATTGATGCGTCGCGGGCTGATCACAGCGGCAGTGGCGGGGGAGGTCGCGACCACGCCCTTTCATGCGGCGCAACGCACCGTGTGCGACAACGGCCTGGAGCACCAGATCACCGTGCGCCTGGCCGATGGCTTGGCGGCCATCGAAGCCCATGACGGCATCACCGCGATCAGTGTCTGCGGCATGGGCGGCGAGACGATTCGTGACATTCTCGAAAGCGGCAAGCGGCACCTGAGCGGCCGAGAGCGATTGATCCTGCAACCCAATGGCGGTGAGCAGCCGCTGCGCCAATGGCTGATGGATAACGGTTACTCGATCCTCAGTGAAGAGCTTTTGCGCGAGAACCGCTTCTACTACGAAATCATCGTCGCCGAGCGCACCGGGCCGGTGGTTTACACCGCTGAGCAGCTGTACTTCGGCCCGCTGCAAATGCAGGCGCGCAGCCCGGCGTTCATCGCGAAGTGGCAACGTATGCTGCGCCAAAAGCACAAGACCCTGGCCAGTTTCGAACAAGCTCGGCAGGCCGTGCCGCAAGAGAAGCGACAAGAGATTGCCCAGCAGGCCAACTGGATTACCGCGTTACTGGCCTGATACCCCTTCATTCAAACCTGATGACCTAGGACACCCATAATGGCCGACGCCACTGACCCCACCTTCTACGATCGCGCCGACGCGCACATCGAACTGTCGAACGAGCAACTTCAGGCTCACGAAAACCTCGGCCAGGTCAGCGCCTCGATGATGTTCGGCACCACTCGCTTCAATGCCAGGGCCAGCGCGCGCAACTTCAAGTCCGGCGCGGAAATGGCCGATGCGCGGGAGGCGATGTTGAAGTACTTCTGTGACCAGTACCGGATGATGCTTGAGGATAATCTGGATGATCACATCAATAATTTCAGCCGGTACATGCAGGCTAAGTAGGCTGTCGTGGACTGCTTCCTCGAACCGTTCGAGGAAGTCGCTTGTTCAGGCATCAAGGCGCGAAATCTGACGGACCCAGGTTGAAGGGTTGCTCAGGGATCGGCGGGTTGATCGGTGCTTGTACTTTCGGGCTGATCAGGTTGGTGTATTCCTCGATGATGCGGTTGATCGCCTCGGGCGGTTCGCACGCCTTGAACTCGATGCGGATCTGGACTTCATCCGGGTCACGGTCCTGGCCTTCGCGTTTGGAGTTGCCGAAGGTCACGAAAAACTTTTCGCTGTGCAGGTCTCCGTTTTCCAGGTCATGGTTGGCTTTCTGCACTTCGCTGGAGTGCATCTTCACCGATAGCTCCACGTCCATCTTTTGCAGTGCCAGGCCCTTGGGGGCTACCAACGCAATCAGCGGCACGCTGATGGTGTGGCCTTCGGTCAGGGCGATTTCGACCATTTTGGCTTTCATCGGGGTGCCAAGGTCTTCAGTGTTGTAATCGAAGAACTGGTCGAACAAGGTGATGTATTGCTGGGCGATCAGGTTGTGCGTGGCCGCCGCTGCCTGGTGCAACCCTCGGGTAATGTGGCTCAAGTCGCTGGCCGACATGGGTTCCTTGGGGCGTGAAAAGAGTGCCATGGTGATCTCCTTAAGTCGTGAGAGGGTTGCCCCGCCTGAGTGGCGGGCGGGGCGAGGTGGGCCATTTCTTGTTATGCGGCTTTGCCGTCGGACTTCGCGTCAGGCATAGGCAGCACGCCGGTGGTTGGCAGGGTATCGGCGCTGGTTGGGGCGGCTGATGGGAGGATGATCGGTTTGGTGGCGGCCTCGGTGAGGAAGTCGATGACGCGCATCAAGGCTTCCGGTGGGTCCTGTCGAACGATCTTTGTGTGGATGGCGTAACGGGCGCGAGTGTCGGTCTTACGCGTTTGTGACGACTTGTGGCTTGCAGCGCCCTTGGCCGTGACCGTGAACGGGCCCCAACCCATCTTGGCTTCGAAGCTGCCGGAGACATCGCTGGAACTGGTGTCTTCAGCCATCTGGCTGATGGTCAGTTCGAAGTCGATGGTCCCTTCTTCGATGGTGATGTTCGGGTGACTGATGGCCGCCAGCAGCGGAATGCGCATGGTCTTGTTGACCGTGCCCTTGAAGACCCCCTTGTCGTCGACCAGGGTTTCGTCATAGTCGAACTGTACCGAGACGGCTTTGCCGTCCTGGATACACACGCCCATGATGAAGTCCGCATACGCTTTGCTCGCGGCGACCTGAGCCTGGATCATTGCCATCAGCGGACCGCTGATCATCTTGTCCAGAGGCAGTGCGGCAATCACGCCGCCAATAAGCCCTTTATCAATTGGATCTGGCATTTTTAATTTCCTTATCGAGAGTGCGCGAAAGTGCGCAACTTCAATCTATCCATGGCGCAACGGTTGATTCAGTAGGAAGTTATTACCGATGAAAGCAAACTTCCTGGCGCCGGATATTGGCTATTTGCCGCAGGCTCAGGCCGTACTTCTCGGCTAATACGCTGCGTGAAATACCATCGGAAATACCGGTCTGGATATTCTGGTTTCGTATCTGGCGAAAGAAATGATCGGACTTGGGAATTTCCAGCGAGATACCCGCAAAGGCATCTATCAGGGCTTGCAGTGATTCTGGCGAGAGGACCAGTGCCAGTGAGGTGCGTTGAGAATGCTTGGGAATGTATTTCGGGCGTCCGCCATACACGCACGTCAGCCGAAAAGCACTTTCAAGTCCGACGCAGGCAATCAGCACCTGAAGTGAGTGAGGGAGTTGCCGTACATCAATGAGTTCCAGATCTTTCTGTTCCATCGGTAATACCTCCTTGGGGTGCGAAGCTGCTCAGAGCTTGGAAGGTACGTATGCCGATAAGCAGTAGGAAACTTTACCTATGAGAGTAGGGAACTTTTACCTTCTGATACTGTTGCGGTGAGGGTGATGGACTGCGGTTTCCTAAAACCCAAAGGAAACTCACCATGAACGAGAAATCACCCCAGAAAGAAAGTGCCGTTGATATGGCGTTTATCGGCAAGCAGGAAGGTGCGTCGATAACCAGGGGCTATGTGCCCTTGGCGGATAAAAGTCAGAGCGGCGTGACTATCGCGACCGGCTTTGACATCGGTCAGCAGAGCAACCTGGATATGCTGCGCGCAGATCTGCGTGATCGCCTCACGCCTTACCTGCACCTCAAAGGCGCAGACGCGAAGGCGTTCCTTCAGAAGCATCCGCTGGAGATTAGTGTGGCCGATGCGAAGGCGATCGACGACGCCTACGAGACTCAGTTCATTCACACGCTGATGACTAAGTACGATAAGGCGACATCACTTCTTTTCGCCAAGTTGCCCACCGAGAGGGTTATCCCTTTTGCCGACTTGCCTGCCGGAGTGCAGACTGCCATCGCCTCGGTCGCTTTCCAGTACGGAGACCTTGCGACCCGCACGCCAATATTCTGGGGGCAAGTGACGCAGCGCAAATGGGCGGATGCTATCGCTACCCTGGAAGACTTTCATGACATTTACCACGACCGTCGCAAAGCGGAGGCGGCGTTGATGAGGGCTGACAAGCCCGCCGATGACCGATCAAACAGTTGAAGGACAGCCGCCTGCTAAGTTAGCCAGGCGGCTTTTTTTGGGTTACGGGCAAGGTCGGGCCAGCAGCAGACTGACGCTGCCCATGCCGCTTGCGTCTTCAGCGTCGGTGCCTTCAGGCAGGCTGCGCCAATCGACATCGACGCAGATCGCGGTGACAGCAATGCCGCGCTCTATACCGACCTTATCGCCGAACTCATAACGATACGTTGCCAGGCTGGTTTTATATGCCGTGACACTGGTGGCGTTGGCCAGCGTGTGCACGATCTTCTCGCCTGCTTTACTCGAGGGCGGTGTGAAGTGCGTGGTATGAGCCGGGTTGAAGTAGTGGGCCAGACGCGTGGCATGCCACAAACGTTGCCACTGATGTTTGGCTGCATGGGCACTCAAGGTCACAGCGTACTCCATGAGTAGGTGGGGTTCGGCTTCCTCGGTATTCAGTGCGTAAGCAGAGGGTGCCAGTGAGCACGCCATTGCGAGCGAGAAGGCACGTAGTAATCGACGATCCATGGTCAACTCCTGATAGAGCGGGTGTCTAGTCCTGAAATAGGTTTACACCTGTTTCAGTCTCAAAACGCCCGATGCACCGCATCGGGCGTTTTGTATTTCAGGGACAGGTGTGGCCGTTCCCCGTTGTAGATCAGCACCGACTCATCCACCATTTTCACTGCGTCCGCCAGATTTTTAGGGCGATACAGCAGGAACTCGGTCTTCAAAATGCCGTTTATCCTCTCCGCCAGAGCATTCTGGTAGCAGTCATAGCCGTCGGTCATTGAGCACCTGACGCCATGACTAGCGTGCAAGCGTTGATAAAGCTCAGAGCAGTATTGGGCTCCACGGTCTGAGTGATGGATCAGTGGCAGCGTGCTTCGGCGCTCACCAACTGCCTTTTCCATCGCCTTGATTACCGACTCGGTATGCAAGCTCTCATGCACATGATGGCCTACGATCTTGCGCGAGTAGGCGTCTGTCACCAGGCTCACATAAGCCACGCTTTCCTGTGTCGGCAGGTAGGTGATGTCTGCAACCCAGACCTGCTCTGGCCTATTGGCCACTATCTGCTCATGACCTGCTTTGAGCAGGTTAGGGTGTCGGCGAAAACGGTGATGGCTGTCCGTCGTTTTGTGGTATGCCCGTTTGCGTACAACCAGTTCTCGAGCGTTGCGCAGGATGCTAAACAGGCGGTCTCTGCCGACCCGAACTGATGCACCAACTTCAACGCTCATCAGGTAATGCAGCTTGCGCGTGCCTATCCGTGGCTGACGGCGGCGCTTTTCAAGAACAAAGTCCATGACCTCTTGATCTTGACGAGCCCTCTCGTCGAAAACCCGATTGCGTTGGTAATACGCTTGGCGCGAAATGCTCATAAACAGGCAAGCCCTCGTGATGCTCAGGCCTTGGATTTGCCCTTGCGAGAGGACTTGCCGGGTCGCTTTTTTACGACGGAAACACCGTAGTCATTTTTCAGAACATTCACGACGGCTTCGAAGAATTGCGCTTTCTGATTGCTTAGCGCCAGCTGTTCTTCGAGCTCTTTGATCCGCTGCTCGGGGGTCAGCGGGAGGGTTGGCTCGGTCATGGACCTGCTCCTCGGCTCTCGAATTGACGCGCCTTGGCTCCAGTCCTGCCGGCCGTGCTTGCGTAGCCAGACCAGTACTGTGGACCGGCCCTGAATGCCGTAGCGCCGTTGAGCCTCTTTATAACTCAACTCGCCCTTTTCGACCTGGTCTACGACCGATAATTTAAAGGCTAGCGTGTAGTCACGCTGGCTCCGCCTTTTGCCCGAATCCATTGACTCCTCCTGAAGATAGGTCAGAAGGCGTAAACCTTATTCAGGACGGGACAGGGTGATGAAAAAAGCCTGTTCGATAACAGGCTTTTTCGAGTGCTGCAAACGCAACTCAGTAGGTGTGTTCCACCAAGTATTCCCAGTTGTCGGCGTTGGTCAGGACGGTGTGCAGGTTGCCGTCGCCTTGCTCGGCTTGTTGCACCAGTCGCAGGCAGGCTTCCTGGCCGTAGGCGTGGTCGTCGGTGCCCAGCACATCGTTGAAATGGCTGGTTTCGTGGATCAACGTGCCAGCGCGCGAGTCGTTGCCATAGGTCGGGGCGGTGAAGAATGCCCCTCCCAGCGTGATGTGATGTCCCGCGTCGTTGGGGTGGACCTCCGCATACCAATCTGCATTGGGTTCGCAGTTGACCTGCCCTTCATGAATGTTTTGCAGTGCCTGAAAAATCCGGTACAGGCGTTGAGCCAAGACTTGCAGGTTTCCAGGTTGCTGGACGCCCATCCACACCCTAGCGACATCGGCATTGCCGCCGTTCAGGTGATGGATGGTGAATTCCAGTGAGCGCAACGCGGCATAGCGAGCTGCACGGAAAGTTCTGCGTTCGGAGCTGTTAAGTGCACGTGCCATGATGAATCTCCAGTGGTATTAGGAGATTTCAGTGTGAGCGGGAGGAAAAGTGCTCATCAGCAGGAAGTAATTCCGCTGTTCCTACGCACTGCGCCATTAGTTACAGCTATCCCTTCGCCACTGAGTGCTTTTGCCCCATTTTCGAGCACGGCACGTGCACGCTCAGTGGGCGCGCCCGTCTGTCTCCAGTCCTTCTATCAACGGCCCGTATCTTGCTTGAGCCAAGCTAATCAATGACATGGCATTTTGCCGTCAGTCATTTCAAGGCTTCACCCCGCGGTGCACCGCGTGGGTCGTTTTTGGGGAGTGGTGGGACATGCACAGCCTTTTGTCACCGGGTATTCGCCTGCTGGGGCGTTTTGGTTTTGCGCGCAAGTTCCAGATCCTGTTCTTCCTGTTCATGCTGCCCCTGGCGGGTAGCCTGTGGATGATCGGCTCGGACTATCGCGACAAATTAACCGTGATTTCCAGCGAGCAGTCCGGCGTCCGGCAACTGTTGGCCCTGGATGCGCTGGATGGCCAGTTGACGGCCCAGCGCAACCTGGCCGCGCGCTGGAAGGCGGCGGACATCCTGCACGCGCCCACTCCGGCGGCGAAAGCGGCAATGGACAAGGTGGATGCCAACTTCCCGGTGATCCTGCAAAGCCTGCAAGCCCTGGGCGATTCGCTCAAAGCCCAGCACGCCAGTGCCGATATCCTCGCGCGCTTCGACGCCTTGCAGGCGACAGTCAAGGGCATGGACTCCCAATCCCTGCGCACCGTGGGCTGGTGGCCGGACGGTTACGACCGTTTCACCTCGGCCCTGACCGCGATGCAAACCCTTCGCGAGCAGATCACCCTGGACGCCGGGTTGATCCTCGACCCGTGGCTGGAAACCTACCTGCTGATGCAGATGTCTACCCAGCACACCCCCGACCTGATCGAGCGCATTGGCCGCATGGCCAGTGTCGGCCAGTCGTCCATTGCCTCGGGGCAGTTCACCTTGCAGAGCCGTTTGCAGATGCGTGACCTGCGCGGCCGCATCGGTGATGCGCGGGACCAGTTGGTCAAGGCCGCGGCCTCGCTCAAGGCCAAGCAGTATGCCGGGCTGGAACCCTGGACTGTGCAGTACGACAACAGCCTGCAACGCCTGGACAATGAGCTCAAAGTACTCGACGACGGCGTGTTTGGCGGCACCATCAAGCTCGACACGGCGGCCTTCGAAACCAGTGTCGACGGTATGCTCGACAGCCTGGGCGCGCTGCGCAATCAATCCCTCGATTCGCTGGATGCGCGCCTGGGTCACTACCGTGATCGCTCGTTGCAGAAGTTCGTGCCGGTGGCGGCGACCTTCAGCCTGTTGGCGCTGGCCGCGTTGTACCTGTTCATCTGCCTGCAAGCCTCGATCCGCCGTAGCGCCAGTGGCATCACCACCCTGGCCGAGTCGCTGCGGGACGGCAACCTGTGCGTCGAGGTGGCGGTGGAAGGGCGCGATGAGCTCGCGGCCATCAGTACCGCGTTGAACGTGGCGGTGGTGCAGTTGCGCACCAGTCTATTGGGGGTCAATCACGAGACGCAGCAACTGGGTTCGGCGGTGCTGACCCTCAACTCCCAGTCGGGCAGCACCCTTACCGAAGTCGAAGACCAGCAACAACAAATCAGCCAGATTGCCGCTGCGGCCACCCAGTTGGCCGCGACGTCCCTGGGTGTTGCCAAGAGCTGCGAACAAGCTTCCGGCAGCGCCCAGCAGACCCGGCGCATCGCCGAAGACAGCAGCCGCGACAGCCAGCGCACCACGGCCAGTATCCAACAACTCAACCTGCGCTTGACCGACACCGCCGATGCGCTGGAGCAGGTCAGCCAGCAGGGCCAGCAGATTCAATCGGTGGTCGACACCATCCGTGGCATTGCCGAGCAGACCAACCTGCTGGCGCTCAACGCCGCCATCGAAGCCGCCCGTGCCGGTGAGCAGGGCCGAGGGTTTGCCGTGGTGGCTGATGAAGTGCGCAGCCTGTCGCAACGCACCCAGGCGTCCACGGCGCAGATCGCCGGCACGGTCGACAGCCTGCGCGCCACGGTCAGCCAAGCGGTCACGTTGATGGGCGCCGCGTGTGAACAGGCACTGACGGATGCTGAATCCGTCACCGGGTTGGGCACGCGTTTGGGCGAGATTGCCGGTGCGGTGCAGCACGTCACCGACACCTTGGCGCAGATCGCCACCGCTGTTGAAGAGCAAGCGGCGACGGCGGATGAAGTGAGCGGCAATATCCAGCAAGTGGACCAGGCGGCCGGGCGTTTGCTTGATGGCGCACGGGCAGTGAACCGGGCGGCCGACACCTTGAGCAAAGGCAGCCAGGCATTGAGCGACAATACTGCGCGGTTTCGCCTGGGTTGAGCAGGTTTTTTGTGGCTATCAGGCTTCCTGTAGTGAGCGGGCTTGCCCCGCGCTGGGCTGCGAAGCAGCCCCATTAAAAACACCGCGCATCGTCAGTTAAACCGAGTCGCCAGAATTTAGGGCCGCTTCGCAGCCCAACGCGGGGCAAGCCCGCTCACCACAGGAAGCTCTCCCACCACAGGAACCTTCGGCTTCTACAGGGCTCACTTACTAGGTCGCTCTGTTTCGTCGCCGAAAGGACTCCGCATGACTTCAGCCCCGCCAACGACCCTCCCGCACGGCCCCGTCACCCGCGAACTCAGCCTGCGCGCCGTCCTCACCGGCAGCGTCCTCGGCATCCTGCTCACGCCGTCCAATGTCTACGCCGGGTTGAAGATCGGCTGGTCGTTCAACATGTCGATCATCGCGCTGCTGATCGGCTACGCCATCTTTCAAGGCGTGGCCAAGCGTTCCACCGACCACCTGCCGTGGACCTTGCACGAAAGCAACATCAACCAGACCGTCGCGTCAGCCGCCGCGTCGATTATTTCGGGTGGGTTGGTGGCGCCGATCCCGGCCTATACCTTGCTGACCGGCAACCAGTTGGACGCCATCCCGATGATCGCCTGGGTGTTCTCGGTGAGTTTCCTGGGCATCTGGATCGCCTGGTATCTACGGCCCTCGCTGCTCAATGACAAGGCGCTGAAATTCCCCGAGGGCATGGCCACCCTGGAAACCCTGTTGCACATCTACAATCACGGACGCGAAGCCGCGACGCGCTTGAAGGTGCTGCTCAGCGCCGCCTTACTCTCCGGGCTGGTCAAGTGGGTGGATACCTTTATGTGGGCCTTCCCGCGCTGGTCGCCCAGTGCCCCGTTGGAGCGCCTGACGTTTACTGCCGACCCTTCGCTATTGCTGGTGGGGTTTGGCGGCATTATCGGCATTCGCGTGGGCCTGACCTTGCTGCTCGGCGCCTTGCTCGCCTGGGGTGGCCTGGGTCCCTGGCTGCTGGCGCAACAGTTGGTGACCTTGCCTGCGGGCAGCAGCGGCCCGCAGTTCGCCGCGTTGGTGGAGTGGTTGCTGTGGCCGGGTGTGAGCCTGATGGTGTGTTCCACCTTGGCCTCGCTGGCGATTCGTTTGTGGGCGTTGTACCGGTCCACTCACGCCAGCGGCGGATCAAGCTGGACGGTGCCAAAACCGGGGCCGGCGGCCGGTTTTGCGTTGGCGATCGTGCTGGTGGTGAGCTTGCAGGCGTTGCTGTTCGGCATCAATCTCGGCATGGCCTTGCTCACCATTCCTTTGGCGATCTGCCTCGCCGCCGTGGCTGCGCGCGTGGTGGGTGCCACCGGCATTCCGCCTATTGGCGCCATCGGGCAGCTGTCCCAGCTGAGCTTTGGCATCGTCGCGCCGGGGCAGGTGCCGATCAACCTGATGAGCGCCAACACGGCCGGTGGCTCGGCAGGGCAGTGCACCGACTTGATGAATGATTTCAAGGTGGGCAAGGCCATCGGCGCCACGCCGCATAAGCAGGTGATCGCGCAGATCCTGGGGATTTTCATCGGCAGTATCGTTGGCGTCTTCGCCTACCTGGCGTTGATCCCGGATCCGCAAACCATGCTGCTCACCGAAGAGTGGCCAGCCCCGGCGGTCGCTACCTGGAAAGCCGTGGCGCAAACCCTCACCCATGGGTTGGATTCACTGTCGACCAGCATCCGCTGGGCGATTGCCATCGGCGGCCTGGTTGGCGTAGTGCTCGGTGTGCTGGACAGCACCTTGCCTGCCCATCGTGCCCGCTTCCTCCCGAGTGCCGCCGCCCTGGGCCTGGCCTTTGTGCTGCCGGCCTCGGTCTCGCTGATGATGGCCCTGGGCGCCATACTGACTTGGCTGCTGAGCTGCCGCTGGCCGAGCCTCACCGAACGCTTTGCAATTACCGCCGCCGCCGGCTTGATTGCGGGGGAGAGCATCACCGGCGTAGGTGCTTCACTGTGGTCGATGGTGAGCTGAAGCGTGGCTCGGCAGTTGCCGAGCCAGCCGCCAGGGCCTCAGGCGATCTTCACATTCATGGTGATCCGGGCGGTGAACACCTTCACGTCGCCCTCATCAAAAATATCCACCGGCACGATCTTGTCCCCTGCGGTGGACCAATCAATGCCGCTGCCATCCGCCACGGCGCGGATGTTCGACTTTGCCTTCGCCAGGTATTCCACGGTCATGCCCTTGGGGATCCACTTGGCGCCTTGGGGGATCGACACGTCCGTCATCGTCCCACCCGCCAGTTCCGCCGCGTTGCACAACGCAATGGCATGCACGGAGGCCAGGTGGTTGGTGATTTCCTTGCGAAACGGCACGTTGACCACTGCGTGCCCAGGCCGCAGCTCGGCGACTTGCGGGTTGATGGTGCTGAAGTAGGGCGCCACTTGGCAGGCCATTTGGCTAAACGCTGCAGGGCCTGCGCTGTTGAACAGGTTGAGAAACTGGCTCATGGATAATCCTCTTGATAATGATTACAGAATAATATTCTGTAACGGAACAATATTCCGTAAAATCCAGCCATGTCAAGCCGTGCCTTCTCTGCGGGCGGCCGTACCATTAGACTCCGTACATTTGGCGAGCCACTTCATGCACGCACCTGACCTGATCGAGCGCACCTTCCCGGGCCGGCGCAGCGACCTCAAGCGCAGCATCCTGCGCGAGGCCCTGGCCAGCTTTAACGACGTGGGTATTGAAGCGACGAATATCGAAACCATCCGCGCGCGGTGCGAGACCAGCGTGGGCGCCATTTACCATCACTTCGGCAACAAGGAAGGCATCGTCGCCGCGCTGTTTTTTGCCGCGTTGGAAGATCAGGCCGCATTGCGGGAGCAACACCTCAAACAGGCGCAAACCGCCCAGGCTGGTGTGGAAGCGCTGGTGCGCAGTTATGTGGAGTGGGTGGATGCGCAACCCGAATGGGCGCGCTTTATGTTCCAGAGCCGTTTCGCCGTGGCCAACGGCCCGCACAAGGACGAACTGCTCACCCGTAACAAACAGCGCAACGCGCAATTGACCGAGTGGATGAGCGACGAAGGCCGCCGTGAGGCGTTCAGCCATATCCCGGCAGAACTGCTGCTGTCGCTGATCATCGGCGCGGCCGAAAGCTATGCCCGTGCGTGGTTATCCGGCCGGGTCAAGCACAGCCCGAATCACTACGCCGCGTTGCTGGCGCAGGCGGCGTGGGCCTCGATCAGCCAAACGCCTCCACAATAAACGCCTCCAGGGTCGCCTCTTCGAGGATCTCCATGGAGAAATGCCCGAAACGCTTGGGCAGCCAGATAATGCGCCCCCCGGACGGTGATTGCAGGTTCTCGCGGGCCAGGGGCACGCCGTTTTCGTTCTCCGGCTGCACACCGGCGGCGATCAGTTCGTCATAAGCGATCTCGATGTCCGGCGTGGTGTAGCAGTGGCGGTAAATCATGCCTTCGCCGTGGGCGTCCAACAGCTCTCGCAAGTTCCCGGCGATCGGCTGGACCAGCATGAAGCGTTCTTGCCCCATCAGCACCACGGCATACCGCACGTGCAGGCCGCCGCGTTCCCACACGAACGTCTTGGAAATGCGTGCCTTGAGAATGTGTGCGTAATAGGCACAGGCCTCTTCAAGGTTTTCGACCAGTATGTCGACGTGGCTGAATTTCAGATCCATGCTGTGCCTCCTCTCGAATCGATTCCCATGGTAACCACGGCGTCCGTCACGCAGAAAATTATTTGTCGGCACTCCCGAAGGCTGGCGTAGTCTGTTCCAAGACACCCCTCTCGCCCTGCGGAGCCTTCAATGATCATCGTCCACCACCTCAACAACTCACGCTCGCAACGCATCCTGTGGCTGCTCGAAGAACTCGGCTTGCCCTACGAGATCAAGCGCTATCAGCGCGACCCGAAAACCAATCTCGCACCGCCGGAGCTCAAGGCGATCAACCCGCTGGGCAAATCCCCGGTGATCGAAGACGGCGGCCTGGTGCTGATCGAGTCCGCCGCCATCATCGACTACCTGATCCGCCGCCACGGCCAGGGCCGTCTGCAACCGGACCCTGCCAGCGCCACCTACGACCACTACGTGCAATGGCTGCACTTTGCCGAAGGTTCGGCCATGTTGCCGTTGATGCTCAACCTCTACGTCGGCCGCCTGGGCGAGGCAGGCGCACCGTTGCATCCGCGGATCGAATCGGAAGTCGCCAACTACCTCGGTTACCTGAACGACGTGCTCGCGGGCAGAGCCTACCTGCTCGGCGATGAGCTGAGCGGCGCGGATATTCAGATGAGCTTTATCGGTGAAATCGCCAGGGCCCAGGGCAAGTTGCAGGCCTACCCGAACTTGGCGGCGTGGGTGGAGAAATTCCAGGCGCGACCTGCGTATCGCAAGGCGGTGGAGCAGGGCGGGACGTATGCGTTTGCCCAATGAAGCCACTGGCGTGACGCCTTAAGGCGGTAGCAAGGCGCCGAGTTTTTACAACTGTTAACGGATTGAACGGCGCAATCGCTATAGGCTTTGGGGTGTCCGCCCTGGAGCCCATCGCCATGAACCTGCGAGCCACCGCCGCCACCTTGTTTGCTTTTGCGCTGCTGCTGCCGTCACCGGCCGAGGCCGCGACGCCTATCACCCACGTCGCCATCTACCGGGGCCCGGCGGGTTGTGATGACTGTTCCGAAAACGTGGCGAAAGCCCTGCAACGACTCAATCCCAACTATCACATCGATTTTGTGGGCGCGGATGAGTCGATCGACATCACGCCACAAACCCTGGCGCGCTACGACCTCTACGTACAACCTGGCGGCGGCCAGGACATTCCCGCAGCGCTGCGCAGCCTGGGTGATGCGCGCAGCGAGGCCATCCGCGGCTACGTCGCCAACGGTGGCCGCTACCTGGGCTTGTGCATGGGCGCCTACCTGGCGGATGACAACAACCTTGGCCTGATCCCCCAGGACCTCGACGGCGAAGCCGGCCGCCCCGGTTTCGAAGTGCCCGGCATCGCCGACGCCGCGGTGCAGGTCACGTGGGCGGGCAAGCCTGACCAAGTGTTCTTCCAGGATGGCCCGTACTTTCCGAAAGGGTCGTATAAAACCATCGCCACCTACCGCAACGGAGACGTGGCGGCGGCGCGGTATACCTTTGAAAAGGGCGTGGTGGTGCTGAGCGGCCCGCACCCTGAGGCCAGTCGGGAGTGGTTTGAAAATGCCGAGATCCCAGTGAGCAAAATGCCCGAGGGTGATCTGTTTGGTTCGTTGGTCCGCAGCTTTTGAAGCCCCTCGTTCTTAGAACGATTGTCCTTCAAAACGCTTCAACGAAAACGACGACAGATCCAACTCGCTCTCGCCCTTCACGCACCACTGCGCAAACGCCTCACCCAATGCCGCCGAATGCTTGAAGCCATGCCCCGAACACGGCGACACCACCAAGGTGTGCTGCAGCCTCGGGTGCCGGTCGATGATGAAATGATGGTCCGGCGTCACCGTGTAGGCGCACACCGCCGACTTGACCACCTTGGCCGTCAGCCCGGCGATACGGCCCTGCACCTGTTGCTCGTACATCTCCCGCTCCTGGGCGGGCGAAACGGTGCGGTCGAGCGTCTGCGGCGTGGACACGGTGTGATACTGCGCCGTCGCCACTTTCAAACTGCCCTCGCCAGGCAACGCCGGGAAGCCGTAGTTAGTGTGACCCTCGCCCGGCCCATGGGTAAAAATGAACGTAGGAGACGCGCCGACCAGCGCCGCATCCAGCTCCGTTTCGAACCAGAACAGCTGCTGGCGATAGACCTTGAGCAACCGATCAAACGGCGCCCCCAGCAACCCCCCCGCCCAGTTGCCCGCGCTGACCACTAGCTTGTCGGCCTGCAAGGTGCGTTGGTCGGTGGTCACCGTCACGCCGTACTCGTCCGAGCAGATGTGGGTCACGGTTTCGCCTGTGTACAACGTCGCGCCCTGTTGTTCGGCCAGACGCAACTGCACTTCGATGCAGCGCTCGGGCCGCACGAACCCGCCACCGGGTTCGTAATAGCCGATAGCGCTGTCGACCACCTGGGCAAACTGCCGAAAGCGCTGGCGAATCTGCGCCGCGTCCAGCACCTCATGCTCGATACCGTAGGTTTGCGCCAGGCCAATGGTGCGCAAGGTGAAGTCGGTTTCATCGCTTGGGTCGAAATCCTCACGGGAGGTGAGCACCAGCAACCCCGACTGTTCGAACAACGACTCCCCCGACAGCGCCTCCAACTCCCGCCAGATGCGATGCGAATTACGCACGATGGGCACGTACTGCGCGCCTTCACCCACCGACAACCGCGTGATCCGCGTATCGCCATGGCTGGAACCAAGCGTGTGGGGAGGGTGATGACGGTCGATCCCGGCGACCTTCACGCCGGCCTTGGCCAGTTGGTACACCGTGGCGGCACCCATGGCGCCCAAGCCGATGACCAGCGATTCATAACGTTCCAATGTCGATACTCGCTAGAGGGGAGGGCACATAGTTGAGTGCAGCCACGGCTAAAACACAAGGGGCCGATCAGCCTGTGGTTGCGCGAAACGGCCGGAACGCCTTCCACAATTCCTCGGCAAAAACCTGCGGTTGTTCAAACGCCGCAAAGTGGCCGCCCTTGTCCACCGCATTCCAATAGAACAGATTGGCCCACGCCGCTTCTGCCCACGCCCGTGGCGGCTTGAAGGTTTCAGCGGGGAAAATGCTCGCGCCCATCGGCACCTGGATACGCTCCACGCCGCCCCGCGCCGACGAGAAAAAGTCCGCCCCACGAATGGTCGCGCCCACGCCTTCCCAATACAGGCGCGCGCTGGACGTGCCGGTGCCGGTGAACCAGTACAACGAGATGTCGTCGAGCATCTGGTCGCGGGTGAGGGCGTCTTCGGGGCGGCCGTTGTTGTCGGTCCACTCCCAGAATTTTTCATACATCCACGTGGCCAGGGCCACCGGCGAATCGTTCAGGGCATAGCCGATGGTTTGCGGGCGGGTGTTCATCTGGTTGGCGTAGCCGGCCTTGTCGCTGACGTAACGCTCGATGTCCTCAAGGGCCTGACGCTCTTCTTCGGTCGGGTTGGCGGGTAATTGCGCCGGCACCACCATCGGCAAATTGACGTGCGCCGCCATCAGGCCCTCGGGTGCCTGGCCGGCCAGTGCGGTGGTGATGGCCGCGCCCCAATCGCCGCCTTGGGCCACCCAGTGCTTGTAACCCAACCGCTGCGTCATCAGCACCGCCCAGGCGCGGGCGATGCGCGCCGGGTTCCAGCCTTGCTCGGTGGGTTTGTCGGAAAAGCCGTAGCCGGGAATCGCCGGCACCACCACATGAAACGCATCTTCAGCCTTGCCGCCGAACGCCACCGGATCGGTGAGGCGCTCGATCACATTCAGGAACTCCAGCACCGAGCCGGGCCAACCGTGGGTCAGCAGAATTGGCGTAGCGTTCAGGTGCGGCGAGCGTGCGTGAATGAAGTAAATACCCACGCCGTCGATCCGCGTGCGGAACTGCGGGAAGCTGTTCAAGCGCGCTTCAAACGTGCGCCAGTCATAACCGTTGAGCCAGTAGTCCACCAGCGACTTCGCGGCATCCAACGGCACACCTTGCGACCAGTCCTCCACCAACTCCTGATCAGGCCAGCGGGCCATGCGCAAACGCAGTTGCAAATCCTCGATGGCGGCCTGGGGCACGTGTACCTCAAACGGGGTGACAGCCTCCGTGGCCGGCGGCAATACCAAGGGGCGATGGGCGGAAAAATCGAATGTCGCGGGCATTTCTGTCTCCAGGGTTCAATGGTTTGTAACGATCGCTACAAAATAGCCTGAGCAGAAATCCCTCGTCAATGATATTGTATCGGCCGATACAGAATTGGCAGGTGACCCATGGCGAGAAAAATTGCGTTTGATTACGACCAGGCCGTCGAGAAGGCCAAGGTGCTGTTTTGGCAACGCGGCTACGTCGCCACTGGCCTGCGCGACTTGCTCAAGGTCATGGACATCGGCGAAAGCTCCTTCTACAACTCGCTCAAGAGCAAGAAGCAGCTGTACCTGGCTTGCGTGCAGCGTTACGAAGACGATGTGGTGGCGCGGCGCCTGGAAGCCCTGGTATCGGCGCCCACGGCGGCCGAGGGTATTCGCGCATTTTTCAGCGTGATCCTTGATGACCTGGAAGGCGCACAGATGCCATCGCCCCTGTGCATGGTGGCCGCGATGGTGACGGACGTGGTGTTGTCAGACCCGGAACTGCGCGAGCGCGCCGAGCAGGGGTTGGAAGCGGTGCGCGGCATCATGGCCGAGCGCCTGGGTGAGGATCAGGCCCAGGGCCTGCTGCCAGCCGCCCTCGACCCGCAGGTGACCGCCTCGGTGATCCTTACCTACCTGCAAGGCCTGTGGCGCATGGCGCTGGTGAAGTTCGAGCGACCTGGCTTCGAACGCCAGGTCGACACGTTTTTGCAGGGGCAGGGGCTTTAGTCAGCGCACCACGTCCAGCGTCTGGATTTCATTCACATAGTGGGTCTGGCTCGACGTCGACTCCAGCGTCAGCGCCACGCCCAGGTCCTCGATAAACGCGCGCGACGACGCATAACCGTCCTGCTCGCAGGCCAACCGGATGGCATCGCCCGTCAACGACGCAAACACCTGGCGTGCCGGGAAGCGCTCGCCCACCTTGCAGGTCAAGGTGGTTTCGAGCGGTTTGTCGGTGGGCTTGACCGGCACGTTGGCCATCTTCAAGTGCGCACTCAGGGTCTGGCCCGGCGCCCAGCTCGTCGGCAATTTCACCTCGGCCTCACGGGTCTGCAGCACCTGGCCTTCGCCCACGCCGTTCATTTTCGACTTCAGCTGGATCAGGTCCGCCAGCATCAAACGGTCCACATTGAAGGCGGCGCCGTAGGCTTCATTCTTCACCAACAAACCGTCTTCGGCCTTGAAGCGGATGGTGATCGGCGCGTCCTTGCCCGCGGCGTTCTTCGACAGGTAGCTGTAGCTCAACGTCTTGAACTTGGGCTGCAACAGCGGCGCGTCGAGCCCCTTAAGCACGTTGGGCGGCACCGGCACATCGCCGAGGTTGGTTTCCGCCACGGTGCGCGGGTAATCCACCGGCGCGATGTCCGGCCGCAACAGCGCCAGCAACCCGGCATTCACGCCACCCTGCACCGAACAGCTCACACGGGAATACTTGCCCTCCGGCTCCACGATCAGCACCCGCTCCACATTGCGCAGCCCCGGCGCCTTGCCCGGCATCGGCTTGATCGCCTGCCAACTGTTGCCCACCTTCAACTCGCTGCGCGTGTATTGCCCCTCGCCTTTTTGCAGCGCAGCGGGTTGGTCGAGCAACGCCGCGAGGCGCGGGGCGACCTCATCAATCGGGCCGTCCACCGTAAAGCCCCAGAAGTAATACAGGCCCAGCGGACCAAGATCGCTGACCTCATCGTTATACGACAGCAGCTTCAACCCCGCGATGGCCGGCGCACTCACCGGCACGGCCGAGGCCTTGGGTTCGGTACGGTCGCGCACCGCGATCCAGGTGAAGTCCTTTTGCTGCTTGAGCGGCGCATAGGCCTGCCAGGCGTCGCGATGGGTGTTCAGGCGGCTGAAGAACGTCTCGTCACAACGGGTGAAGGCCTTGAGCGTGTCGACCAACGCGGCGTCATCGGCCTGGGCAAAGGACGGCGCCAGCAGGGCAGACGCGAGCAGGGCAGCGGAAAACGGCAACTTCATGGGACAGGACTTCCTTATCGGCAGGCGAGGAACAGGGCGGGGGCATTATCCAGCAGTTGGGTGTCAGTCTCTAGTTGGCTGAGCGCATCAGGCGCAAACGCCAATTGCCGCCGTGCTGGGCGTGGCAGGCTTCTTCAGAATCCAGGTGAACGCAACGCGCCAATTGCACGGGCGGGATCTCGGCATCATGCAGTGCGGTGGCGGTCAACTCGCGGATACGCGCGTCCAACCCCGCCGCCACGGCCTGCGCCTGGCTGGCACGAGTGTCGAAGACCCAGGTGATACGCAGGCTGCCTGGGAAGTCGGCGTAATTGACCGTGTGGGTCAACCATTCAAACCCTGGGATTTCTGCTTTGGCGGTTTCGCAGGCGTCGGTGAGCGCAGCGACAAGGCGGCGTTCGATGCGGGTGCTGTCGCGTTTGGATTGAGCCATGGAAACCTCCGAAAGAAGACGAGCGCTATTCTTTGCGACCTTCGCACACCGCCTTCAAGCCCAGCACGGTAGTGGGCGTCTGCCCAATATGCGTGGTGGTGCTCACCACCATGTTCGCGCCGCTATCGCCTTCCAGGTGATACGGCTTGCCGTCGCAGACTTTCGCGGCTTTCTGGTTGATGTTCTCCAGCAGGCCTTCACGGGAATTGAAGATGCTGCCATGGCTGGTGATCATGTATTCGCCCGGTGCCACTTCGTTGGCGCCGGTGAAGGTGCAGCCGGCCCAGGGTTAAGGTGATGCATCCGAGCAGCAGGCGTTTTTTCACGTCCATGTTCTCAAGTAGGGGGTTGAAGGCCGGGAAGTCTACAACACCGCCAGGCTATTTTTCAGCGCTGTGAAAGCACGCCCGGTCCTGCGTATGGATGAAAGGGAGCGCCGCGCTGCGGACAAGGCCGCCCGAACGCACACATTCCGGTAAGGCCAATCAGCTGAAAGATGGCACAATGCAATCAATTTCACGCAAGCATAAGGAGATGAGCCTTGCATCGCTGGATCAATCGCGCCGCTGTTCTCGGGGTTGGCGTTCGCTTCCCCTTGGTTTTGCTGGCACTCGCCACGCTGATGAGTGGGTGCCAAAGCACCAGTACCCAGGATGATCCTATGGCCGGCCTGCGTTGCTGGGCCTTCCGGGATGAAGCCTCCATCACGCGCAAGCAGGTTGACTACATCCAGGACCGCAGCGACAAAGGCAACTTGAAGTGCAAGATCATGCTCGGCAACCTCTATGAAAGAGGTCATGGCGTGTCGCGAGACATCCCGAAAGCCAAGGCGCTTTACCAGGCGGTGGCCGACGTCGATGAACAGGCTTACCTCTTCTTGGCTGATCTCGCCCAAAGCGGTCTCGACGGGCCGCCGGACTATGTGAAAACCCGCCAGTTTTACCGGCGCGCAGCGGCCATCAAGGACAGCGCCAGTGCGGACCTCGGCTTGGCCAAGCTGATGGAAGAAGGCAAGGGCGGCCCGCAAGATCAGCAGGGCGCACTGGCGCTTTACCTGAGCGCGACCCGATCCAGTTTCGGCGAAGCCTGGGACGGTATTCAGCGGTTACGCGCCCGTGGTGTAACACTCAGCGCTGAGCAAGAGCAACGTTACAACCAAGTCTGGGTCGGGACCGCGCAGAGTCGGCTCAAGCGCAGGATGTGGCGTGTTCAAGACGAGGTGTCAGCCGTCTTCAAGCCTGGGCCGGAGGCCAGGCATGTCATCGTGAAAGTGCAATACCAGCAGGGCTCTGCGTTGCCTCAGTTGTCCATCGAGCACGGTTCGGGTGATAGCGCGATGGACCAGGCGGTGCTGAAGGGGCTGGGCGAATATCGATTTGCGGGCGAGCCGCTATTGCCTCAAGGGCGCAAGACCTGGGAAGTGCTGGCGGATGTCCACTTGAAGTCGCGCTGATAATCGACGCCTGACCGTCAAGCCAGTGAACTAACGGCACTTGGCAGCGATCGCCACCGAACGTCTGCCCATTGCGCGTGGTCACAGCTTTGCTGATAACCTGCTAATAGCTCAATGCCATTCCCTTGGTAGCCCCATGAAAACCCTACGCACCGCCTTCCCGGCCGCTTTCCCCCTTGGCGTTTCTCGTGACTCGGAAACCGCCCTGTCGGACATCGAATTCCTGCACCGCATCAGCCTCGACCTGATCGGCGAGCAAGACCTCGAAGCCCTCTACGGCAAGATCGTCGACGCCGCCGTGTCCATCACCGGCTCGCAGTTCGGCACCATGCAGCTGCTGTGCCCAGAAGGGCACCCGTCCGGCCATGGCGGCCAGTTGCAGCTCTTGTGTTCGCGCGGTCTGCCACCGGAAGCGGTCGGGTTCTGGCAATGGGTGAGCCCTATGGCCTACAGCAGTTGCACCATGGCCCTGCAACTGGGCCAGCGCGCCATCATCCCCGACTTCGAAGAATGGCCCGACATCGCCGGCACCGACGACCTGCAAGCCTTCCGCAACACTGGCATCCGCTCGGCCCAGACCACCCCGTTGTTGTCCCGCGATGGCCGCCTGCTCGGCATGATCTCCACCCACTGGAGCATGCCGCACCAGCCGTCCGAACGCGACCTGCGCCTGCTCGACATCCTCGCCCGCCAAGCCGCCGACCTGCTGGAACGCACCATCGCCGACGAAGCCCTGCGCGACGCCCAGGCTGAACTGCGCGCCCTCAACGAAACCCTGGAGCAGCGTGTAGCCGAACGCACCGCCATGCTCATGCAGGCCGAAGAAAAACTGCGCCAATCGCAGAAAATGGAAGCCGTCGGCCAACTCACCGGCGGCCTGGCCCACGACTTCAACAACCTGCTCGCCGGCATCTCCGGCGCGCTCGAACTGATGAACCGCCGCATCACCCAAGGCCGCCTCAGCGACGTCGACAAATACATGGTCGCCGCCCAAGGCTCGGCCAAACGCGCCGCCGTCCTCACCCAACGCCTGCTGGCCTTCTCACGCCGGCAAACCCTGGAACCGCGCGCCACCAACGTCAACACCCTGATGTACGGCATGGCCGAACTCATCCAACGCACCGCCGGCCCCGGCATCCAGATCGAAACCACCGGCGTCGCCGATGCCTGGACCGCCTTCGTCGACGTCAGCCAACTGGAAAACGCCCTGCTCAACCTGTGCATCAACGCCCGCGACGCCATGCCCCAAGGCGGCCGCATCCAACTGCAAACCAGCAACCACTGGCTCGACGCCACCGCCGCCCGCGCCTACGACCTGGCCGAAGGCCCGTACCTGCGCCTGAGCGTCACCGACACCGGCACCGGCATGTCCCCCGACGTCATGGCCCACGTGTTCGAACCCTTCTTCACCACCAAACCCATCGGCCAAGGCACCGGCCTGGGCCTGTCCATGATCTACGGCTTCGCCCAACAATCCGGCGGCCAAGTGCACCTGCACTCCACCGAAGGCGAAGGCACCTGCGTGTCCCTCTACCTCCCACGCCACCACGGCGCGGCGCCAGGGGATGAACTGGCCCCAGGGCAAGTGGATATTGAAGTCGCCCAACACGGCGAAACCGTGCTGTTGGTGGACGACGAGTCCACGGTGCGCATGCTGCTTGCCGACGTCCTCGGTGAACTGGGCTACACCGTGATTGAAGCGGCCGACAGCGCGGCAGGGCTGAAGCTGTTGAGGTCGGATGTGCATATTGATTTGCTGGTGACGGATGTGGGGTTGCCGGGGGGGATGAATGGGCGGCAGATGGCGGAGGCGGGGATGGAATTGCGGCCGGGGTTGAAGACGTTGTTTATTACGGGATATGCGGAGAATGCGGTGATGGGGTATGGGCAGTTGGGGGCGGGGATGGGGGTGTTGACGAAGCCGTTTGCGGTGGAGGTGTTGGGGGGGAGGGTTAGGGAGTTGTTGGGGAGGTAGGTGCGTTCGAAGGGATTGGACGGACTACGGTCAGCAGTTTTCCTCTATTTTGAATCCTACTAAAATACGATGGCTTTTTGCCACGATTCCGGTATTTTCAGCGATATCTCTTGGCTGGCTGGTTGCTGGATTCGCACAGCGTGCTAGCCCAGTTCAAGGAAGATTGGCCTCAGCGCCTTCAATCTAGACAAGGATACCCACGCCATGCAGACCCGCATTGGTTCACTACAAGAAAAACCAATAATATTTGAAACTATTCGTGCCGTTTTAACTTGTGATATGGCGTGTTTAATCAGTGCGGTGACGTAAATAATAACCCTGCAAGTGGCCATTTTTTTGTGTTGGGCTGTTTTGGATGTATTTTTATAATTAGTGTGAGTATTTAATAAAATGCCTATTAGTTCAAATTCTCTTATTCATCTTACTGATAGTCGTGAGGCGCTCGAAGGGATTCTGATAGATACTTTTCGTGTAAAGTATTGTAAGGAGACTATAAAGTTTAAGGAGAAGCGTGCCACCATCCATGTTCCTATGGTAAGTTTTTGTGATATACCGTTGTCTCAAATCAAAGATCATATATCGAGTTATGGTTGTTATGGGATTGGTCTTACGCGTGACTGGGCGGTTCGAAATCATTTGAATCCGGTTCTCTATGTACAGAATGATTCGAGTCTTGCTCATAGTTATGAGCAGTCGCTTCTTTATTATGAGGGTGATGGGGCAGAAGATGATTCTGCTGTCACTGCGTATCGTCAGTTGTCTGATATTGCACGATATATAAAAAACTATGAGGGCATGTTGGAGCGGGAAGGGCATGAGCCGAAGTTGTACAGATTTTCAGATGAGCGAGAGTGGCGTTTTGTGCCCAATATTGATCATGATTGTGAGATGTATTATTCGGCTAAAGAGTTTAAAGATGAGAGTGTGAAGCGCGCCGCGAATAAGAGTGTTTCGAAGCTTCGTCTGGCTTTTGAGCCTAATGATATAAAATATATAATAATAAAAGATGAGAGTGAGATAAATGACTTTGTTAATCATCTCCGTTCTGCGAAAGGTGCTAATTTTACGATGCGGGAGGTTGAAAAATTGACGACCAGAATATTGACTAGTGATCAAATTGCGACTGACTTTTAAGTGGCGTTTGTAAGGGGCGGTTTTTCAAGGTGGAGCGTGAAAAAGGGACGGATTTAGTTTTTGAAAATTAGCCCGTCCTTTTGTCTCCGTCATTAATTTTGCTGGTCTCACAATTTTTTTCTTTAGTGGAGATGAGGTGATTAATTTTCCTAAAAATATATCCCCCTTATATTCTCAAGAACGTACGCTTTGATAGCAGGAACGGGCTATTGCCTTTAATTAAATGTTAGACAATTCAAAAGGAAGTAGAAATGTCAGACCACAGAGTCACCTGTATCAACAAAACCAACCGCCAAAGCGCACATGAGCGTATTCAAAGCATTGGAGGACTCAATGAGGATGGTGGACGATGGAAATTGTCCCTTGTAGACGCAATTGCGGGTGTTGAATCTGGTAAGTGGAGATTTTGGGTTAGTGCCAATGGCGAATCCGTCTGGGTAATCGTCGCAAAAAGTGCCTCCGGGAATAAATACCTGAAAACGCAGAACGATGGTGAGCAGCCGAACAATCTGCTAAGTCTCCCCGAGTGTCTGTGAGGTTAGGGAGGGGCGGATTTGTTTTCCTATAAATTCGCCCCTTTTTTTTCATACTGGCGATAGCTCTATGTATTTCGGATGATTAGCGTGCGCAAGGTGCTTCACAGTCTAGAAGCTTGGCCGTGAGCAGTACGCCTAACTCACTCAGTTGATGAATGGCCAACGCAATATCACGGTGTTTGCCGGTCAGATCCTCGGACAGCTCAATCAGCAGGGTGCTGACAGGGGCAAACGTTTCATAGCTGTTGGTGATGAGGGTTTCAGTGCTTGCTTCGGTAGCGACGGTGAAGAGGCGGGTTGGTTCTGTTGTGGCTTTCAACATGCTCGTAATTCCTGATTTGGGCCGCCATCTCATCGCTACTAAACGAGAGGGTGGCAGCTGTACGCAGGTTAGTAGACCGGGGAATTACGCAAAGCCGGCGCGCCCGAAGGCGCCCTGCGTACAGCCACCATCAAGCACAGACTGGGATGTCAGATTGATGATGCTCATGCACTAAACGTAATTGACCCATCAGGCTACTAAACCCGATCACCGAGAAATTCAGCGACCACGCAACCTTAGATTCGACCACCACAGCGCACAAGCCGGCAGATTCTGACGTAGGCGTAGGCACCGGAGCAAGGTGCCGGATGGCTTTGGGACTTATCCCGGCTTCAACTGCGCAAATGCGTGGCGCAGCGGCAGAGTTTTTGCGCCATTGCTGTACGCATTGATCGGGGCTCCTGTAGCCTCTTTCTGAAATTCAATCCCGCCTCCCAATCCCCGCCCAATCAGAAAACGGGGAAAGAGGGACGGATTTATTTTTCGATTTAACTAATCCGTCCCTTTTCTCGAATGGCTCTTTGGCAACCAAACGAGCTAGCACTCTGGATGGCTAGCAATCAGCCGACGCTAGGCGCCTCACGATTTAACAGCTTCGCTGTGAGCAGCACACCCAATTCACTCAATTGGTAAATTGCCAAGGCGATATCACGGTGTTTTCCACTCAGGTCTTCTGAAAGATCAAGCAGGAGCGTGCTGACTGAGGAAAAGGTTTCGTAGCTGTTGGTAATGAGGATTTCGTTACTGGCGTCTGGAGCGACGTAAAAGAGCGCATTCGAACCTTGTGAACCTTCAAACATGTTTGCATTCCTGTTTTTAGGCCACCACCCCTCAGCTACTAAACAAAAGGGAGGCAGCTGTACGCAGGTTAGTAGACCGGGGAATCCAAACGAAAGCCGGCGCGCCCGGAGGCGCCCTGCGCACAGCCACCATCAAGTGCAGACGGAGTCGTCTGACTGATTGAAGCTTGTGCACTTTGTCTGGATAAACCATCAGGCTACTAAACCCGATCACCGAAAAATTCAGCGACCGCGCAACCATAGATTCCACCACCCCAGCGCACAAGCCGGCGGATTCTGACGCAGGCGTAGGCAATCGGGCAACCCACTGCCCAGCTTTGGGAAATGTCCTAGGACACCGCCCTCACACCGTCACCACCACCTTGCCCACTTGCTGGTTCGCTTCCAAATACCGATGCGCGTCCTGCACCTCATCCAACGCAAACGTCTTCGCAATCACTGGCGCCAATGCGCCCGATGCCAGCCCGTCCAAAATAAACGCCTTGGCCCGCGCCAACGCAGCCGGGTCGGCCACGATCTCGGCGTACAGATACCCCTTCAGCGTCAAACATTTGCCCAAGACGGTAAACAGCGGAAACGGCGTCGGCTCGGTACTTAACGCGCCGTACTCCAGCAAGATCCCGCCCTGGGCCATGCTTTGGGTGAGAGCTTCAAAGCCCGGCCCGCCTATGGGGTCGAACACCACGCGGGCGCCTTGGCCGTCGGTGAGTTGCATCACGCGTTGCACCAGGTCTTCTTCGTCGCTGACGATGACGTGGTGGGCGCCGGCGTCGAGCAGGGCTTGTTGTTTGGCGCGGGTGCGGGTGACGGCGATGGCGGTGGCGCCGACGCTGCGGGCGATCTGGAAGGCGGCGAGGCCGACGCTGCTGGAGGCGGCGGTCACCAATACGAAGTCGCCTGTGGTGAGTTTGGCTTGTTCGACCAGGGCGCCCCAGGCGGTGACGTATTGCATCCAGGAGGCGGCGGCTTGGACGAAGTTGAGGTTTTGTGGGTGTTTGACGGTGAGGTGGGCGGGCACGTTGGCGACTTCGCCGTAGGTGCCCCAGCGGGCGATGTCGAGCGGTGGGATGACGCTGACGGCGTCGCCCACCTTCAGGTCGGTGACGTTGGCGCCGACGGCGGCGACTACGCCGGCCGCTTCGTAGCCGAGGCGGCTGGGGAATTCGGCTTCTTGCAGGTAGGCGTGGTTGCGGAACATCACTTCGGCGCGGTTGAGGCCGAAGGCTTTGACGTCGATTTGCACTTCATCGGCGGCGGGGGCGGGTACGTCGATGTCTTCGAGTTGCAAGACGCTGGCGTCGCCGTAGGCGTGGAGTCGGACAATGCGTGGCATGGGGGAGCCTCAATGTTGATCGATAAGGCGTTCAATTTAGGCTTGGGAAGGCGTGGGATAAAGGTCTAGGATGGCGCAACACTAGAAACAACGGGTTTCCAATGGACCGCCTTACCTTGATGGCCACTTTCGTCAAAGCCGTGGAACTGGGCTCGTTCAGTGCGGTGGCGAATGAGTTGAACCTGTCGCCGCAATTGATCGGCAAGCAGGTGAAGATGCTGGAGCAGCACCTGGGTGTGTCGCTGCTCAACCGCACCACGCGCAAGCAGAGCCTGACGGATTTTGGGCGCACGTTTTATCAACGCGCCAAGCTGATTCTGGCGGACATGGACGCCGCCGAAGAAATGGCCGCCGTCACCCGTGGCGTGCCCAGTGGGCGCTTGCGCATCAATGCGCCGGTCACCTTTGGCGTCAGCACCCTGGCGCCGCGTTTGCTGGAGTACATGGTCAAGTACCCGCAGGTGTCGGTGGACCTGACCTTGTCCAACGAGCTGATCGACTTGGTGGAAGACGGCTACGACGTGGTGTTCCGCATCGGCGAGCTGGCCGACAGCGGCCTGACCGCCTTGCCCCTCAAGCCTTATCAGATGGTGTTGTGCGCGGCGCCGGCCTACCTGGCGCGGCGGCCGAGCATCACCAACCCTTGGGATTTGCAGGAGCATGAATGCCTGGCGTTTGCCTATTCGGATGGGCGCTCGCACTTGCAGTTCGACGGGCCGGAGGGGCGGGTGGAGGTGCCGATTACAAGCCGTTTGACGATTAATCAGGGCGACCCGCTGCTCTCGGCGGCGGTGGCCGGGCTGGGCGTGGTGTTGTTGCCCCAGGAGTTGGTGAACGACGCGCTGCGCAAGGGCACGTTGGTGGCGTTGTTGCCGGACTACAACGTGCCGGTGTTGCCGATGAACTTGCTGTACACGGCGGGTCGGCAGGTGACGCCGAAGGTCCGCAGTTTTGTGGAGTTCGTAAAAGGGGTGTTGGGGCGGTGATCAAGGGGGCGGGCCAGCGTCAGAATGGCCCGCCCCCTGTTCAGTTACGGCAGCACTTTGGCAATCGCGTCAAACGCGACCATGTCGTCGATCACTTTGCCGCCAGTGGGTTGGGTTTGGGCCTGCCACACCACGATCACCACGTTTTTGGTCGGGTTGATGTAAATGTACTGACCGAACGTTCCGGCTGCGGTGAAGGCTTTATCGGCCTTGGACGCGTCGGTCCAGCCGGGCCACCACATGGAGGCGAAATCGCCGTAGGCGGCGTCCGAACCGGTGACAGCGCTGGCAAAATTCATCCAGCCTTCCGGCAATACCTGCTTGCCACCGGCCTTGCCGCCGCTGAGTACGAATTGGCCGAAGCGGCCGTAGTCCTCAAGTGTCGCGCTGATGCCGCTGCCGCCCACTTCGTTGCCATTGGCGCCGTCGAGCCACCATTTGGCGTCGGTCTGCATGCCATAGGGCGCCCAGATTTTCTCGCTGAGGTATAGGGTGAGCGGCTTGCCCACGGCGGCGCTGACCAGTTGGCCGAGTACTTGGGTTTCACCGGTACTGTAGTTGGTGCGGGTGCCCGGTGGCGCGGCGGTGGAGAGAGTGGCCATGAACTTGAGCAGGGAGCCGGTCACTTGTTCGCTGCGCAGTTGGATCAGGTGGCGTTCGTCTGAGGTGGGGTCGGTGTATTGCTCGTTCCATTTGACCCCGGAACGCATGGCCAGGATCTGCCGCACGGTGACTTGGTCATAGGCGCTGCCGGCCAGGGCGGGCAGGTAGTGGGTGACTTTGTCGTCCAGGCTTTTGATCGAGCCGTCCTGTAGGGCTGCGCCCACCAGGGTTGAGGTGACCGATTTGGCCACCGACATTGACATCCAGCGGGTTTCGGCGGTGTTTCCGTGGGTGTAGCGTTCATCGACGATCTTGCCGTCCTTGAGCACCAGCAGCCCGGTGACGCGGTTGGTCGTCACGTAGTCGTCGAGGCTGTAGTGCTTGCCTTTGAAGTCGAAGGCCACCGGAGCCAATGGCTGGTTGCTGCGCGGCAGCGGGAACGGATGACCGCCAGCCTTGATGGTGCGTACCGGGAACAAGCGGTCGGTATTGCGGAAGGTGGTCACCGCCAGTTCGGGGCTGAGTTTGCCGTCGTAGATGGCCTGCACGTCGCCAATCGGTTCCTGGGCATGGGGGTAGGGCGGGGACGCGCAGGCGGACAGCGACAGCGCGAGTGTTGCGGCGCCGATCAACACGGATAGGGCGCGGCGCTTGAAGCGCGGGAGCACGGGCATAAGAACCTCTTTGTTATTGTGGGTCGGTCTTAAGGGCTGCTGCACGTCAGCGACGCTGGCGTGCCGGGGCCAGCATGCGGTGGGTGATTTTTTTTGGCGCGCGGGATCGGGCCGGTTGATGCGAGGGATTGGGACATCTGCGCAAACAGGTCTACCATGCCCACCCCGGCAGTGGTTCCACGCGCTACCGATCTCCCTCTTGCAAGGTATCGCCCATGTCCATTGACCAAATCTCCCTCCCCAAAGGCGTCGGTCCTCACGCCACCAAGCTTCTCGACGCTATCACCGGCGCTTCCACCCATGAAGAACTCAACCGTGCCGGCGGCAAGGCCGAAGGGTTTGTGCTGGGGCTGGAGTCGACCAAAGCCATCAAAAGCCAGATCGCCGAGTCACTGTATGTGGCCTACGACGACGCAGCGAGCAATCGGGCAACTGAATTGAAGGGCTAGGCGTTAGCGCCAGGCAGGTTTTTTCGGGTCAGGATTAAACGGCCTCAGCGACTGTTGCCAAGCGGGCGCCGGCAAGTTGCTGCGGCAGGCGCACCAATGCACCGGTGTGGGGTTATTGATGTCGCCCCAGCCCTTGGCTTCATAGGACGCCATGATCTCGCTCAACCGCCAGACGTCACCGGCACCGGCGATCAACTGCGTGTGAGGCGGCGGCGTGGGGTTGATCGTCAGCGGCGGGTTGGTGGAGTCCAGCAACCAGTAATCCTTCACCAGCCCGCCTCGGGACACGACGTTAGGGGCCAGGCGCGGGTTCATCGACGCGGGGTCGGCTTCGATCCGGCCCGCCACGTTATCGCGGATGGGAATGCCGTCGGCGGTCCAGAAATACAGCGTAAAACCCCTCGGCAGTGCAAAAGGCGGGAACCCGTCCCCGCAGGCCAAGCCATGTCCCGACAATACAATCGCCATGATGATTCCCCGCTCGTTCAATGTGCCGAGCGCCCCTTCGCAGGAGGGCGCGAGTTGAATTCAAAACGTTCGGGGTGGGGGGAATATTCCAACCGCTGGCAAAAATAGCGAAGAAACCTTGTCATGAGGGTGCGCTACAGTAGGGGCCTGACGCTGGCCCGATAGAAAGGAACGCCCATGACATTGACCGTCGACGATTTGCTCAGCCTGGCCATGGCCAACCCCATCAACGCCGAAATCACCGCGCGCCTGCCTGACCTCGGGGTAGACCAGTGCTTTCTCACGGCGGGCTGCCTGTTCCAGGCGGTGTGGAATCATCAGTCGAATTTGCCCGCGGCCCAGGGCGTCAAGGACTACGACGTTTTCTATTTTGATACCGACCTGTCCTACGAGGCCGAAGACGTGGTCATCCGGGCGGCCGAGCGGTTGTTCGAGGACCTGGGCGTCAATGTCGAGGTAAAGAACCAGGCGCGGGTGCACCTGTGGTATGGCGAACGCTTTGGGCGGCCTTATCCGCAGTTGCACACGGCCAAGCAGGGGATTGATCGTTACCTGGTGGCGGGTACGTGCATCGGCTTGGAGGTTGCGACGGGCGAGTTGTATGCGCCGTATGGGCTGGAGGACGTGGCACAGGGCGTGCTGCGCATCAACCCGCTGCATCCGGAACCTGCATTGTTTATGCACAAGGCCCGCAGTTATCAGGCGCGTTGGCCTTGGCTGGAAATAGTGGAACCCTGAATGGCAGTGAACTTTTACCCGCGTCCCGCACGTCCAAGCTTGAAATGCCCAGCCAAGGATCGACTATGACCTTCTTCATCTTCCTGCTCGCCTGCGCCGCCGCTGCCAGTACCGGCATGCTCTTCAAACCGGGTGCCTGGTACGAATCCCTGGTCAAGCCCAGCTTCACGCCGCCCAATTGGCTGTTCCCGGTGGCGTGGACGATTATTTACCTGCTGCTGGCCTGGGCCGGTTACCGCCTGAGCCTGATTCCGGGCAGCCAAACCGTGTTGGCGTTGTGGGCGGCGCAGATTGCGTTGAACACCTTGTGGACGCCGGTGTTTTTCGGCGCCCATCGCATCCTCGCCGGGATGGTGATTCTGGCGGTGTTGTGGCTGACCGTGGCGACGATGGTGGTGCTGGCGGTGCAGTTGGACCTGATCACCGGCTTGATCCTGTTCCCGTACCTGGCGTGGCTGTGTGTGGCGGCGGCGCTGAACTTCTCGATCCTGCGGAATAACCGCTGATGGCCGTTAAAGCATGGCCCGCCAGCGAGCCCGAACGGGCCGAGATGCGGCGCTTCAACCAAAAGCTCGCCTGGCTGCCGCGCTTCAAGATCCGCAATCGCGTCACGCCGCGTTTGATCCAGGCGCTGTTGCGGGTCAGTCAAACGATCAAGAAAGCCCCTCTGGCTGACACCCACTACGTCGACACCGTCCCCGTACGCATCTTGCGCCCCAGCGGCAAGCCCAAGGGCGTGGTGCTGGATATCCACGGTGGCGGCTGGGTGATCGGCAATGCGCAGATGGATGACGACCTCAACCTGGGTATGGTCAACGCCTGTGACGTGGCGGTGGTGTCGGTGGATTATCGGCTGGCGGTCGACACGCCGGTCGAAGGGCTGATGGACGACTGCCTGGCGGCGGCGCGGTGGCTGCTCACCACTGAGGAGTTTGCCGGCTTACCGGTGATCGTCGTCGGCGAATCGGCCGGCGGGCACCTGGCGGCGGCGACCTTGCTGGCGTTGAAGCAATGGCCAGCGCTGCTCCAGCGGGTGAGCGGGGCGGTGTTGTATTACGGCGTCTACGACTTGACCGGCACACCCAGCGTGCGCACAGCGGGGCCCGACACCTTGTTGCTGGACGGGCCGGGCATGGTCGAGGCGCTGCGCCTGCTCACGCCGGGGTTGAGCGATGAGGCGCGACGCCAGCCGCCGTTGTCACCCTTGTATGGCGACTTCGACGGCTTGCCGCCGGCGTTGATGTTCGTGGGTGAGTTGGACCCGTTGAAGGATGACACGCTGCTGATAGCCGAGCGATGGCCGGGGGCCGAGGCGCATTTGCTGCCGGAGGCGGCCCATGGGTTTATTCATTTTCCGGTGGCGATGGGGGCGAGTGTGCTTGCCTGCAGCCGCCGGTGGATCAGTCAACGCGTCGGTGGGGGAGTACTCAATCTTCCTTCGTCCGGGTAACCTTGCGCTCCCCCCCATTCAAGCCAAGGACAGCACGTGAAGGTTCTTCAAGGATTCATCGGTCTATCGGCGCTTTGCCTGCTGGCCGGCTGTGAGCAAGTCACCGAGAAAACCCTGCGTTTCGATGTGCCCTACGGCTACTTCGAGACCGCCTGGCGTCAGGACGTTACGGGCAAGGGTCAGTTGACGTGCAAGGTGACCACCGACACCCAGGACCGTGGCGAGAAGTGGGTGCCTTCGGTCATCCTTGCGGCCGCCGAGGATGCGGCCGAAGACGATACGTTGTTTCTTTCCAGTTATTCGCCGGCCGGTACGGACCAGCGCATTTTCAACCTGCGCACGTTCAACAAGGCCAAGCCGGTGATTGATACGGCGATTCATCAAACCCTCGACCAGAACGGCGTTTATACCCTACGCCTGACCTGGCAAGCCGATGGCGCTATCGGTTACCAGATCGAGAACGGGGGTCAGTGGGAAGAGAAGCAGCTCGTCCAGAAGCCCGGTTTCCGTGTGCGTCATGTGAGCGTGCATGCGTCGGGCATGAAGGGCAACGCGGTGTGTGAATTGCGCCAGTGAAGGGGTTGAGACTTCGCGCATTCGCCGCCTGAAATGCGCGCTTGTTTTTTTTACAATTGCCCTCAAATTGACAGTACGCCAACCTGCCATTTGGGACAGTTCATGCAGTGCACTTTTGACCCGCCGAACGGATTTACACCGACAGTACAAGATAGCTTGCGAGCCATGGCCAGCAAGGCTTTTGACGCGTGCAAATTGCAGTTCTCCAGTCGTGATGACCATGCCCAGCCACACTGTCGGTTTCATTTGGGCGGCTTCGTGGGCAACACCGGGGATATCTCGGGCATTCACCTCACCTTTTCCGATGAGAAGCATCTGTCCGATCTGACAGCTGCCGCTTCTACGCTGGAGCAACTGATCCACCATGAGCTGGTGCACTTCTTCCAAATACATCTGTGTGGTCGGGAACCTTTCGAGTATCTGCCGAAATGGTTTTATGAAGGCATGGCCGTCGCCCTTTCAGGCCAAGGACTGATTGCCCGCAACAGCCACATGGACACGGACTACCGGCGGTTCGGCGGCAAGTCGGGCTGGGAGCGTTTCTACCTGATGAACCAGCATCGGGACTTGGACTTCAGCAAGCCACCCTTCGATGCACTCTATGACTCATGGGGCGCGTTGTTCATCTTTGCCGTGTCTGAGCAGCCGAATATTTTTCCGAACCATGCGGTGACCGGTAGCGACGGTTTCCTGCAGGCAGCCGTGGGGGATGCCGAGCGCGCCAAGGCCATTGCCATCCTTGAAACAGCGGCCTCTTCAGGTTTCGAGGCAGCGCTCAAAAAGCACACCCACAGAGCGCAGATGCTGGAGAGCGACTTCCGTGAATTCCTGGCGCCTGACTGACAGGTGGAATCGCCAACGGGCACGCTGTGGGAGGGTGATTTGACGCTAAAACCCAGCATTCGCGCGGCCACCCTCACCGACATCCCCGAGGTGCTGGCCTTCACTCTACAGGCACGCGCCGCGCTGTTTCCCAAGCTCAGCGCAGCCGGCGCGCCTGCCGACCTGGCGCACTTTGAATCCACCTACCTGCAGGGCGACGGCCAATTCCTGATCGCCCGCCACGGGGGCGCAATCGTGGCCGCTATCGGCTATCTGCCCTACGACCATCGATTTGCTCAGTTGGATTATCACGCGACCAAAACCGTAGAGGTGGTACGCCTGTTCGTGCTTCCGGCGTTTCGGCGTGGCGGATTGGCCGGTGAGCTGTATCAAGCGTTGAAGGCCTTGGCCAGACAGAACGGGGTCGATGCGCTCTACCTGCACACGCATCCCTTCCTGCCGGGTGCCATCGATTTCTGGGTGCGCCAAGGCTTCAGCGTCATCGACATCGAAGCCGACCCTATCTGGCAGACCACCCACATGGAATACCGCTTCGCGCCGACGGTTTAGGGGTTTGCTGGGAAAAATCCTACGAATCAGAAGGATGAAACCTAACTATCCCGTTGTTCCTTCCCTTGATCATCCATGCCCTTCGGCGTTCTTCAGCCGCAACGGATGGCACTCACAGGGGAAAGGAGGCGGTATGTATCGCGCGTTAGTGGTGGATGACCACCCGTTTATCCGGGCATCGGTCAAAGCGTTGCTGGCCGGACTGGGCTTTGGCGTCGTGTGGGAAGCCGGCAACGGTGTACAGGGGCTGCAATGGGCGAGTGAGCGGGCGCCCGACCTGGTGATCCTGGAAATCCTGCTGCCCGACCTGGATGGGCTGGAGGTGATTGCCCAACTGGCCCACCTGGCTCCGCCGTGCAAGGTGTTGGTACTGACCGCGCAATCGGCGCAGTGCTACGTCACCCGTTGCCGCAAGGCCGGTGCGGCGGGCTTTTTGTCCAAGTGCGATGCGTTGGATGAGCTGGTCAAAGGCGTGAAGACGCTGATGGACGGCTATACCTTTTTCCCCGACCTGGCCACTCACGCGGTGCGGCGCGTGGATGTGCAAAGCACGGACGGCGAGTTGATCGCGCGGTTGTCCGAGCGTGAGCTGAGCATCTTGCAGCAGTTGTCCCTGGGTCTGAGCAACAAGCAGATCGGTGAAGCGCTGCGGATCAGCAACAAGACCGTCAGCACCTACAAGACCCGCCTGATCGAAAAACTCAACGTCAAGTCGGTGGTGTACCTGGCGGAATTCGCCCGGCGTAACGATTTGGTGTGAGGTTGTGCGCGGGAAATTTCCTACAGCTTGGTGGGAAGGAAGCTACGGGTTAGGTGATGTCCAGTGCCGATAATCGTGGCTCATCCGGCTTGAGGGCCGGGCCTCGATCAACAGGCGACCCCCCTGGCAGGCAGTCGCTTTCATCAGGGCTTCACACATGAACATCAAGTCAACCCTCGCACAGTATTTCGCGGTATCGGCCCTGGCGCTGGCGGCGTCGCCGGCCATGGCGGCCTGTACTTGGGACTCTGGCAACGGCACCCCCAAGCAACTTACGCTGGCGGCCGGTACGGTGTTCGCACCGCGTGACGTGCCCATCGGCACCACCCTCAACAACAACGCGCCGATACGCACGGTGCCGTTCAATGACCGCCTGGTGTGCGGCCTGGTCGCGCGTTACGCCACCACGCTGATCGGCCCGGTGGCCACGAATATCCCGGTGGATGTGGTGCGGGTGCCAGCCAGTTCGCTGTTGCAGACCAATGTGCCCGGCATTGGCGTGGCGATCTACATGACCGGTTTTGCCACCCCGTGGCAGGGGCAGGCGGACAACCCGAGCCGGTTTGTCCCGTTTGAGCTCAACCTGAATATTTCCTACGCCCTCAGCGGCATGAGCGGCGCGCTGATGCGCTATGCATTGATCAAGACCGGCGACATTGCCCCCGGCACCCACACTATTAATCAACTGGTGGCCAAGGGCGATTCGGACCGTGGTCATATCTTCGACCTGACGTTCACCGCCACCGTGACCGTGGCCGGCTGCTCCATGCCGACGGCGCCGGGTGACCAGATCACGGTGCCCATGGGCACCTGGGAAAAACGCGTGTTCAACGGTAAAAACTCCACCACGCCGGCCCAGCCGTTCGCGATCACGCTCAACTCCTGCATCGCCGGCAGTAACTATCCGAGCAACGCCAACGGCTATTTCAATGGCAACTACGCCAATATCCAGATCGATGGCAACAAGACCTCGAACATCCTCGACGCGGCCAACGGCATCTTGAGTTTGTCGAGCGATTCCACGGCCCAAGGCGTGGCCATCCAAGTGCTGCGCAACGACAACACGCCGATGAACCTGGGCCAGCCGGTGCGGCTCACGCAGATCGTCAATGGCACCACCACGGTGCCGCTCAAGGCGCGGTATATCCAGACTGCCGACGGGCCAACGCCCACGCCGGGTTCAGCGAATGGCTACGCGAGCTTTTCCGTGACCTATCGCTGAGCTTTCCCAGCGCAATACCCACCACGCCACCGGTTCATCGAGCCTGTGGCGTGGTTTTTTTTGGGTGAAAATCCGGAACTTTTTTGTGGGAATTTTCCTACAAGTGAGGCGACGTTTCCTACATAGCCGTACTGCCCATCTTTCGATAATGAACCCAGACGAAACGCGCTGGCCCTTACCTGGGCCGCCACGTCGCCGAGTCTGAAGGCCTTCATTCGGCCACCAGACACTCCTTCATAACTGTGGATGTGATCATGAAAAAGTTTGCTCTCAAAGGTTTGACCCTCGCCCTGGTTCTGGCAGGTACTTCGCAGGCGGCACTGGCGGCCGACGGCGAAATCAACTTCATCGGCAGCGTCACCGACAACACCTGCCCGGTGGTAGTCGAGGACCTCAACGGTTCGGCCGGCGCCGGGGATGTGGGCCTGGGCAGCGTGCCCGTGACGTCCCTGGCGTCGGCCGGCCAAGTGGCAGGCGGTGGCGCGTTCACCCTGACCATCGACACCACCGCCCCAGGCTGCAGCGTGACCGGCAAGAAAGCCGTGGTGAAGTTCCTGTCCCTGAGCGGCAACGCCGGTGCCAGCGGCCAGTGGATCGGCCTGTCGCCGGAAGCCGGCGTGGCCACCAACGTCGCCGTGCAGATCAAGGATGCCACCGGCAAGGACGTGCAAGTGGGCCTGGAGTCCTCGCCGTACCTGGACCTCACCCAGCCGCTGCGCTTCACCGCCAACTACATCGCTACCGGCGCGGCCACGGCGGGCCCGGCCAATGCCAAGGCGGCGTTCACCGTCGACTACCAGTAAGCCCTGTGCAACGCCCCGGCCCATTTGGGTTGGGGCGCCAAGAGGAGGATCGAGATGAAACGTTTTGTGACCCCTTTCAAAACCACGCCTTTCAAAAGCACGGCGCTACTTGCCCTGATGCTGCTCAGCGGCATCAGCCAGGCCGGTGTGATGCTCGGCGGCACGCGCATCGTGTTCGACGGCAACAAGCGCGACGCCTCTATCACCGTTGGCAACACCACCGCACAGCCCTATGCAGTGCAGACCTGGGTCAACACCGAGGCGGATGACAACACCACGCCGACCCCCTTCGTGGCCACGCCACCGCTGTTTCGCCTGGACCCGCACAAAGAGCAGATGGTGCGCATCCAGAAAGTGCCGGGCGCGCTGCCCGAGGACCGGGAGTCGGTGTTCTATTTCAATGCCCAGGAAATTCCGGTGGCCGCCAAGGCCGACGAGAACACCCTGAAGATCGCCATGCGCACCCGCATCAAACTGTTCTACCGCCCCGCCGGCCTCCAGGGCAATACGCTGGATGCACTGCCGCAACTGCGCTGGAGCCTGGTGCAGGAACAGGGCAAGACCCTGTTGGAGGTGAACAACCCGTCGGCCTTCCACGTGTCGTTTATTGGCGTGAAGGCCATGGGCGGCGGGCAGACCGTCGAGGTGGACGAGCCGAAAATGGTCGCCCCCATGAGCCGCCAGCGCTACGCACTGCCGGGGTTCACCGCCCGCACCGGCGAGGTGATGTTCTCCGCCATCAATGATTTCGGCGGCTACAGCGAGCCGAGCAAAGTCGCCATCACCAGCGCCCCCTGACGCTGTCGTCCATTCCCTTGCGAACCTGACCACACGTTGCCGCCGCAGCGTGATGGCCTCGTATTGAGTGCTGCCATGCGAACCTATGCCTTGAACCTTGACTGCCTGACCGTGCCCTTCACGCCTTTGCGCTTGTCCGCCGCCGTGCTGGCCGCGTTGATGGGCGGCGTGGCGTTTGCCGAAGAGCCGGCGAAGTTTGATGCCAGTTTCATGCAGTCCTTTGGCGGCACCAGCGCCGGGCCGAACCTGGACCTGGACGCCATCGCCAACAGCGGCAGCATTGGTCCTGGCACCTACCCGGTGGTGATTCGCCTGAACCAGAGTTTTTTCGACCGCCGCGACATGACCTTCGCCAAGGATGAAGCCAGCGGTGAAGTACGGGTTTGTCTGTCCGAGGCGTTTCTCAAGGAACTGGGTGTAAAGCTGGAGGCGTTCCAGGTGCCGGGTGACGCGTTGCCGGCATGCATTGACCTGGCGGCCATGGTCGAGGGCGCGTCGGTGAGTTTCGACGCCAACCACCTGGCCCTCGATATCAGCGTGCCGCAGATCGCCCTGCGCCGAGATGCGGCCGGTTATGTCGCGCCTCAAGACTGGGACCGTGGCATTAACGCGGCGATGCTCAACTATCAGTTTTCCGCAGCGCAGACCCAGTCTGACAGGCGCGGCAGCGGCAGCCAGTACAACCTGTATGCCAATGGCGGTTTCAATCTGGGCGACTGGCGTTTTCGCAGCAGCTCTTCATTCCGCCAGGATGAGGAGGGCCAGCAGGATTGGCAGCGCAGCAACACCTACGCGCAACGGGACCTCACCGCACTCAAGGGCACCCTGACCCTGGGCGAGAGTTTCACGCCGGGGGATGTGTTCGACAGCATCCCGTTCCGTGGCGTGCAGGTGGCGTCGGACATGGGCATGTTGCCGGACTCGATGCAGGGTTACGCGCCGATCATCCGTGGCATTGCCGAAAGCCAGGCCAAGGTTGAAGTGCGCCAGAACGGCTTTTCCCTCTATACCACCTACGTGGCCCCCGGCGCGTTCGAGATCGATGACCTCAACGCCGCCTCGGGCAGCGGCGACCTGGAAATCATCATCACCGAGGCCGACGGCCGCGAGCGCCGCTTCACCCAGCCTTACGCCACCTTGGGCAATATGCTGCGGGAAAAAACCTGGCGCTACAGCATGACCCTGGGTGAATACAACGCTGTGGACGGTGGCCAGCGCCCCGCATTTGCCCAGGCATCGTTGGCCTACGGCCTGCCTTTTGACCTGACGCTGTATGGCGGCCTGCTGGGCGCGGATTTCTACCGCGCCGGGGTGGTGGGCGTCGGCAAGAGCCTGGGCAGCCTGGGGGCGGTGTCGGTGGATGTCACCCAGGCCCAGGCGGATGTGCCCCAGGCGCAGGGCGGCCAGCAAAAAGGCCAGAGCGTGAGCGTGCGTTATGGCAAGGCCTTCGAGACGGGCACTTCGGTGCGTTTTGCCGGGTATCGCTATTCCACCGAGGGCTACCGTGACTTCGAGGAGGCCGTGCGCCTGCAGGACCCCAACGACTATTTCGGCCTGTCCAAGCGCAGCAAGGTCGAGGCCAGTGTCAATCAGGCCCTGGGCAGCCGTGGCTCGTTCTACCTCAACATGAGCCAGCAGCATTATTGGGGGTCTTCGCGCCAGGACAAACAGATGCAACTGGGCTTCAACACCCAACACAAAGGCGTGACCTACGGCGTGTATGCCAGCAAGACCCTCACCGACAACTACGGCGAGAACAACCAGGTGGTGTTCACCGTGTCGATGCCCATCGGCCAGACCCGCAGCACCGCCACCTACTCGGTCACCCGCAACAATGACGGCAGCCTGGACCAGCGTGCCGGCCTCAGCGGCAACGACGGCAACCTGACGTACAACGTCAATGCCAACCGTTCGGACCTGGCCGGCAACAATGGCTCGGCACTGGTCGGTTACCGTGCGCCGTATGCCCAGTTGGGCGCAGGTGTGAGCGTGGGCAATGGCTACCGGCAGGCCTCGGTGAGTGCATCGGGTTCGGTGCTGGCCCATGGCGATGGCGTGGAGTTTGGTCAGGCGCTCAGCGAAACCGTGGCCCTGGTGGAAATCAAGGACACGCCCAATGTCGGCGTGCTCAATGCTCCCGGCACCCTCACCAACCAGAAGGGCTATGCGCTGGTGCCCTACGTGACGCCGTATCGCAAGAACCGCGTGGCCCTGGACACGGGCGAGCTGGACACCAGCGTCGACATCGACGACGGCGTGACCAACGTGGTGCCGCGCCGTGGCGCAGTGGTCAAGGCGGCGTTCGCCGCGCGCCGCTCGGAAAAAGTCGTGCTCAGTGTGCGCTTGCAGGACGGTTCGCTGCCGCCGTTCGGCACCACGGTGCTCGACGACAAGGGCGTGAGCGCAGGCGTGGTCGGGCAGGCCGGGCAGGTGCTGATCGCCGTCGACGAGGGCAAGGTCTACAGCATGAAGTGGGGCGAGAAAGCTGCGCAGCGTTGCACGGTCGAGCTGGATATCAGCCAGACCGCACCAGTGGATGGCTATCGGGTGATGGAGGCGATCTGCAAGGCACCTTGAAGTGGAAGAGGCTTTATCTGAAGGAATATTCGCCGGGAAAATTCCTACAGTTTGCGGAGAAGGAACTTACATTTCCAACTAAGGCCGACGCTCATGATTCCTCCCGCCATAGAGATGTTTGAACTTCTTCAATAGCCAGGTTGTTAGCGACGCTTTAACTGAGCGAACAGCCAAAACACTTAACGTGTTTTAACGGATGCGCGCTGTTCTTCGGGATGGGGATTTAGATAAGTGTCGGTAGTGTCTGTTTGGGAAGTCGGGTTTCTGGGCCTAACCATAATTAACCCTAGAGTTGAACTCATGAAAAAGATTGTCGCTGTTACTGCCGCTGCTGTTGCCATGGGCCTTGCTTCCTTCGCCAACGCGGCCACGCCGGCGAGCGGTAACCCAGGCACCGTGCGTTTCATCGGTGAGATCGTTTCGGGCGCCTGCGGCATCGACGCCAATTCCCTGGACCAGACCGTGTCCCTGGGCCAGGTGCCGTCGAACCAGTTCCGCGCCGTCGGTGATCGCTCCACGCCGACCAAGTTCGACATCATCCTGACCGAGTGCGATACCTCCACCCAGCAGAACGCGCGCTTCACCTTCAGCGGCGTGCAAGACCCGGCGGTACCGGGCCTGTTCGCCACCACTGGCCTGGCCCAGAACGTCGGTATCCGCCTGCAGGCCAGCGCCGGCGAGATGCTCGACAACGGTAAGGAACAAGTTGCACCGGTGGTATTGCAGAACGGCAACAACACCGTGACCTTCGCCGCCATGTACGAAGCCACCGCCGCCACCGTGACCACCGGTGAAGCGGACAGCGTTGCCAACTTCACCGTGGCTTACAACTGATAGTGCTTTATCGGTTGTGATGAAAAAGGGGCGCGAGCCCCTTTTTTCTTGCCTGTTGCCTGGTTGATAAAAGGGTTATTTCCGTGGGCTGTCGCAAACTTTTCGTGTCTTGCGTATTACTTTCCTGCGCGCGTTATTCCTTCGCGGTGGAGTTTAATTCGGAGTTCTTGAATATCGACTCTGACGATCACGTCAGTCTCGGGCAGTTCACCCAAGCGCATTACACGGTGCCCGGCAGTTATGTGGTGGATATCGTGGTCAACCAACGTTATTTCGGAACACGTTCCATTGAATTCAACAGGGGACGTTCGGCGCAGGACAGTTATGCCTGCTTGCCCGAAGCGCTGGTGGCGACCTTCGGTCTAAAGCCCGACCTGTTCGAAAGCCTGCCGCGCCTTGCTGATGGCCGGTGCGTGGACCTTACCGCGATCACCAACGCCTCGATCAACTACGCGCAGAACCTGGGCCGGCTGGTGATCAGCCTGCCCCAGGCGTCGTTCGAATATGACGACCCCAACTACATCCCGCCCGCCGCCTGGAGCGACGGGCTGGACGGTGCGCTGCTGGATTACCGGGTGATCGCCAACCAGCGCCAGTCCACCACCAGCGGCAACTCCACGGTATTGCAGAGCTACGGCACCGCCGGTTTGAACATCGATGCCTGGCGCCTGCGGGCCGACTACCAGGCCCAGCAAGACAGCGGCAGCCAGGGCGGGCGTGGCAATGAGCAGGCGTTCCAGCTCAACCGCCTGTACGCCTACCGTGCGCTGCCTTCGATTCGCTCGAAACTCTCGGTGGGCGAGGACTATCTCAACTCCGATGTGTTCGACACCTTCGCCCTGCGCGGGGTGAGCCTGAGCAGCGATGACCGCATGCTGCCGCCCAATCTGCGCGGCTATGCGCCCTTGATCAGCGGCCTGGCGCGCACCAACGCGAGGGTGACCGTGGCCCAGCAGGGCCGCGTGTTGTATTCCACCACGGTGACGCCGGGCGCGTTCAGCATCCAAGACCTCAACAGCAGTGTGCAGGGCACGCTGGACGTGACCGTGCATGAGGAAGACGGCACCGAGCAGACCTTTACCGTGACCACGGCGGCGGTGCCGTTCCTGTCCCGTGACGGCGAGTTGCGCTACAAAGTGTCGGCGGGCCAACCGCGCTTGACCGGCAAGGGCGGCACCGAGCCGGGTTTCGTGGCGTCCGAACTGGCTTATGGCCTGTCCCAGGACTGGACACTCTACGGCGGTGTGCTGGCAGCCAGCGGCTATCTCTCCCATGCCGTGGGCCTGGGCAAGGACCTCGGCGTGTTTGGCGCGATTTCCGCCGACGTCACCACCTCCAGGGCCACGTTGCGCAACAGCGCCGAGACCGTGGTGGGCAACTCCTACCGCATCAACTATTCCAAGCACTTCGATGCGATTGGCACCGATTTACGCTTCCTCGGCTACCGGTTTTCCGACCGCACCTTCACCAACTTCTCACAGTTTGTCGGGGATCCGGATGCCTATTCGCTGAATGCCGGCAAGCAGCGCTATTCGGTGATGCTGGCCAAGCGCTTTGCGTGGCTGTCCACCAGCCTGTCGTTTGACCATTCCACTTACTGGGACGCCGCGCCCTCGGACCGTTTCGGCCTGTCGCTGGCGCGCAGTTTTGCCGTGGGCAACGTCAAGAACATCAACGTCAACCTGTCGGCGTTCCAGACCCGCAACGCGCAGAACCGCGACACCCAGCTGTACCTGGGGGTGAGCGTGCCGCTGGGGGCAATTCGATGATGTCCGCGACGGTGCAGCGCGCCAGCCCCGGCGCGACGTCAACCAGTGTCGGCTACAGCCACGACGATGGCGAAGGCATGAACTACCAGGTGTACGGCGGCATGGGCGACAACAAATACGTGAATGCCTATGTCGGCAAGCGTGCGTCCACCTACCGCGCCAATGCCTCGGCCACCACCGATGGCAGCACGTACCGCTCGCTGACCGGCGAGTTCGACAGCTCGTTGGTGGTGACCCGCTACGGCGTCACGGCCCATGGCAATGGCTCTAATGGCGATACGCGGTTGCTGGTGTCGACCGACGGCGTGCCGGACGTGGCCTTCACCGGCCAGGCGCGCTCCAACCGCGACGGCTACACGGTGATGGATGGGCTGCCGGCGTTCCAGGCCTATGAGGCGCGGGTGAACATCGAAAAACTGCCGCTCAAGACCGAAGTGTCCAACCCGATCCAGCGCCTGGCGTTGACTGAGGGCGCCATCGGCTACGTCAACTTTGCTGCCGCCCAGGGCTACAACGCCTATGTCGAACTGACCCAGGCCAACGGCCAGGTGGTGCCGTTCGGGGCCTCGGTGCAGGACAAACACACCCACAAGGAAGTCGGCATTGTCGGGGAGGCGGGCATCACGTATTTGCTTGGCGCCAAGGCCGGGGCCGAGCTGGTGGCACGCTGGGACGACAGCCATCTCTGCGCGTTGGCGGTGCTGCCGCCGGAAGACGTCGTGACCAATATCCCGACACCCGTGCGGTGTTTGTGATCCCCCTAATCCGTTGACTTGGAGTGTTCCCTGATGTCTCGATTGATGTTCAACCGTATCGCGCGCCTGGCCGTGCTGTGTGTGCCGTTGTTGGCCAACGCGGCCGTGGTGCCGGATCGCACCCGCGTGATTTTCGAAGAAAGCGCCACTTCGGTGAGTGTCACGGTCAGCAACAAGAACCTGCAACTGCCGTTTGTGGTGCAGTCCTGGATCGAGGACGAGCAGGGCAAGAAAATCACCACGCCGTTCATGGTGCTGCCGCCGCTGCAACGTATCGAACCGAATGAGAGCAGCGTGCTGCGTATTGTGAAATTGCCCCAGACCACGTTGCCCACGGACCGTGAATCGGTGTTCTACCTCAACATCCGTGAGATCCCGCCCAAGAGCGAGGCGGTCAATGCGATGCAGATTGCCTTGCAGTCGAAGATCAAATTGTTCTATCGCCCAGCCTCGGTGAAGCGCGAGCGCGGCGCCGACATGGCCGAGGGGCTGAGCCTGGTGATCGACCCGGCGGCCAAGCAATTGCAAGTGAGCAACCCGACGCCGTTCCACATCACTGTGGTCGGCCTGTTGGTGGGCCCGCAGAAAACCAAGATGCCGGTGGAGACGGTGATGATCGCACCCCATGCCAGCGCACGTTTGCCGTTGGCCAGCCTGGGGTTCAGCGAGTTGCGGGTGTCGAACATGAATGATTTCGGCGGGCAGACCGACACGCCGTTCACCTGCACCGCCACCGCGTGCCAGGCCGTGAAGCCATGACCGGTTGGGGCCCGAGGCTGTGCCTGGCAGCGTTGTTGCTGGTGTTTTCCCAGGCGTCATGGGCGCTGTTGTGCAAGTCGGAGAACGACGGTAATTACCTGAGCGAGTACATCGGCCCGGTGTCGGTGCCAGACACCGTGCCAGACGGCACGATCATCTGGCGCTCGAAGACCCACGTGGTGCCGGCCAAGTGCTTCAAATTGCACGATCAGCATTTTGACGAGGACGACCCGATTTACTTCTATGGCAACCCTGCCGGCCTCAACGCTACGGCCTGGGGCATTGAGTTCGGCCTGGTCTATCGGCAGGTCACCGCTTGGGATGGCGACTGGAGTTCCAACCCGACCCAGGGCGTGAACACTGGATTCATTTCCCGTGGCTGCCCTGGCGCGACCAACAATGCCGAGATGCTGCCGTGTTCCCTGGCCAACCCAAGCATTGCCTTCCAGGTGGTGATCCGCAAACGCGGGTTGCTACCGCTGCAACGGCCGTCCCAGGACACCTATGACGTGTTCCAGTTTGACGGCCTGTATGGCCTCAACGGAGGGCCGAGTAACCCGAATGGCAACTTCCGTTTCCAGCTCAGTGGTTTGCAGAACATCGTCGGCACCGCGTGCACGGTGGACGTCACCGTGACCCCGGAGCCGGGCATTGTGGATTTCGGCGTGATCCAGAAAACCACCACCGGTTTCTCGCCGCCCAACCCTACCCAGCCGTTCAGCCTGGCGCTGGAAAAAAAGTGCAGTACCGCCCTGAATATCGGCGCCACGCTGGTGACGGCCAATCAGCAGGGCCTTTACAACGTGTTGCCGAAGGCGGACAGCCAGTTCGGCATCCAGGTCCGCGATGCCCGCAACAATCGGGTGCCGATCAACGAGCCGTTCCCCCTGGCGGTGTTCGCGGCCAGTGTCAGCCATATCGACGTGCCCTTCAGCGCCTCCGTCGTGGCGTTGGGCGACCCGCAGGTCGGGCCGTTTGAAGCGGTGATGGTGGTGCAGGTGATTTACTACTGAGGATTTGTGTCGGAAATTTCCTACAGCCTGGTCGGATAGAAGCTACGACCTGTGTCCACCTCGCTCGCCACTATGTCGGCTCTCGGTTCGGTTGAGTGATGGGGTAGACGATGACCTTTCCACCAGGACAGGTGCTGGAAAAACAGGCGGGGGAGCGTGGCCTTCTACCCACCGAAGACGAGGTGCGCCGTGGCCTGGCCCTGGGTGAGTTTCGCGCCTGGTTCCAACCGCAACTGCACTTGCACAGCAAGGCAGTCACCGGAGTGGAAGCCCTGGTGCGCTGGGAGCATCCGGCGCGCGGTGTATTACTGCCGGCCGATTTCCTGGGGGCGGTGCTGGCCTATGATTTGATCGACCAGATGTTCACGCAATTGCTGGAGCAGGGTTTGGGGTTGCTGGGGATTCTGCGTCACCAGGGCGTGAGCCTGACGCTGGCGTTCAACCTGCATGCCTCGCAACTGGCCAGCCCGGCGTTGGTCGAGCACATCCGGCAGGCCCTGGAACGTCATCGCTTCAAGGGTTCGACACTCACCTTCGAACTGGCGGAAAACGGCGTACTGGTGTGTGCGCCACAGACCCGAGAGAACCTGCTGCGCCTCAAACTGCTGGGTTGCGGTTTGTCACTGGACGATTTCGGCCTGGGGTTTTCCTCGCTCAAGTCGCTGTGCCAACTGCCGTTCAACCAGATCAAGCTGCATGGCAAGTTCGTGCAGCGCCTGGACCGTTTGCGTAACCGCTCGATGGTGGCCGGTACACGGGCGCTGGTGCGTTCGCTGGATATGACCCTGGTCATCGAAGGCGTCAGCAGCCCTCGGGTGTGCGCGGGTTTGCTGGAACTCGGCTGCGAAGTTGGCCAGGGTTATCACCTGGCGCGGCCCATGACCGGAAGGGACTTGTTGCAGTGGCTGGACAAGGCGGTCATTGCGCCGTGAAAACTTCCCTGCACGGCGCGGTAATTCTTAGGAAATTTCCTACAATTGAGCGATGCTCATGTATTTTCGGCGGGTGCATTTCATGGATGAGGCCTTATGCCGTCCATGGCGTTGGCACGCTCGTACGTCGGCTGTCTTACAGAGGTCTGTATGCATAAAGCGATAGTTGTGGACGATCACCCGTTCATTCGCTCTTCCGTCAAGATGTTGCTCAACCAGGAACACTTTGAAGTGGTGGCCGAGGCGGACAACGGTGCCGACGCGGTGCAACTGGTGCGCGAGCATGCGCCGGATCTGGTGGTGCTGGACATCACCATGCCCAAGTTGGACGGGCTTGAAGTGATTTCGCGGATCAGCGGCCTGGGCGTGCCGACCAAAGTGCTGGTGTTGACCTCCCAGTCGGCGCTGTTCTATTCGATGCGCTGCATGAAGGCCGGTGCGGCTGGATTCATCTCCAAGACCAATGGCCTGGACGAGTTGGTCAAGGCGATCAAAGCGGTGATGGGCGGCTATACCTTCTTTCCCAACCTGGCCACCAGTTCGGTGCGGCGCAGTGATGCCGATGCGACGGACCTGGAGTTGATCCAGAGCTTGTCCGATCGCGAGCTGACGATTTTGCAGCAACTGGCCCTGGGCCTGAGCAACAAGGAAATCGGTGATTCGATGCTGCTCAGCAACAAGACCGTCAGCACCTACAAGACGCGACTGATCGAAAAACTCAAGGTGAAGTCCGTGGTGTACCTGGCCGATTTCGCCAAGCGCAACAGCCTGATCTAGATGAAGCGATTTCTCGGAACCTACGTGGCCGGCCTGCTGTTGCTGGGGGCGCTGGCGGCGGCACCGCCCGTATTGGCCTCTAGCGAGTCGTTGCATCTGCTCGGGCGTTCGACGGTGGAAGATTACTCGGTCGGCCTCGACGAGCCCGACTGGAACTGGCTGCGCCACAAACGCACGCTGGTGTTAGGCGCTTCGGCCCCGGACTACTCGCCCTTCGGCATGACCGGCAATGGTGACGATTACCAGGGCATCACCGCGGACTATGCACAACTGATCGCGCAGTTGCTGCACATGCAGGTCGATGTGCGCCGCTACAGCTCGCGCGCCGAGGTGATTGCCGCGCTGAAAAGCGGCGAGATCGACATGCTCGGCACGGCCAACGGATTTGAAGCCGCTGACCCCGAGTTGGCCCTGTCCCAGGAGTATGCCAATGACCAGCCAGTACTGGTCACGCGGATTGGTGACAGCCAGAACCTGCCGCCGAACCTGGCGGGCAAGCACGTGGCGATGCTCTATCACTACCTGCCGCCGGACGCGGTCAAGGCGTTTTACCCCGAGGCGACCGTGCAACTGTTTCCGTCGACCTTGAGTGCGATTGGCGCAGTTGCGTTCGGCCAGGCCGATGTCTACCTGGGCGACTCCATCAGTTCCAACTACCTGATCAACAAGAACTACCTGAACAACGTCCAGCTCAGCGACTTCTCGCAGATGGAAGTGCAGCCGTTCGCCTTTGCCGTCAGCCGCAGCAACGAGCGCTTGCTGCGCATCCTCAATACGGCGCTCACGACGATCCCGGCGGCGGAGCGCATGACCATCCTGCGTCGCTGGAGTGCCGGCGGTGCGAGTATGCCGGGTCGGCAGACGTTGCACTTCAGCAACAGTGAACAACGCTGGATGGAGCAGCATCCACGGGTGACGGTGGCGATCAATGAAAACTTCCTGCCGCTGACGTTTGTCGATGAAGACGGCAACTTTCGTGGCATCAGCGCCGATGTGCTGGCCAAGGTCAGCCTGCGCACCGGCCTGCAATTCGATCTGCAGCGGGCCGAGTCGGTGCAGGATCTGATCGACCAGGTCACCAGCGGCAAGGCCGATATGCTGGCCGCGTTTACCCCCAGTGCCGAGCGTGAAAATGCCTTGCGCTTCACGCGGCCGTACCTGACCAACCCGTTTGTGCTGGTCACGCCCATCGGCGATGACAAGCCCCAGACCCTCGACCAGATGGCCGGCAAGCGCCTGGCCCTGGTCCAGGGCAATGTGATGCGCGAATACCTGGTGGAGCAGTTCCCCCAGGTGCAATTGGTGCCCGCACAGAACGCCGTCGACGCCATGGCCATGGTGGCGAAGGGCGAAGTGGACGGCGCGATCAATTCCTTGATCAGTGCGCGCTATATGATCTCCCGGCAGTACCGCAATCGCTTGCAGGTCACCAGCACCGTTGGGACGATGCCGGCGCGGATCGCCCTGGCGACCAATCGCGGCGCGCTGGAGTTGTATTCGATCCTCGATAAGGCACTGCTCAGCATCACCCCCGAGGAAATGGACGAGCTGACCAACCGCTGGCGCAACGAGGTGGTCATCGACGACAGCTATTGGCTGCGCAATCGCAGCGCGATTCTCCAGGGCTTTGCCATTGCGGCGGTGCTGCTGGCACTGGCCTTGGGCTGGATCGGCTATTTGCGCTGGTTGATCGGCAAGCGGCGCGAAGCCGAGCGGGCGCTGAGCGAAGAACTCAGCGAGCGGCAGCGCTTGGTGCAGGAACTCCAAGTCGCCAAGGATGATGCCGACGCCGCCAACCGGGCGAAGACCACGTTCCTGGCGACCATGAGCCATGAGATCCGCACGCCGATGAATGCGGTGATCGGCATGCTCGAACTGGCGATGAAAAAAGCCGACAAGGGGGTGCTCGACCGTTCGGCCATCGAAGTCGCCTCCGGCGCGGCGCGGGGCCTGCTCGACCTGATTGGCGATATTCTCGATATCGCGCGTATTGAATCCGGGCGCCTGTCGCTGGCGCCGGAGCGGGCCAACCTGCGTGAACTGATCGAGTCGGTGGCGCGGGTGTTCGATGGTCTCGCCCGGCAGAAACAACTGCGCTTGCAGCTGGACCTGGAGGCACAGATCAGTACCGAGGTGCTGATCGACCCGCAGCGCTTCAAGCAGGTGTTGTCCAACCTGCTGAGCAATGCGATCAAGTTTACCGATGCCGGCCAGGTGCGCCTGGTCGCCAGGGCGCACGTCTTGCCGGGGCAGGAACGCCTGGCCCTGTGCTTGCGCGTGGAGGACAGTGGGCGCGGTATCTCCGCGCAAGACCAGCAACGCCTGTTCAGCCCGTTTACCCAGGCGGACAACCATGGCCAGGCGCCCCGTGGCGGCTCGGGGCTGGGGCTGGTGATCAGCCGCACCCTGTGCGAAATGATGGGCGGTACCCTGACCCTGGACAGCACGTTGGGGCAGGGCACGCAGATTGAAGTGCGTTTGGATGCACCGATCCTGGAACCTTGTGCACCCTTGGCCGAGGTTGAGCCCCAGGTGGCTGGCGAGGCCCTGAATATCCTGGTGATCGACGACTATCCGGCGAACCGGCTGTTGTTGTCGGAGCAACTGGGTTACCTGGGCCACCGGGTCACCGATGCCGAGGACGGCGCCCACGGCCTGCGGGCTTGGCGCAACGAGCTGTTCGATGTGGTCATCACCGACTGCAATATGCCGATCATGAATGGCTACGCGTTGGCGCGGGCGATTCGCGCCGAAGAGGCCGCGCGCGGCTTGCATCGCGGTCTGGTGCTGGGGTTTACCGCCAATGCCTTGGCCGAAGAGAAGGCGCGCTGCGTCGAGGCGGGCATGGACGACTGCCTGTTCAAGCCCATTAGCCTCAAGGACCTGGGTGCACGCTTGGCGCAAGTCAAACCCCAGGCGGTGGTTCAACCCGACGCGCGGGCCGACATGCCACCGTTGGAAGACATCGACATCAGCAGCCTGGAGCAACTGGCCCGTGGCGACCAGGCGTCGGTCAAGCGCCTGCTGGGCGACCTGGCCGTGAGCAATGACGGCGACATGGCCAAGCTCATGCGCTTGTTTACCCAGCACGATGTGCAAGGGCTCGCTGACCTGGCCCACCGGGTCAAGGGCGGTGCGCGGATTATCAGCGCCGCCGGCTTGATCCACGCGTGCGAGGCCCTTGAGTCGGCGGCCCAAGGGCTGGACGCGGCGGCGCTGACGGCGGCCGTGGATACCTTGCAACAGTCGATGGAGCACTTGGCGGAGCAGTTGGAGGATTACCTGGCGTGAGGTGTGGGCGTTCTTGGGAAATTTCCTACAAGCGTAGAGACGTTTCCTAGGTCCACTTAGGCCAAGTCGCGAAACAATGGGGCACTTCTCTACAGACGAGTCCCGCCCTCATGACCTTTGCGCTACGTGTCCTGGTATTGGAAGACCATGCTTTCCAGCGCTCCGTTGCCGTCAAAATGCTTGAACACTTGGGCTGCGCCACGGTGTTCGAAGCTGCGGACGGTGCCCAGGCCCTGGCCCTGCTGGACCGCGAAGGCCCGGTGGACATCGCGCTCTGTGACTTGCAGATGGAAGGCATGGACGGCGTTGAGTTCATCCAGCGCGTCGGCGCCAGCGGGCAGGTCGGGTCGATCATCATCAGCAGCTCGTTGTCGCCGGACTTGCGCCGTGCGGTGCGCCAGATCGTCTCGTTGCTGGGGCTGGAGTTCCTCGGGGATGTGGAAAAACCTTTGCAGGCGGGGGCGCTGGAAGCATTGCTAAAAAAGCAGTTGCATGCCCGGCCTATCGCAGCCTGCCCACCCGATGACGCACCCGCGTGTGCCACCGAAGCCCAGATGCGCCGAGCGCTGGCCGAGGAGCAATTGCAGGCGTATTACCAACCCAAGTTCAACCTGCGCAGCGGCGCCGTGTGCGGGGTAGAAGTGTTGGCACGCTGGGAGCATCCGACGCGAGGCATCGTGTCGCCCGCCGTGTTTTTGCCAGCGCTGGAACGCCACGGTTTGCTGGATGAGGGCTTGTACCTGCAGATGCACCAGGCCTTGGCTGTGCACGAACACGCCAGGTGCCAAGGCAGCCTGTTGAACATGGCGTTCAACCTGAGCGCCAGCCAGTTGGCCAATCGCGAGCTGGCCGGCAACATCAAGCAGATCCTGCAGAGTCACAGTGTGGCGGGCAGCCATGTCACCTTTGAAATCACCGAAAGCGGCCTGCTCGAAACCCCGAATGTCAGCCTGGAAAGCCTGGTGCGCCTGCGGATGATGGGGTGTCGCTTGTCGATCGATGACTTCGGCGCCGGGTTTTCCTCGATGCAGCGCCTGTGTCAGTTGCCCTTCAATGAAATCAAGCTGGATGCGGAGTTTGTACGCAACCTCAAGCATGAGCCGCGCTGCCTGGCGGTGATCGGCAGCACGTTGGCCTTGGGTGAGGCGCTGGACATGTCGGTGGTGATCGAAGGCATCGAAACGGCTGAGCAACACCGCGCATTGCTGGCGCTGGGCTGCACCCTCGGCCAAGGCTATTGGCATGCACGGCCCATGAGCGGCAGCGATCTGCTGGGCTGGTTGCATCACTCGGCTGCGGCCGTCGGGAGCCGGTCATGATCAACAAGGGCTTGCGCGTGATGATTGCCGACACCCAGCACGAACGGCGCCTGCGCCTGGAGCGTGACTTCAACCACCAGGGCTATTACGCCATTGCGCCGGTGTCGAGCCTGGACGAGCTGACGACGCTGCTCGGCTGTGGCGACCGTGCATTTGACCTGGTACTGATCAACGCCAACCTCGGCCGTGAGGTCGGCTTCAATCTCAAGGCGTTTTGCCAGGACCATCCGCTGATCCGCCAGGCGCTGATCTATCAGGTGCCCGAGTTGTTCGTGACCTTGTCACGTCACACCCAGCGTTCGCTTCAAGAGGCTTAGTTCGGGCGTAAACGCAGTATCTGTGCGCCATCGAACGGGTCTGTCAGGTAGTGTGCCTGTACGCCGAACGTCTCTTGCAAACGCTGCGGCGTCAGCACGTCCAGTGGTTTACCCAGTGCCACCAACTGCCCGTGATCCAGCACCGCCAGCCGATCGCAGGTCAGCGCCTGGTTCAGATCATGCAGGGCAATCAAGGTGGTGACGGGCAACCCTTGCACCCCCTTCAAAATGCCCAGCTGATGCTGGATATCCAGGTGATTGGTCGGCTCATCCAGCAACAGGATCTGCGGCCGTTGCGCCAACGCACGGGCGATGTGCACGCGCTGGCGCTCACCGCCCGAGAGGCTGCGCCAGGCGCGGTGGCTCAGGTGGGTGGCGTCGACGTCGTGCAGGGCCTGGTTGACGATGGCGTCGTCCTCCGGTGACCACGGGCTCAGCGCCGACAACCACGGTGTGCGGCCCAGCGCCACGGCGTCGAACACGCGGATGGCGTCGTCGGTGTCGGCCTGCTGTTCCACCACCGCCAGTTGTTGCGCGATGGCGCGGCGCGACAGCTTGCCCAGGCGCTGGCCGCCCAGCAGCACTTCGCCGGACGCTGGCGTGCGCAGCCCGGCGAGCAACTTGAGCAAGGTGGATTTGCCGGAGCCGTTCGGCCCGACGATACCGAGGGTTTCGCCCGGCTGAACGTCCAGATGAATGTCGCTCAGCAACTGCGCCTCGCGCACTTTGAAACCCAATCCTGTGCAGCTCAGCACGGTCATCGCGCATTCCTCCGACCAATGAGGATCAGCGCAAACACCGGCGCACCGACCAGCGCCGTGACCACGCCGACCGGAATCACCTGGCCCTTGATCAAGGTGCGCGACAACACATCCGCCGCAATCAAGAACAACGCGCCACCCAACGCACTGGCCGGCAGCAAGCGCGAATGCCCGGTGCCAAGCAACAGGCGCACGGCGTGGGGAATCACCAGCCCCACAAACCCGATGGAGCCGACAATCGACACCATCACCGCCGTCACCAACGCCGCGCAGCCCACCAGCACGAACTGCACCCGGCGCACCGGAATACCGAGGGACGCCGCCGAGTCGCTGCCGAAGGTAAACGCATCCAGGGCGCGACGGTGCCACAGGCACACCGCCAAGCCTGCGACCGCCACCGGCACCGCCAGCCACACCGAAGGCCAGCGCACGCCACTGAGGTTACCGAGCAACCAGAACATGATGCCGCGTGCCTGCTCGGAACTGGCGGATTTGGTGATCAGGAACGCGGTGAGCGCATTGAACAGCTGCGACCCGGCAATGCCCGCCAGGATGATCTGGCCGGTGCCACTGGCCGAACCGCTGGCGCGCGCGAGCAGGATCACCAGCGCAAACGCGGCCATGGCGCCGACAAACGCGCCCGCCGACAACGAGATCAAACCGCCGCCCACGCCCATCAACGCCACCAGCACCGCGCCGGTCGAGGCGCCGGCGCTGATGCCCAACAGGTACGGATCGGCCAGCGGGTTGCGCAACAGCGATTGCAATATCACGCCGCAGGTCGCCAGCCCAGCACCACACGCGGCGGCGACCAGGGTACGGGTGAGGCGGTAGTTCCACACCACGCCTTCGTCGATGGGGTCGAGCACGTAGCCGGCCGCCCACAGTTTGTTGGCGAGGACTTGAAGTACCACCTGCGGCGAGATGGCGGTTTCGCCGATGGCGACGCCAGCCAATACAGCAGCCAGCAGCAGGGCCAGGGCGAGTAGGGTTCGGATCATTTGGACAGGTCGTAGCCGTCGATGGCCGTGGCCAGTTGTTCAAGCCCGTCGAACGTACGGATGCTGGCTTGCAGCGCCAGCGCGTCGAGGATGATGATGCGGTTGTTTTTCACCGCGTCCATGTTGCGGGTCACCGGGTCGCTGCGCAGGAAGGCGAGTTTCTTTTCATGGTCATCGGCGGGGTAGCGGCGGCGGTCCATGCGCGCGATCACCAGCACGGTCGGGTTGGCCTTGGCGAGGGTTTCCCAGCCGACGGCGGGCCACTCTTCGTCCGACTGCACGACGTTATGCAAACCGAGGGTTTCCAGCATGAATTGCGGAATGCCCTTGTGGCCGGCCACATAGGGGTCGCTGGTCATCTCGGAACTGGAGAACCACACCAACGCGCTGGCTTGCTTGAGGCCCTTGCTTTGCACGGTGGCAACGGATTTGGCCAGGCGCGCCTTGAGTTCGTCGTTCAACTGTTGGCCACGCGCCTGCACGTCGAAGATCTCGGCGAGTTGGCTGATGCTTTTATAGATCGTCTCGATGCGGAACGGCTCCAGCCGCGTGCCGTCGGCGCCCACCAGGTTGTCCTTGCCTTCGCAGTCGGAGGGCAGCAGGTAGGTGGGAATTTTCAGTTCATGGAATTGCTCGCGGGTGCCGACCACGCCTTGCGGCCCGACCACCCATTCCAGCTCGGCGGCCACCAGCTGCGGGCGCTTGGCGATCACCGCTTCGAAGCTCGGCTCGTTGTTGGCCAGGCGCTCAATGCCATCGTTCTGCGCCTTGTACTGCGGCAATACGCTGTTGAACCACAGCGAAGTGCCGACTACTTTGTCGCCCACGCCCAGGGCGTAGAGCATTTCGGTGGCGGCCTGGCCGATGGTCACGCTGCGGGCCGGGGCTTGCTGAAAGGTTAGGGTGCTGCCGCAGTTTTCCACGGTCAGCGGGTAGTGGGTGGGCGCGGCTTGGGCCAGGGCACAGAAACCCAGGCCGGTAAGCAGGGCGGTAACGCGTGGCAGCATGGGGCTATCTCCGAGTGAAGCGTGCGTGCCGTTCGGAAATACACCCTTGAACGCTGCGATAGGATAGAGGCAGGCAAGAATGTCCTTCCCGGACACCCCGCCGGTTAGTCATTGAGCTTGGGCCGGCAGGTCTCCTGACTGATGCGTCGTCGCCAGGCTCCGGCCTTCCCGGACAAGGTCCAGTGGCATCATGGAGCAGGCTCAGCACCTACAGTTGCGGGGGCAGTTCCGATTGACGCGGGTGTACCGCGCTTCGGATTCCCTATTAGTCCCGTTTGGGAACCGGCGCGGTATGGTAGTCGATCACGCGGTTGAACGGGAGGTCGTGCACTCAACGGTAGCTCTCTGGCGGTGAGGCTCCTATGATGCGCAGCCCATGGATCGCTTTATCACAAGGAATACACCGTGAAATCAGTTATCGCGCTCGTCCTTATCGCCACCCTGGCCGGTTGTGCCACTCAGGGTAAATCTGAAAAGCAGATTCTCGACGAGGCCTCCACTGCCTATGTCAAGTCGATGCCCGCCGACTCAGACAAACTGCGCTTGCACACGATGAGCATCCCTAAAAGTGGGATGTTCGGCGACACCCTGGCGATTTCCCTGGCCGGTGACCAAAACGCGGCCAGCCTCAGGAGCGAATTGCTGAATACCAAGCGCTTGGGCGATGTGTTCTTTTTGATCATGGGGGCCGGCACCCCGGTTGATGTTGCCGTGATCGGTAAAGCCGTCGAAGGGCAGGATTTGAAGGGTTTGCAGATCTACTACTCGGGCACCGACGCACAGAAAGATCAGGTGCGTGCGGCGGTCGAGAAGTCGCAGGCGCAGTTTCATTACATCAGTGCGCAATGAGGGCGAGGGTCATAGGCGAATGTCTTCAGGCCCTCGTATCAGCGCTTCAATCCGCGTGCCGGTGGCGCGCTCTTCGTTGCTGAAGCCGTCGTAGTCGGCCAGGTTGCCGAAGCGCAGGCCGGTCAGGCGCTCTATCTGGATCACGCTGCGCTGGTAGGTCCTGAGCTGGCCGAACACCAGGTCGAGTTGGCCCAGCTCGCGGCTCTGGTCAATCATGTAGGCACTCGCGCTAGGCTTGCCGTTGTCGCTGAGGTAAGCGACCACTTTCCAGAACGCCTTGGGGATCTGTACGCCTCGGTACATTCGGTCGTCGTCGGCGAACACCGGGCCGGTAAACACCGTGGCGCGGGCTTTCCAGCGTTGGGTGTTATCGAGGATGTAGTCTTCGAGCTCCAGCCAGGTCTTCTGGTTGAACCCGCTCATCTGCGGCGAGCAGTTGGTGAAATGGAAGGTGTCGAGGTTGGCGGCTTGCGCCTCGTCGCCCCAGTTGGGGTCTTGCCGGCGGACCAGGTGGCCGCGATCCAGGCCATTGCTGGCATACAGCGCTTCGCCCACCTGCGCATCGATGGGTAAGCGGCCGTCATAGGCCCAGGCGTCGTTGCTGCGAATGATGTCGACGTGCTGACCACCATCGATGTTGACGCCCACATACAGCGCAAGCCGCTTGGCGCGTGACATCGTGATCGAGAAGTGCGTGTAGTCCAGGCGCTTCTGTGCATCCTCCGCCAAGGCCTCTTCCACCGTGGGCCAGGGCACCCCGAAGCTGCCGAGAAAGTCCTCGGCGTAGCCGCGCCGGCCCTTCAAGTCTTTGGCGGGGGTGACGCGTGGCGTCGCCGCCCGTGCCTCCAACAACGTGGGGCTCGGTGCGATCAACGGGCGCAGGTCAGCGAGCCTGGGGCGGTATGCAAGGTCGATTTTGGTTTTACGTGCTGGCATCGGTCAGTCCTCCTTGGATAAACACGACTGCAACATAGGTTAATGACAATTGATGACATGCGTTAACCCCTGGGGACTATCCTGAATCGATGACCCGAACGTTTTCACCTGCCAGCTGGAGCCAGCCCATGTGTGTTCGTCAGCCGCATCGCCATCCGATTTTCTGCCTGATCCCGCCCTATATGCTCGACCAGATCGCGCGCAACGGCGACAAAGCGCAACGTGAGGTCGCCTTGCGCACCCGCGCCAAAGACACAACCTTCCGCTCGTTGCGCATGGTCGCCGAACCTGCCAAAGGACCGGCGCACATGGCCCTGGCCATGGGCGCCGATAAGCGCCGCTCGATCTACAGCGCCGAGGGCACCGACAGCCTGCCGGGCACGCTGGTGCGTGGTGAGGGGCAGCCCGCAAGCGGTGATGCCGCGGTGGACGAAGCCTACGAGGGCTTGGGCGCCACCTTCGATTTTTTCGACCAGGTCTTTGATCGCAACTCCATCGACGACGCCGGTATGGCGCTGGACGCCACGGTGCATTTTGGCCAGAACTACAATAATGCCTTCTGGAACTCGACCCAGATGGTGTTTGGCGATGGGGATGCGCAGTTGTTCAACCGCTTCACGGTGGCGCTTGACGTAATTGGCCATGAGTTGGCCCATGGCGTCACCGAGGACGAGGCCAAGCTGATGTATTTCAATCAGTCCGGAGCGCTGAACGAGTCGCTGTCGGATGTGTTCGGCTCGCTCATCAAGCAATATGCCTTGAAGCAAAGCGCGCAAGACGCTGATTGGCTGATCGGCAAAGGACTGTTCACCAAAAAGATCAAAGGCACCGCCCTGCGCTCGATGAAAGCCCCCGGCACGGCGTTTGACGACAAACTGCTGGGCAAGGACCCTCAGCCGGGGCACATGGATGATTTTGTGCACACCTACGAGGACAATGGCGGGGTGCATATCAATTCCGGTATCCCCAACCATGCGTTCTATCAGGTGGCGACCAAGCTCGGCGGGTTCGCCTGGGAACGGGCCGGGCGTATCTGGTATGACGCGCTGCGGGATGCGCGGCTGCGGCCCAACTCGGGGTTCCTGCGCTTTGCGCGCATCACTTACGATGTTGCAGGCCGCCTCTACGGCGCGAACAAGGATGAGCAGAAGGCGGTCAAGGACGGTTGGAAGGCGGTCGGCATTTCTGTCTGACGTGAGGAGCGGCCATGCAAATTTCGATCAAGGAAAACGGCGGCCCCGGTTATTTTCCGGGCTTGGCCAAGCCACAGACGGTGGAGTTGGACGCGCTGCCGGAGCAAGACCAGCAGGAACTGCGGCGGCTTGTCGAGGCGTGCGATTTCTTTCAATTGCCGCAAAGCCATGCACCTGCGCCCGGTAATCCGGGCCAGGTGCATTACACCCTGACGGTGAAGGAAGACGAGCGCGAGCACACGGTTTGCGTGCTCGCGCCGGTCAAATCGCAGGCGCTGGACGGGTTGGTGCAGTGCGTACGTCGGCATGTCCGTTGCTGAGGTTCAGGTGGGAGCGTTCACCCTGCCTGCCAGCGACGCACCGAGACTGTAGAGCAAGCCGCCGGCGATAACGAACAGCGCGAGCATGTAGAACATGGTGTGGGCGGGGTGTGTCGCCAAGACCATCCCGCACAGCACCGGGCCCAGGGCCGCGCCAACGTTGCCCAGGTTTTGCGCAGCGTAGTACATGCCCCGCAGATGATCGGGGGCGATGATGTCGATGAACATGTACTCGGCAGGGAACACGATGATCTCTCCGAGCGTGAAGACTGCCATGGATACCACCCAGAACATCAGCGAGGTGGACAAGCCGAACCCCGCCAGGCCGACGATGAACATGGCCAATCCACCTGCGAGCCACAGATTCAAGTGCTGATGGGTGATTCGCTTGCCGATCACGTATTGCAGGCTGATCACCATCAGCGCGTTGGTGGCCACCACGCTGCTGATTATCCGGTAGGCCATTTCGGGTGTCGTGGTGACGATCAGATATTGCGAGAGGTAAGCGGTGAACTGGCCGAACACCACGGCACTGAGTGCACCGCCCAGGGTAAAACACACCAGCCGGTAATCACTGAGCAGCACTTTGCCGACCGCCAGGAACGGCGCGCCGGGCTGGCTTGTGTCCACGGGCATTGCGTGCTTGTCACCCCACACGGCGTAAACGATAAAAAAACCGGCGCCCAGTATCGCCGACGCCAGGAAGGGCAGACTGATGGCGAGCGCGGCCAGTCCCGCACCGAGAAAAGGGCCGACGGCGTAGCCGATGTTGGTCAGGGTGTATTTGATCGAAAATGCTTCACTGCGCGCATCGACGGGCAGTAGCCGGCCAAATCCTGATTTGACCGCGATATCAATGACGGCGTACGCCAGGTTGATCGCGACCAGGCAGGCGTAGAACACCCACAGGTCCCGTGCGGCAAACGCTGCCAGAAAACCGCAGGTGAACACCGCGCAGCAGCCCAGGATCAAGCGGTAACCTGGCTGGCTGTCCACCAGGAAACCGCCGTACAGGCTCAACAATGAGCCGAGGATCAGCGAACTGCCGATCACCAGGCCGATGTCGGCGACGCCCAATTGGAACTGGCTCGACAGGTAGATCACCAGATAGGGCAAGGTGATGGCCCTGGCGAGGGTCAACACCAGTGACGCACTCAGAAGCAGGTTGACGGTCAAGGGGTAGTTTTTCAGCGTGGTCAGCATCCGAGCCTCAGTACCGGGTTCATTGACCCTAGCTTACTGTTGAGTTGAATTCTGATTTAGGATGTTAATTACCAGCTTGGCTGACCTGAATTCACAAATGCGGGGCGTGCATGTTTTCTTCCGAACGCTTGAAAGGGATTGATGTGTTTGTGTGTGTTGCGGACTACGGCAGCTTTACCGCCGCTGCCGAGAAAATGAGCCTGACTGCCTCGGCCATCAGCAAAAGCATCGCGCGGCTTGAAACGCGCCTGGGCGCTCGACTGTTTCTGCGCACAACGCGGCGCTTGTCCCTCACCGAGGCCGGCGTGGCGTTTTACCGTACCTGTACGGGGGTGCTGGCTGACCTGGAGGAGGCCGAGCTGTCGCTGCGCGCCGAGCAAAGCGAGCCGCGTGGACGTGTGCGCATTGATCTGCCCAATGTGTTTGGGCGCGTGCGGGTGTTGCCGGTGCTGCTGCCTTTGCTGCAGGCTTTTCCGTCCTTGGTGCCGCACATTTCCTTCAGCGACGGGTTAGTGGACCCCTTCAAGGAGGGTGTGGATCTGGTGGTGCGTGTCGGTGAAGCGCAGGGCTGGCCAGAAACGATCGAACAGCGTGTGCTCGCGCACGAATGGCATACGTTGTGTGCCTCGCCGGATTACTTGGCGAACCATGGCACCCCGACGTGCGAGCGTGAGCTTGAACGGCATCAGTGTCTCGCCTACGGCTGGGTGGACGGTCGCGTCAGCCCCTGGAACTTCGCCGGTGAACAGGGCACTTCACGTCATTGGCAGATGGCGCCGCACCTGGTGATCGGCAATGGCGACGGCTTGATGCAGGCTGCGTTGGCCGGTTGTGGGATCGTGCAACTGCCGTCGTGGGTGGTCCGGCCATCGCTGGAGGAAGGCAAGCTGGTTGAGGTGCTGCCGCAGCTGGCCACCGAGGGGGCTGCGATCAGGCTGGCCTGGGTCAGGAATCGCCAGGCGCTGCCCAAGGTCAGTGTGGTGCTGGAAGCCTTGGTGGCGGGGCTGGGAGGGCGATAGCCACGACCCTTTCCCGCGCCACCCAAGCGTGTTACTTGCGGTCCAGCCACACCGTCTGCGCGTTGCAGAACTCCCGCACGCCAAAGTGCGACAGCTCGCGGCCGAAACCACTCTTTTTCACCCCACCAAACGCCACCCGAGGGTCGGAAACGCTGAAGGCGTTGACGAAGATACCGCCGGTTTCCAGCTGGTTGGCGATATCGCGCGCCTTGGCCGGGTCGGTGGTGAAGATGCTCGCGGTGAGGCCGAACTCGCTGTCATTCGCCAGGGCCACGGCGTGGTCGGCGTCGCGTGCGGTGATGATCGAAGCGACCGGGCCGAAGAGTTCCTGTTTGAACGAGGTCATCTGGTCGGTGACGCCTGCCAGCACGGTCGGCTCGTAGTAGTTACCGGCGCCGGGCACTTTATTGCCGCCCAGCAACAGTGTCGCGCCTTCTTCCAGGGTCGCCTGGACCTGGCCGTGCAACTCGTCGCGCAGGTCAAAGCGCGCCATCGGGCCGATGTAGGTGGTGGCTGACGTTGGGTCGCCCATGACCATGGCACGGCTGGCCTCCAGGAATTTGGCGGTGAAGGCTTGCGCTACACCTTCCTCGATGATCAGGCGTTTGGCGGCGGCGCAGACTTGGCCGCTGTTTTGGAAACGACCGATCAGCGCGGCTTGCACGGCGGCGTCGAGGTCGGCGTCGTTGAGCACGATAAAGGGGTCGGAACCGCCCAGCTCCAGCACGCATTTTTTCAGCGCGGCACCGGCCTGAGAGCCGATGGCGACGCCGGCACGCACACTGCCGGTGAGGGTGACGGCGGCGATGCGCGGGTCGGCAATAGCCTTGGACACGCCCTCGTTGGTCACGTTGACCACCTCAAACAGGCCATCGGCGAAACCGGCCTTCTGGAATGCCAGTTGGATCAGATAGGCGCTGCCCATCACATTCGGCGCATGTTTGAGCACATAGGTGTTGCCGGCCAACATCGTCGGCACGGCGCCGCGCAGCACTTGCCACACCGGGAAGTTCCACGGCATCACGGCGAAGATCGGGCCCAGCGGGCGGTATTCGATCTGCGCGCTGCCGTTGTCCACCAGGGTCGGTTCCGGGGCGAGCATGGCCGGGCCATGGGCGGCGTACCATTCGCTGAGTTGCGCGCATTTTTCGATTTCGGCACGGGCCTGGGCGATGGGTTTGCCCATTTCCAGGGTGATCATCTGCGCCATGTCTTCGGCTTGTTCGCGCAGGGCAGAAGCCAAACTCAACAGCAGTTCGGCGCGCTGGCTGACGGGCTGGCGGCGCCAGGCGCGGAAGGCGAGGGTGGAGCGGTCGAGGGCGGCGTCCAGTTGCTGCGCGGTTTCATACGGGTAGCTGCCGACCATTTCGCCGTTGGCCGGGTTGATCGAGAGGGCGTGGGTAGTCGCGTTCATGGCACCGTCCTGCTGAGTGAATTAAGTGGGGTTCAGCGTACGGGGCTATCTCTTTTCTGGAAACTGAATAATATTAAGCAATACGTTCACGATTGGAGAATGATGTGGATCTGGTGCAGCTGGAAATCTTCAAGGCCGTTGCCGAGCAAGGCAGTATCAGCGCCGCCGCGCAGTTGATTCATCGGGTGCCATCGAACCTGACCACGCGCATCAAGCAACTGGAGCAGGACTTGGGTGTGGAATTGTTCATCCGCGAGAAAAGCCGCCTGCGCCTGTCACCGGCTGGATGGAATTTCCTGGGTTATGCGCGGCGCATCCTCGACCTCGTACAGGAAGCCCGCGCAACCGTGGCGGGGGAGGAGCCCCAAGGCGCGTTTGCCCTGGGTTCGCTGGAAAGCACGGCGGCGGTGCGCATCCCGGCGTTGCTGGCGGCGTACAACCAGAAACACACCAAGGTCGAGCTGGACCTGAGTACCGGGCCTTCGGGCACCATGATCGAAGGCGTGTTGTCCGGGCGGTTGACAGCGGCGTTCGTCGACGGCCCGCTGCTGCACGCAACCCTGGAAGGCTTGGCGGTGTTTGAGGAAGAGATGGTGGTGATTGCGCCGCTGCACCATGCGCCGATCACCCGTGGGCAGGACGTGAACGGGGAGAGCATCTACACCTTTCGCTCCAACTGTTCATACCGGCATCACCTGGAACGCTGGTTTGCACAGGACGGCGCGGTGCCGGGCAAGATCTTCGAGATCGAGTCCTACCACGGCATGCTCGCCTGCGTCAGCGCCGGCGCGGGCCTGGCGCTGATGCCACGCAGCATGCTCGACAGCATGCCGGGGTCGACGGCGGTGAGCGTGTGGCCGTTGACGGACAACTTCCGGATCCTGCACACCTGGCTGATCTGGCGGCGGGGGACGGTGTCGCAGAGTTTGAACAGTTTTGTGAAGTTGTTGGAGGAGCAGGGGGCGATTCGTGCGGCTTAGCCGCCGAATTGCAGGGTACCCATCGCCAGCTTCGCCATCAGTGCGGTCGCACCCAATTGCACCAGCCACAGCGCCAGGCCGCCCAGAAAGACCCCCAGTGCCACTTGCAGCACCAGGCTCTTCTGGCGCTTGGGTTGCGGTGCGCGTGGAGCGTAGTCATGCAGTTCGTCGCGGTCGGCGCGCAGGTCCAGGTCGTCGTTTCTCATAGCATTCTCACAGCAAAGGGGCGGTCAAGGTTCAGTCTAGGGGCTGGAGACGAAAAAGGGGAAGCCATCGGCTTCCCCTTCTGGTGCAACAGCTGCAGGTTTACAGCACCTGAACGATTGCCTTTGTGACTGCATCAATGTTCGACTGGTTCAACGCCGCCACACAGATACGGCCAGTGTCGAGGGCGTAGATGCCGAACTCGCTGCGCAAGCGGGTGACTTGCTCAACGGTCAGGCCGGAGTAGGAGAACATCCCACGCTGGCGGCCGACGAAGCTGAAGTCGTGGCCCGGAGCAGCCTTGGCCAGTTCGGCCACCATCTGCTCGCGCATGCCACGGATGCGCAGGCGCATTTCGGCCAGTTCGGCTTCCCACTGGGCGCGCAGTTCAGGGTTGTTCAGTACCGCTGCAACGATCGCCGCGCCGTGGGTTGGCGGGTTGGAGTAGTTGGTGCGGATCACGCGTTTGACCTGGGACAGGATGCGCGCGCTTTCTTCCTTGGAGTCGCCGACGATGGACAGTGCGCCCACCCGTTCGCCGTACAGGGAGAACGACTTGGAGAACGAGCTGGACACAAAGAAGGTCAGGCCCGATTCAGCGAACAGGCGTACGGCGGCGGCGTCTTCGTGGATGCCGTCGCCAAAGCCCTGGTAGGCCATGTCGAGGAACGGCACCAGGTTCTTGGCCTTGATCACGTCCAGCACGTTCTGCCAGTCGGCCGGGCTCAGGTCGACGCCGGTCGGGTTGTGGCAGCAGGCGTGCAGCACCACGATGGACTGCGGCGGCAGGGCGTTGAGGTCTTCGAGCAGGCCGGCACGGTTCACGTCGTGGGTGGCGGCGTCGTAGTAGCGGTAGTTCTGCACCGGGAAACCGGCGGTTTCGAACAGAGCGCGGTGGTTTTCCCAGCTCGGGTCGCTGATAGCGACGACGGCGTTTGGCAGCAGCTGCTTGAGGAAGTCAGCACCCAGCTTCAGCGCGCCAGTGCCGCCTACCGCTTGCACGGTGGTGACGCGGCCAGCGTTCAGCAGTGGCGACTCAGCGCCGAACAGCAGGGTTTGCACGGCCTTGTCGTAGGCCGCGATGCCGTCGATTGGCAAGTAGCCACGTGCGGCGTGTTGCGCCACGCGAATGGCTTCCGCTTCGGCAACGGCACGCAAGAGTGGAATCTTCCCCTCCTCGTTGCAGTAAACGCCCACGCCAAGGTTGACCTTGGTGGTTCGTGTATCGGCGTTGAATGCTTCGTTGAGGCCCAGGATTGGATCGCGTGGTGCCATTTCGACAGCGGAGAACAGGCTCATTTTTGCGGCAGCTCTATGGGGGGTAGGAGGGACGTGTCGCGCTCCAGCCGAATGCACTAGAGCGGTGCACAAACGGGGAGTTAGTATAGAGACCATCACCGCCTGAGGCGACAGCCGAAACGGCTTTTCGGCCAAGTTTTTCGGTTTATTTGCTGACCGTTAGTCTTATTGCAACATTGATCGGTAAAGGCGTGTAGGACGATTGCCTTGAAACCCGTCACATTCGCCACCACTTCTACAGCTATCATGGTTTTTTCCTGCAACCTGCGATGATTATTCGCGGGTTGCTGAGCTATTTCGTCCCTGGCGGTTTTGAGTCTGGGGTGACTTCACGAGGTACGTTATGTCGGATTTCCAGCTCGTCACCCGCTTTGAACCCGCCGGCGATCAACCGGAAGCCATTCGCCAGATGGTCGAAGGCATCGAAGCCGGGCTGGCGCACCAGACCCTGCTCGGGGTGACCGGGTCGGGCAAGACCTTCAGCATCGCCAACGTCATTGCGCAGATCAACCGACCCACCCTGGTGCTGGCGCCGAACAAGACCCTGGCCGCTCAGCTATACGGCGAGTTCAAGGCGTTCTTCCCGAACAACGCGGTGGAGTACTTCGTTTCCTACTACGACTACTACCAGCCCGAAGCCTACGTGCCGTCCTCCGATACCTTTATCGAGAAGGATGCGTCGATCAACGACCACATCGAGCAGATGCGGCTGTCGGCGACCAAGGCCTTGCTGGAGCGCAAGGACGCGATCATCGTCACCACGGTGTCGTGCATCTACGGCCTGGGCAGCCCGGAAACCTATCTGAAGATGGTGCTGCACGTCGATCGCGGCGACAAGCTCGATCAACGCGAGCTGTTGCGCCGCCTGACCAGCCTGCAATACACCCGCAACGACATGGACTTTGCCCGTGCCACCTTCCGCGTGCGCGGCGATGTGATCGACATCTACCCGGCGGAATCCGACCTGGAAGCGATCCGCATCGAGCTGTTCGACGATGAAGTCGAGAGCCTGTCGGCCTTTGACCCGTTGACCGGCGAGGTGATCCGCAAGCTGCCGCGCTTCACCTTCTATCCGAAAAGCCACTACGTGACCCCGCGTGAAACCCTGATGGGCGCCATTGAGGGCATCAAAGTCGAGTTGGCCGAACGCCTGGAGTACCTGCGTTCCAATAACAAGCTGGTGGAAGCCCAGCGCCTGGAGCAGCGCACCCGTTTCGACCTGGAGATGATCCTGGAGCTGGGCTACTGCAACGGCATCGAAAACTACTCGCGCTACCTGTCGGGCCGCGAATCCGGCGCGCCGCCGCCGACGCTTTACGATTACCTGCCGCCTGACGCGCTGCTGGTGATCGACGAGTCCCACGTCAGCGTGCCGCAAGTGGGGGCGATGTATAAGGGCGACCGTTCGCGTAAAGAAACCCTGGTGGAGTACGGTTTCCGCTTGCCGTCGGCCCTGGATAACCGGCCGATGCGCTTTGATGAGTGGGAGGCCATCAGCCCGCAGACTATCTTTGTGTCCGCCACGCCGGGCAACTATGAGGCCGAGCATGCCGGCCGCGTGATCGAGCAACTGGTGCGGCCGACTGGTTTGGTCGACCCGGAAATCGAAATCCGCCCGGCGCTGACCCAGGTCGACGACTTGCTCTCGGAAATCACCAAGCGCGTGGCCCTGGAAGAGCGGGTGCTGGTCACCACGCTGACCAAGCGCATGTCCGAAGACTTGACCGACTACCTGGCCGACCACGGCGTGCGCGTGCGCTACCTGCACTCGGACATCGACACTGTGGAACGCGTGGAGATCATCCGCGATCTGCGCCTGGGCACCTTTGATGTGCTGGTGGGCATCAACCTGCTGCGTGAAGGCCTGGACATGCCGGAAGTGTCGCTGGTGGCGATCCTCGATGCGGACAAAGAGGGCTTTTTGCGCTCTGAACGCTCGTTGATCCAGACCATCGGGCGTGCGGCACGGAACCTCAATGGCCGGGCGATTCTCTACGCGGACCGCATTACCGGTTCCATGGAACGGGCGATTGGTGAGACCCAGCGCCGTCGCGACAAGCAGATTGCGTTCAACCTGGAAAATGGCATCACGCCCAAGGGCGTGTTCAAGGACGTTGCCGACATCATGGAAGGCGCCACCGTGCCGGGCTCGCGCAGCAAGAAGCGCAAAGGCATGGCCAAGGCAGCCGAGGAAAGCGCCAAGTACGAGAACGAATTGCGCTCGCCGAGTGAGATCACCAAGCGCATCCGCCAGTTGGAAGAGAAGATGTACCAATTGGCGCGGGACCTGGAGTTCGAGGCGGCAGCGCAGACGCGGGACGAGATCGGCAAGTTGCGGGAGCGCCTGCTGGCGGTGTGAGGCTGGAGCCCGGGTGCTCCGGGCTGTTACCATTCGCCCCTTGTTTCAATTTTCAGTTTTATCGCCCATTCGAGACCTGCCATGACCACCGTCCGCACGCGCATCGCGCCATCGCCTACTGGGGATCCCCACGTCGGCACTGCTTACATCGCCTTGTTCAACTACTGCTTTGCCAAGCAGCACGGCGGTGAATTCATCCTGCGGATCGAAGACACCGATCAACTGCGTTCCACCCGCGAGTCGGAACAGCAGATTTTCGATGCCCTGCGCTGGTTGGGCATTACCTGGGCCGAAGGCCCGGACGTCGGTGGCCCGCACGGCCCGTATCGCCAGAGCGAGCGCAGCGACATCTACAAGCAGTACACCCAGCAACTGGTCGACATGGGCCATGCCTTCCCGTGCTTCTGCACCGCAGAAGAGCTGGACCAGATGCGCGCCGAGCAACAGGCCCGTGGCGAAACTCCACGCTACGACGGCCGCGCGTTGCTGCTGTCGAAAGAAGAAGTGGCCCAGCGCCTGGCCGCCGGCGAGCCTCACGTGATCCGCATGAAGGTGCCAAGCGAAGGCGTGTGCGTGGTGCCGGACATGCTGCGCGGTGACGTCGAGATCCCGTGGGACCGCATGGACATGCAAGTGCTGATGAAGACCGACGGCCTGCCGACGTACTTCCTGGCCAACGTGGTCGACGACCACCTGATGGGCATCACCCACGTGCTGCGCGGCGAAGAGTGGTTGCCATCGGCGCCGAAACTGATCCTGCTCTACGAGTACTTTGGCTGGGAACAGCCGCAGCTGTGCTACATGCCGCTGCTGCGTAACCCGGACAAGAGCAAGCTGTCCAAGCGCAAGAACCCGACCTCGGTGACCTTCTACGAGCGCATGGGCTTCATGCCGGAAGCGATGCTCAACTACCTGGGCCGCATGGGCTGGTCGATGCCGGACGAGCGCGAGAAGTTCTCGTTGCAGGAAATGGTCGACAATTTTGATCTGTCCCGTGTGTCGCTCGGCGGGCCGATCTTCGACATCGAGAAACTGTCGTGGCTCAACGGCCAGTGGCTGCGTGACCTGCCGGTGGAAGAATTCGCCAGCCGTGTGCAGCAGTGGGCACTGAACCCTGAATACATGATGAAGATCGCGCCGCTGGTGCAGGGCAGGGTGGAGACCTTCAGCCAGGTCGCACCGTTGGCCAGTTTCTTCTTTGCCGGGGGCGTTAATCCGGATCCTAAGCTGTTCGAGTCGAAGAAACTCTCCGGTGACCAGGTTCGCCAGCTGATGCAGTTGATCCTGTGGAAGCTGGAAAGCCTGCGCCAGTGGGAGAAAGATGCGATCACCGCGACGATCCAGGCGGTGGTGGAATCCCTGGAACTGAAATTGCGCGATGCCATGCCGTTGATGTTTGCCGCGATCACCGGGCAGGCCAGTTCGGTGTCGGTGCTGGATGCGATGGAAATCCTCGGCCCGGACTTGACCCGTTTCCGTCTGCGCCAAGCCCTTGATTTGCTTGGTGGTGTGTCGAAGAAAGAAAACAAAGAGTGGGAAAAGCTGCTGGGCGCTATCGCTTAAGCACGCGGTTGAAACGGCGAAACCCCGGTTTTCCGGGGTTTCGACGGTAAGTGATTGTTATCCCGGCAAAAAATTTTGGAAAATGTTGAAAATAAATTTGACACACTTCCAAAGCGCCATTAAGATTCGCCCCGTCCTCACCGATGAGGGGCTATAGCTCAGCTGGGAGAGCGCTTGCATGGCATGCAAGAGGTCAACGGTTCGATCCCGTTTAGCTCCACCAATTTACAGGTTCAAGGTCTGGCCACACCGTCCTTGAATCGATCAGCTCTCAGCACTGATCAGTTGTACAGAAGGTTTTGTCCCCTTCGTCTAGTGGCCTAGGACACCGCCCTTTCACGGCGGTAACAGGGGTTCGAGTCCCCTAGGGGACGCCAGTTTCAACAAGCAGTTCGCAAGGCCTGCTGCGTCGCGAGACGAAAAATCCGGGGCTATAGCTCAGCTGGGAGAGCGCTTGCATGGCATGCAAGAGGTCAACGGTTCGATCCCGTTTAGCTCCACCAATTTACAGTTCCAAGGTTCCGGCCACACCGTCCTTGGATCGATCAGTCTCAGCCTGATCAGTGTACAGAAGGTTTGTGTCCCCTTCGTCTAGTGGCCTAGGACACCGCCCTTTCACGGCGGTAACAGGGGTTCGAGTCCCCTAGGGGACGCCACGATTACCCGCTCTGCGGGATTTTTAAGGGTCATTCAATTATTGAATGGCCCTTTTGTTTGTCTGGCGTTTGGCCAAATCTTTCCTCCATCCCCTTCTTCTCTTCTGACCAGCGGTCACGCTTGTGGCTTGTCAAATATTATTATGGTAATAATATTCAACCCATGAACATCGGAGGCAATGATGAGCGATAAAAAAGCGCAAACCCGCGAGCGCATTCTGCAGGCCGCCAGCGCCGCGTTGATCCAGCGCGGCCCGGCCGAACCGAGTGTGGGTGAAGTCATGGGCGCGGCGGGGCTGACCGTCGGTGGTTTCTACGCGCACTTCGAAAGCAAGGACGCACTGATGCTGGAGGCCTTCACTCAGCTGCTGGCCAAGCGTCGTGCGTCGATTGATGACATGGACGCCCAGTTGACCGGAGAGGAGCGCAGAAGCCTGGTGGCGGCGTTCTACCTGTCGCGCAAGCATCGTGACTCAACCGCCCAGGCCTGCCCGATCCCGGCGACCGTCGGTGAGATGAGCCGCCTGCCGGATGAGTTCCGCCAGGCGCTGAACGAGCATTGCGAGCTGATGGCTGCGCAACTCGCCGCCAGCCCTGAAGACACCGACAAAGCCCTGGCGGACATGGCGCTGATGATCGGTGGCCTGGCCTTGGCCCGCGCCTTGGGGCCGGGTGAGTTGTCTGACCGTGTGCTGCGCGCCGCCAAGTCGGCCGTGCGCTAGAAGAGGGCTGTCATGATGGGCACGTTAACCTGGATTCGTCGCTTCAACGGCACCCTGGGGCACCTGGCGCCGCAAACGGTGGCCAACAAGATGCGCCGCGCCTTCATGACACCCCGCGACCTGCCGCCGCGTGACTGGGAGCTGCCGCTGCTGGCGCAGTCGGAGCGCATCACCTTGCGCTTCGGTCTGTCCGCCTTGCGCTGGGGCCAGGGGCCTGCGGTGTTGTTGATGCACGGTTGGGAAGGGCGGCCCACTCAATTCGCCAGCCTGATCACGGCATTGGTCGACAACGGTTACTCGGTGATTGCCCTCGACGGTCCCGCCCATGGCCGTTCGCCAGGGCGTGAAGCCCATGTGCTGCTGTTCGCCCGTGCCATGCTCGAAGCCGCTGCCGAGTTGCCGCCGCTGCATGCGGTGATCGGTCATTCCATGGGGGGTGCCAGTGCGATGCTGGCGGTGCAGTTGGGCTTGCGCACCGAGGCGTTAGTGAGCATTGCCGCACCGTCACGCTTTCTGGATGTGTTGCGGGGCTTCACCAAAATGGTCGGTTTGCCGGCGCGGGCACGCTCGGCGTTCATCCAGGAAGTCGAGCAGACCTTTGGCATGCCGCTCAAGCATCTGGATGTGGCCCATTACCAGATGAATATCCCTGGCCTGATCGTGCACGCCGAAGACGATACGTTCGTCCCGGTCAAAGCCTCTCAAGCTATTCACGAAGCCTGGTTTGACAGCCGTCTGCTGCGCCTGGAGCAGGGCGGTCACCAGAAAGTGCTGGCCGATCCGCGCGTGATCGACGCTGTGTTGGTGCTGCTGGCCGGTCGTCGTCTACAGGCGCGGCAAACGGCCTGATACACTGCCCCGGTTACGTTAATCGACCGGGAGCAAGGCATGGGCTGGGATTTGGCAACGCCGTTTATCATCGATCTGCAGGTGGCCCCTGAAGATATCGACGGCCTGGGGCACGCCAACAACGCGGTGTATGTGTCCTGGCTGGAGCGCTGCGCCTGGCGTCATTCCCAGCGTTTGGGCCTGGACCTGACCGAATACCGCCGCCTGGACCGCGCCATGGCGGTGGTGCGTCACGAGATTGACTACCTGGCCGCCGGCTATGAAGGCGACGAGCTGCAACTGGCCACCTGGATCGTCGACTGGGACCAGCGCCTGAAGATGACCCGGCGCTTTCAGCTGGTCCGCCCGCGTGATGGTGCGACCCTGCTGCGTGCGCAAACCACCTTTGTCTGCATCGAACTGTCCACCGGCAAGCCCAAGCGCATGCCTGCAGAATTTCTCGACGGTTATGGCCCCGCCCTGACAGGGGGTTAACGGTTGCTGTAGGAAACCCAGTAAACTGCGCCACGATTTTTGTTGAGTGTTTTCCATGCAAATTGCTTTGGCGCCCATGGAGGGGTTGGTCGACAACATCCTGCGGGACGTGCTCACCCGTGTCGGCGGTATTGACTGGTGCGTGACCGAGTTCATCCGCGTCAACGACCGCCTGCTTACCCCCGCGTATTTCCATAAACTCGCCCCGGAACTGCTGCACGGCGCCCATACCGCCGCCGGTGTGCCGCTGCGCGTGCAATTGCTTGGTTCCGACCCGGTGTGCCTGGCGGAAAACGCCGCCTTGGCGTGTGAGCTGGGCTCGCAGGTCATCGACCTGAATTTCGGCTGCCCGGCCAAGACCGTCAACAAGTCCCGTGGCGGGGCAGTGCTGCTCAAGGAGCCGGAGCTGCTCAACCAGATCGTCGAACACGTGCGCCGCGCCGTACCGGCGCACATTCCGGTCACCGCCAAGATGCGCCTGGGTTTCGACAGCCCGGACGGCGCCCTGGTCTGTGCCACGGCCCTGGCCGAAGGCGGCGCGGCACATATCGTGGTGCATGCGCGGACCAAGACTGACGGCTACAAACCGCCCGCTCACTGGGAGTGGATCCCGCGCGTACAAGACGTGGTCAAGGTACCGGTGTTCGCCAATGGTGATATCTGGAGCGTTGAAGACTGGAAGCGCTGCCGAGAAGTCAGTGGTGCCGAAGACATCATGCTGGGCCGTGGCTTGGTTGCGCGTCCAGACCTGGCGCGGCAGATTGCTGCGGCGCGGGCAGGCGAGGAAGTGATCGAGATGACCTGGGCCGAAATGCAACCCATGCTTCAGGATTTCTGGACCCAATCGGTGGCGCAACTGACTGAGCGTCAGGCGCCGGGGCGTTTGAAGCAATGGCTGGCGATGCTCACCCGCAATTACCCTGAGGCGGTGGAGTTGTTTACGCTGATGCGTAGGGAAACCGACCTGGAGCAGGTCGGGCGTTTGCTGGGGATGCCCGGTGAGCGTGAACAGTCGGTCGCGCTGCAAGATTAGGTTTACATATATAAGTGTTTCAACCATTGCGATAGAGGGCACCGAAAGGTGCCTTTTTTTTGTCTGAAAAGTACGTTTGGCGTCATTGTCTACCACCTGGAGTAGGTTTCAGTCGCTGTATTGCTAAAGCGGGTGAAGTGTTATTTCGAGATATATGCAAGTGTCTGTGAGTGTTTGAGTTTGACTGCAACTAAGTTTTAATTTCCTGTTATTTTTTTGGTGTGCAATAAAGTACTTGTGTGCGCGTCAATTAACATAGGTTTCGCTTGTAAGGCGAACGTGTTGTTTTCTTTAAGTTACTTTGCTCAGAGGGTGTTGCCTTAAGTTACCACTCCAGGAAGCGCTTTGGGCTTACGCAGCCTGGGTTTTGCTCGGTTTGTCCATAGGTAAACACCCCTGGCAGTCAATTGGTTTCCTTATATAAGCCGCGTTTTTTCGGAACTCATTGTCGTTACGCCCCACGAATCTTACGAGTTTTTCGAACTCGCCGTTGTTTAACACACCCTGTCAATAGCTGTCTTTCTCCTGCCGCCGCAGGAGTTGGGCAAAGTCATAGGAATAAGAAGATGTCTAATGTCTCGACCCAACAGTTCATGCCGATGAATACAGGTTACGCTCAACTTAATCAGTCCTCTGTGCAGACGGATAAAACACCTGAGTTGTCTCCTTCGATGGACAGTGTAAATAAGTTTCTGAAGGACACTAATCCCGCCTCTAAAGACACTCATGTGCCGATGAATAAGGAGTCGTTGGAAAAGTTGTTTGCCATGTTTGAGTTCGCGGTCAAGGCGATGCGTAGCATGCTCGCCGGTATGGGGGTGCTGCCCAAGTTGCCCGGTGAGGCGGATGCTCAGCCCCAGGTGAACCCAGGCCCGGACGCCAAAGTCGTTGCAGATACGGCGGCGCAGAGCAAGAGAGCGCCTGCAGCGGATATCAAGCCAAAAGTGATGCCAGCTGCTGATAATAAGGTTGCTACGGATGCAGGCGTCCAACCCAAGGTCACAGCCGAAGTCGATACCAAGCCAAAAGTGATGCCCGGTGCCGATACCAAGGTTGCCATGGATACGGGAGTGCAACCCAAGGTCATGCCGCAAGCAGACGCCAAGGCAAAGGTGGAGCCCAATCCAGATACACGCGTCACGCCAGATAGGCCTGCGCAAGTGACTGTCACGCCGGACGGTAAACTCAATGCCAAGCAGGTAACGACTACCCCCACCGACGTTGCACAGCAGCATAAGCTTTCGTCTGATATCAACGTGACTGTGCAGGTGCAGAACTGTCATTGCCCGCATACGGACGAAAAAAACCCGCCACAACCCCGGCTCACCTCGAAAGTCGACGCGCAGCCCACGCCGCCGTCAGTGGTGGCACCAAAGGTCGATGCACAACCCACGCCGCCGTCGGTGGTAACGCCAAAGGTCGATGCACAGCCCACGCCGCAGCCGGCGGTAACGCCAAAGGTCGATGCGCAACCCACACCACCGCCGGTGGTAACGCCCAAGATCGACGCAAAACCCACGCCGGAGATTACATCCCCCGCACCCGATAACTTGGCGGACGACTTCGCCAGGCACTCCCATAGCCGGTTCTCCAGGTCCAGCCTCCGCTCACGCTTCTGAGCCTGCTGCCTTGAAGCGTTAAACACCACTGTAATGATCGTTCCCTGGCCGATGCGGTCAGGGAGCCTCCTCAATGAGGTATGAAGTCATGTTGTCGATCAAACATCTTCCTATTACACGACCCACTATTGATCCTTATGGCGCGTCAGGTTTTTCAGGTAGCGCTTCACTCGATTCTGCCAGCCGAAACAGTTTGCGCACTGCGCCACAGGCCTCACCCGCAGCGTCGCAGCCTAGGAATATCGGGAATACCGCAGACCCCGAGGCCGTGTTGGGTATGCTTAAGGACTTGTTCATGCAGTTCTTCAACCAGTTGCAGGCCATCTTGGATAAAGGCGTACGCCCGCCGGTGCCGAAAAACAACGACGTACCCATTCCGCAACCCCACGTGAAACCCGTTGACGACGCGACGCTGACAGACAAGCGAAACGAACACATTCCCGGGCTCTCCAACAAACGCAAAGGTGAAAAGCCCAACAACATCTGGACTGGTTTTCGCCAGGGAAGTAATGGTAATTGCGTAACGATTTCCGCCATCAAGGCGGCGATGGCGAAGTTTGGTCAAAGCCCAAAGGATATTTATAAGTCTGTGGAGGCCAATGAGCAGGGTTATAAAGTTGTAATGCGTGACGGGTTTGAATTGACGCTGAGCAAGGCCGAGTTGCAGGCGGCTATTCGCGGTTCCAACTTTGTGGGCATGAGTGATCCAGAAATGCTCAAGGATGCCCACTTCCTGTTTGCCTGTTCCGCCAAGCGTGCGCAGATGGAGAACAACGACGGATGGGCGAGCAGAAGTTTCAATGCGGCGATCACGACGCTCAATAATGGAGAAGACGAAGACAGGAACAAGCCTGGCGAAGGCTTCCTGAGGCTAGGGTTGAAGGACCACATGAAGAGGGTCAAGGTGAGTGAATTCGCTGACCCGTCTTTGATCGGTATGGTCAATAGGCGCGGACATTCAGTTGCCGTCGTGGAGGGTTGCGAGGAGTTATACGGGCGCAAAGGCAATCGACCCAGGGATGGACAGGCCGTTGCGTTGATCTGATCACCTCGCCTGATCCGAGCTTCCGGGCTTGAACTCTCCCACTGTTTCAGAAAAGAGTGAACGATATGAGTACGTTTGCAATTGGAGCTTTCGCGCGCTCAAATCCCCTTGCGCAGCAGTTATCAAGCCACCCTGAAGCGTCTCGCATTCCAGCTTTTGATGTGCCGGAGAGGGGCTTTGGCGAGCATTTCAACGCGAGTTCACACAGCGCCGTCATCAAGTTGATGATGCTCAAGTTCGGCCCAAGCCCTGGCGATATGTTCACCAATGTACGGAGCAACGGTGAGGCTTACGCCGTGACCATGAAAGATGGTTATTGGCTGCATCTATCCCAACAGGAACTGCAACAGGCAGCGTCTGCATCGCGTTTTACCGGCAGTGATGATGTGTTGGACAGTGCCCATTTTGCGCTGGCAGTGTTCATCAAGCGTAAACAACTCGAGCGCGGCAGTACGCCGGATCTACCCGATTTTCAGTCGATGCTGACGGAGTCTCTGCAAGGTGAAACGACCTTTAACATGCTCAAAGGTATGGGGTTATCCCGTCATCTTCAGCATGTAGCCACCGCAACGGTTGTGGCTGAGGGCGGGGAAGGCGTAGCAGACAGCTATGACGCAGGTTCATCCCTGATTTATGCCGGCAAGGCGCATCAATTTGGCGGGGAGCGCTCACCGGATCGAGCCTACCTGTATACGTTGATGAGCGATAACGCACCGAAGCCTCCCATGGTCCCGGCCCCCGTTGCGCCTATCGTCGTACCCAAGGTTGACCCGGCCACCTCGAAGGACCTACCCGAGGCCGCTGGGGTGATGCAGGGCTTCATTGAGGGCCCACGAAAATTCGGCGAAGTCTTTGACCTCAGCAGCCATGCCGCGGTCATCAAGCTGATGATGCTCAGGTTTGGCCCGTCGCCCTCCGATATGTTTGAGCGTGTCGAGGCGACCGCTACGGGGTACAGCGTCACTATGAAAGACGGGTTTGAAGTGACGCTGTCAAAGCAGGAGTTGCAGCGCACTGGCGCAGCGTCAAGGTTTTCCGGGCCAGATGTGCAAAAGGTCGCCGATGCCAATTTCATGCTGGCGGCCTTTGCCAAGCGCAAACAGGTTGAAGGCAATGCTGAGTTTGATGCCGTGCTCTCGAGCACTTTGTGCGGAGAGCACCTTTACAACGTCTTGAAGGGCATGGGGCTGACTGGCTTTTTGCGAGTTGTGCCGCCGGACAAACTACGAGAACCCCGCAGCGTCGGCGTCACCCCTACCTTCAACTATTCAGGCGCGCTTGTCGTGGATGGCATCAAGCATAGCAACGGTGAACAAGCGTCAGTCACCAAGGACTATGGCTACCAGCTTGCCGAAGACGTCCCGGTCGACCCCCACGGTAAGCCTGCGCAGTTGTCGACGGTGCCTGTGGGGGTCAAGCCCGCGGATATCTGGAGCGGTTTCTATCAAGGTGTGGAGGGTAACTGTGTCACGGTGTCCGCAATCAAGGCCGCGATGATGAAGTATGGACAAAACCCTCTGGGGATCTTCAAGCGTGTCACTGAAACGCCAGAAGGTTTCAGCATCGCCATGCGTGATGGTTGCACGGTGCGCCTCACTCATGCCGAGCTGAGCCAGGCACGAGAGGCTGCCAACTTCCATGGAACGGATAAAGGCCTGATTGAGGATGCGGTGTTCCTGTATGGCGCAAGTGCCAAGCGTGCCCAACTGGAGAACCATGAGTTTCGCGCCGGCGCTGGCTTCAATGCCGCCCTCAAAACGTTGAATGATGGGGAAGTCCCGGGCGATGCGTTACGACGCCTTGGCTTGTATGCATTCACTCGCGCAAGCAGCGTGGAGGAACTGGCGTCAGGCGTGCCAGGCACCCTGGCGAACTTCGGGCATTCCGTTGTCGTGGTAAACGGTGCCCTTGATGCTTATGGAGACAAGCGTGACTTGAACGGTTCGCACTGGATGCGAGAGGACGGTCACGCCTTGACGCTGGTTTAACCCCGCCCATCTCCCGCGAGCAAGCGTTCCCTGAATCCGATCATGGGCAGCGGTCGGCTGTGCAAATACCCTTGGTACAAATGGCAGCCCAGGCCCTGCAGGAAGGCCAGTTGGTCCTGGGTTTCCACGCCTTCGGCAATCACCTCCAGGTTCAGGCTGCGGGCCATGGCGACAATAGCGCGGATGATCTCGGCGTCGTTGGGGTCATGGGTGGCGTCACGCACGAAGGATTGGTCAATCTTCAGCGCGTCCACCGGTAGGCGCTTGAGGTAGGTCAGTGATGAATAGCCGGTGCCGAAGTCATCCATCGCAAAGCTCACGCCGAGTTTTTTCAGGCGGCGCATTTTACTGATGGTGTCGTCCAGATTCTGGATCACGATGCCTTCGGTGATTTCCAGTTTCAACAGGCTGAATGGCAGTTCGTGCTGCTTGAGGCTGCGCTCCACCCGCTCCACGAAGTCGTTCTGGCGAAACTGCCGAGGACTGATGTTCACGCACAGGCTGAAATTCAGTGGGTCGACCAGGCCTTCCGCGATCAACTGTTGGAAGGCGGCGCAGGCTTCATCGAGGATCCAGGTGCCGACTTCAAGGATCAGGCCGCTGTCCTCCAGCACCTTGATGAATTCGGAGGGCGATTGCGCCCCCAGTTGCGGATGCTGCCAGCGCACCAAGGCCTCGGCGCCGACGATCCGGTTGCCCCGCGCATCCACCTGCGGTTGGTAATGCACGCTGAACTCGCCGCGCGACAGGGCCAGGCGCAGGTCGGTCTCCATACGCAGCCGTTCGCTGGCGGTTTTTTGCATGCTGTTGTGGAACATCTGCGTGGTGTTACGCCCTGAGTCTTTGGCGCGGTAAAGGGCGATATCGGCACGCTTGAGCAAGTCCGCCGGCGTGGAGCCGTGATCGGGAATCAACGCCACGCCAATGCTCGGCGTGACCTGTAAGCGATGGCCATCCAGAAACATCGGCTCCGACAGCAACTCGCGCAAGGTGTCGGCCAGTTCCTGGACCTGGCGGCTGACTTCCGTGCGCGTGCCATCCAGGCCGCTGAGCAGCACCACGAACTCATCGCCACCCAGGCGCGCCACGGTGTCTTCCATGCGCACGCTGGCTTCCAGGCGGGCGGTGACGATCTTCAGCACGGTGTCGCCCACCGGATGGCCGAGGGAATCGTTGATGTGCTTGAAGTGGTCAAGGTCGAGGAACAGTAGCGCGCCGCGCAGGTTATGCCGTTTGAGCAAGGCGATCTGCTGGCTCAGGCGGTCCATCAACAGGGCGCGGTTGGGCAGGTTGGTCAGCGGGTCGTGATAGGCCAGGTGACGGATCTGCGCCTGGGCGTTTTTCAGCAGGCTCACGTCCCGTGCGGTCAGCAGCAGGCACGGGGTTTCGTTGAGGGTGATGGGTTCAACCGAGACTTCTACCGCCAGTAACTCGCCGCGTTTGTTGTGCCAGAGCATTTCCAGGTGATGGATACGACCCTTGATCTGCAATTCGGCCAGCAGCGCGGCACGCTGGTTCTCGTCGGCCCAGATGCCGATCTGGTAGAGGGTCAGGCCCAATGGCTTCCTCGGCGCGATAGCCGGTCAGGCGACAGAAACCATCGTTGACCTCCACATAGCGGCCGGTGTCGCGCTCAGTGATGGAAATCGCATCGGGGCTGGAGTGGAAGGCCTTGGCGAATTTCTCTTCGCTGGCCTTGAGCGCGGCTTCCGAGCGCTGTTGCTGAGTGATGTCGCGCAAGGTGGTGACGATACATGGCTGATCGCCCACTTTAATCAGCCTGCTGGAAATCACACAGGTCAGCGCCTGGCCATTTTTGTGATGCACCACAATTGCCACATTACTCAGCGCCTGCTCGCGGATCACCCTCTCGATCCGTTGCAGGCGCTTGCTGGATTCGTCCCACAGGCCAATCTGCTCGGCACTCTTGTCGATCACTTCGGCGGCCGTCCAGCCAAAGGTCTGGGTAAACGCGGGGTTGATCTCGATAAACGCGCCGCTGTCCAGGCAGGTGACGCAGATCGGGTCGGGGCTGGCCTGGAACAGGCTGGCGAATTTTTCTTCGGAGGCGGTCAGGCGTTGTTCGCGTTCGACCTGGTCGGTGATGTCGAGCAAGGTGCCTGCCATGCGCAGCGGTGCGCCGTGCTCGTCGCGGTACAGGCGCGCACGACTTTCGAGGTAGCGCGAGCTGCCGTCCTCCATGGGCACGCGATACGTCAGTTGATAGTTGCCCGCCGGGCCTTCGCGCAGGGTGCGGTAGGCGTTGCGCATGCTCTCGCGCTCGTCATCGGGCATGCCTTCGAAGAACGCATCGAACGACTCATGGAAGGGTTCCGGCGGCAGGCCGTGCAATTGGGCGGCGCGGGCCGAGCCATAAAGCATGCCGGTGGGGATGTGCCAGTCCCAGGTGCCCAGTTGCGCCGAGTCCAGGGCCAGGTCGAGGCGTTCCTGGCTGTCCTTGAGGGCTTGTTCGGCGTTTTTGCGCTCGGTGGTGTCCAGAAAGGTACTGATCAGGTAGGCCTCGCCTTCCAGCTCGACCTTCTGCGCGCTGAGGGTGCCGTCGTGGATCTGGCCGTTGCTCGCGCAAAACTGCACTTCCATGGTGATCGGCTCGCCCTTGCGCTGGGTGGCTTTGACCAACTGCGCGCGTTGCTCCGGGTGACGCCACAGGCCGAGGTCCAGGGTGGTGCGACCGATGGCGTCGGTGAGCGGCCAGCCGAACAGCATTTCGAAATACTGGTTGGCTTCGCTGATCAGCCCGTCGGCCTGGCGGGTCAGCAGGACCATGTTCGGACACAGGTGGAACAGCGTGGCGAAGCGTTTTTCGGAGTGGCTGAGGGCGGTTTCGCGGTCGCGCTGGTGGGTGATCTCGCGGATCACTCCGATCATACGGCGCCGTCCCGCCTTGTCCGGCGCTAGGCTGCCGTTGATTTCCAGCCAATGCAGGCTGCCATCCGGCCATTGGATACGGTGATGCATGGCCTGTTCGAACGGCTCGCCCGCCAGCACCGCATGGAACGCCCGCACCACGCGGGCGCTGTCTTCAGGAGCCAGCAGGTCGAGGTAGTCCAGGTCCTTGGGCAGTGGCTGGCGTGGGTCAAAGCCAAACAACGCCTGGGTGCCCCGTGACCAACTGATGCGGCCGGTGTCGATTTCCCAGCACCATGCCCCCAGCCGCGCAGCATTGAGCGCTGCCAGCAATTGCGGGGCGCTGTCCCAGCTTTGTTCCGCCGCTTGAGGGTCAAGGGCGTAGATGCGGGGCAGGGGTGGCACGGAATCGACGGGGTTGCGCATTATCAAAGGGCCTTGGCTCAATGGGCGTTCGGCGCGGTTTTATTCAAGCCTTGAGGCCGCACAGCTTCATGCCGGTATCCCTGGCAGATCGACCTGTGCATCCAATAGGCTCATGAAAGCCCGCGCAGCGTTCGACAGCGTCCTTTCGGTGTGCACGATATAGCCTAGCTGGCGACTGAGCTGTATGCCCGGCAAAGCGATACTTGCCACCTGATCATCAAGCATGGTGCGTGGCAACACGCTCCAGGCCAGGCCGATCGACACCATCATCTTGATGGTTTCCAGATAGTTAGTGCTCATCGCGATGTTTGGCGTGAGGCCCTGGGCCTCGAACAATCGGCTGACAATATGGTGGGTAAAGGTGTTGCCGCCGGGGAAAACGGCGGGGTGGCCGGCAATATCGGCCAGGCTGATGCTGCCGTTGCTGATCAGGCTGTGCTCCGGCGCGACCACAAAGTCCAGCGGGTCATCCCAGACCGGGGTGGCACGTACCAGGTTGTGAGGATCGGGCGCCAGGGTGATCACTGCCACTTCGGCACGGCCATGGAGGATTTCTTCGTAGGCCACTTCCGAATCGAGGAACTGAATATCCAGCGCCACATTCGGGTATTCCCGGGTAAACGTGCGCAACACCGGCGGCAAGCGATGCAGGCCGATGTGGTGACTAGTGGCCAGGGTCAGGCGGCCGCTGACTTCGCCAGTCAGGTTGGTCAGGGCGCGGCGGGTGTCGTCCAGCACGTTGAGGATCTGATAAGCGCGCGGCAGCAAGGCCCGTCCAGCCTCGGTCAAGCCGACTTCGCGACCCAGGCGATCGAACAGGCGCACCTTCAATTGTTGCTCCAGGCCAGCAATGCGCTTGCTGATGGCCGGTTGGGTCAGGTGCAGCCGTTCACCGGCGCCGGAGAAGCTGCCGGTCTCGGCGATGGCAATAAAGGCGTTGAGGTTGGCCAGGTCCATTGTGGTATTCCAGTTGGTAATCCAAAGCATAAAAAATATGAATTTGAGTTATTTAATGTAGCGCCATACCATCAGCCTCACAAGCCAAAGGGTTATTGAAAAGCCCGGCATAGAGAAACACCGCTGATGAGGACCGACTGATGGCCGGCAAAACGCTTTACGACAAGCTTTGGGATTCCCATGAAGTGAAACGGCGCGACGATGGCTCGTCGCTGATCTATATCGACCGTCACATCATCCATGAAGTGACCTCGCCCCAAGCGTTCGAAGGCCTGCGTCTGGCCGGGCGCAAGCCTTGGCGCGTCGACTCCATCATCGCCACGCCTGACCACAACGTGCCGACCACGCCGGAGCGCAAGGGCGGCATCGACGCAATCGTCGACACCGTTTCCCGCTTGCAGGTACAGACCCTCGACGACTACTGCGACGAATATGGCATTACCGAATTCAAGATGAATGACGTACGTCAAGGCATCGTGCATGTGATCGGCCCGGAGCAGGGCGCGACCTTGCCGGGCATGACCGTGGTCTGCGGTGACTCCCACACGTCGACCCACGGTGCTTTTGGCGCCCTGGCCCATGGCATCGGCACTTCCGAGGTGGAACATGTGTTCGCCACCCAGTGCCTGGTCGCCAAGAAGATGAAGAATATGTTGGTTCGCGTTGAGGGCAAATTGCCGTTCGGCGTGACCGCTAAAGACATCGTCCTCGCCGTGATCGGCAAGATCGGCACCGCCGGCGGTAACGGCCATGCCATCGAGTTCGCCGGCAGCGCCATTCGCGACCTGTCCATTGAAGGCCGCATGACCATCTGCAACATGTCCATCGAAGCCGGTGCCCGTGTGGGCATGGTGGCGGCGGACGAAAAGACCGTTGAGTACGTCAAGGGTCGTCCTTTCGCTCCGGCAGGCGCGGATTGGGATGCGGCGGTAGAAGCCTGGAAAGACCTGGTCTCCGATGCCGATGCGGTGTTTGACACCGTGGTTGAACTCGACGCTGCCCAGATCAAGCCACAAGTCAGCTGGGGCACTTCGCCGGAAATGGTCTTGGCCGTTGACCAGAATGTGCCGGACCCGGCCAAAGAGGCCGATCTGGTCAAGCGCGGTTCCATCGAGCGCGCCTTGAAGTACATGGGTTTGCAGGCCAACCAGGCGATCACCGACATTCAGTTGGACCGCGTGTTCATCGGTTCCTGCACCAACTCGCGGATCGAAGACCTGCGGGCCGCGGCGGTGATCGCCAAGGGCCGCAAAGTGGCGTCGACCATCAAGCAAGCCATCGTGGTGCCAGGCTCCGGTCTGGTTAAAGCCCAGGCTGAAGCCGAAGGCCTCGACAAGATCTTCCTCGAAGCCGGTTTTGAATGGCGTGAGCCAGGCTGCTCGATGTGCCTGGCGATGAACCCGGACCGTTTGGAATCGGGCGAGCATTGCGCGTCTACGTCCAACCGTAACTTCGAAGGGCGTCAGGGCGCCGGTGGGCGTACCCACCTGGTCAGCCCGGCCATGGCCGCTGCGGCGGCCGTCAACGGTCGTTTTATCGACGTTCGCGAATTGATCTGAGGAATACCCGATGCGTGCTTTTACCCAACACACTGGCCTTGTCGCCCCTTTGGATCGCGCCAACGTCGACACCGACCAGATCATCCCCAAGCAGTTCTTGAAGTCGATCAAGCGCACCGGTTTCGGCCCGAACCTGTTCGACGAGTGGCGCTACCTGGACGTGGGCTACGCCTACCAGGACAACTCCAAGCGCCCGCTGAACAAGGACTTCGTGCTCAATGCCGAACGTTACCAAGGCGCCAGCGTATTGCTGGCCCGTGAGAACTTCGGTTGCGGCTCCAGCCGTGAGCACGCACCGTGGGCCCTGGAAGAGTATGGCTTTCGCAGCATCATCGCGCCGAGCTATGCCGACATCTTCTTCAACAACAGCTTCAAGAACGGCCTGTTGCCGATCATCTTGACCGACGCAGAAGTCGACGAGCTGTTCAAGCACGTGGAAGCTGAAGAGGGCTACCAACTGACCGTTGACCTGGCCGCGCAAACCGTGACCCGTCCGGATGGCAAGGTGTATCACTTTGAAGTGGATGCGTTCCGTAAGCACTGCCTGATCAACGGCCTGGACGACATCGGCCTGACCTTGCAGGACGGCGATGCGATTGCCGCGTTTGAAGCCAAGCACCGGGCGAGCCAGCCGTGGTTGTTTCGCGATGCCTGATTTGATGTAAGCAGGACTGGCCCCTTCGCGAGCACACACAACACAAGTCCCAAGGAAAAGCACCATGACCAGCACCGCCCACACCCAAGTCGTGCAAAAACAATTCGGCGAGCAAGCCTCGGCCTACCTGAGCAGTGCCGTGCACGCCCAAGGCACCGAATTCGCGCTGCTGCAGGCCGAACTGGCCGGGCAGGGCAATGCGCGACTGTTGGATTTGGGCTGCGGTGCCGGTCATGTCAGCTTTCATGTAGCGCCGCTGGCTAAAGAAGTGGTCGCCTACGACCTGTCCCAGCAGATGCTCGACGTGGTTGCCGCTGCGGCGACAGATCGCGGTTTGGACAACATCCGCACCGTCCACGGCGCCGCCGAACGCCTGCCGTTCGCCGATGGCGAGTTCGACTTCGTGTTCAGCCGTTATTCGGCCCACCACTGGAGCGACCTCGGCCTGGCCCTGCGCGAAGTGCGCCGCGTACTCAAACCGGGCGGTGTGGCGGCGTTCGTCGACGTCTTGTCACCGGGCAGCCCGCTGTTGGACACTTACCTGCAAACCGTCGAAGTGCTGCGTGACACCAGCCACGTGCGTGATTATTCCGCCGCCGAATGGATGCAGCAGCTCAGCGAGTCCGGTTTGCATGTGCGCACCAGCAGTCGCCAGCGTCTGCGCCTGGAATACACCTCGTGGGTCGAGCGCATGCGCACGCCAGAGGTTCTGCGCGCAGCCATCCTTGAGTTGCAGAAGGCGATGGGCCAGGAAGTGCGCGATTATTACGAAATTCAGGCCGACGGCACCTTCAGCACCGACGTGCTGGTGGTCTTTGCCGAACGCTGATTGATTTTTCCCGACCTGCCCATGGGCGGGTCGCTTGATGAAATGAGGAACGCATGAGCAAGCAGATTCTGATTCTCCCTGGCGACGGTATTGGTCCGGAAATCATGGCCGAAGCGGTCAAGGTGCTGGAACTCGCCAACAGCAAGTACAGCCTGGGCTTTGAGCTGAGCCACGACGTGATCGGCGGCGCGGCCATCGACAAGCACGGCGTGCCGCTGGCCGATGAAACCCTGGACCGCGCCCGCGCGGCCGACGCCGTACTGCTCGGCGCGGTGGGCGGCCCGAAATGGGACAAGATCGAACGTGATATCCGCCCTGAGCGTGGCCTGCTGAAGATCCGTGCGCAACTGGGCCTGTTCGGCAACCTGCGCCCGGCGATCCTCTACCCGCAACTGGCTGACGCGTCGAGCCTCAAGCCGGAAGTGGTCGCGGGCCTGGATATCCTCATCGTGCGCGAGTTGACCGGCGGTATCTACTTCGGCTCGCCACGTGGCGTGCGTGAGCTGGAAAATGGCGAGCGCCAGGCCTACGACACCCTGCCGTACAGCGAGAGCGAAATCCGCCGTATCGCCCGTGTCGGTTTCGACATGGCCCGCGTGCGTGGCAAGAAGGTCTGCTCGGTGGACAAGGCCAACGTGCTGGCCTCCAGCCAGTTGTGGCGTGAAATCGTCGAAGAAGTGGCCAAGGACTACCCGGACGTTGAGCTGAGCCACATGTACGTCGATAACACCGCCATGCAGCTGGTGCGTGCACCCAAGCAGTTTGACGTGATCGTCACCGACAACCTGTTCGGCGACATCCTGTCCGACCAGGCGTCGATGCTCACCGGTTCCATCGGCATGCTGCCGTCGGCCTCCCTGGATACCAACAACAAGGGCATGTACGAGCCGTGCCACGGTTCGGCGCCGGACATCGCGGGCCAGGGCATTGCCAACCCGTTGGCGACGATTTTGTCGGTCTCGATGATGCTGCGTTACAGCTTCAACCTGGCGGACGCGGCGGACGCGATCGAGAAGGCCGTGAGCCTGGTGCTGGACCAGGGCTTGCGCACTGGCGACATCTGGTCGCAGGGTTGCACCAAGGTCGGTACGCAAGAAATGGGCGACGCAGTAGTCGCCGCGCTGCGGAGTCTGTAATCTCTCGGGCCCCCTTGCAGAAGTTTGCTGCAGGCGGCCCACTTTTTAACAAGGTGTAGTTGCGATGAAACGTGTAGGTCTGATCGGTTGGCGCGGTATGGTCGGTTCCGTGCTCATGCAGCGGATGCTGGAAGAGCAGGATTTCGATCTTATTGAGCCGGTGTTTTTCACCACTTCGAATGTCGGTGGCCAGGGGCCGTCCGTGGGCAAGGATATTGCCCCGCTCAAGGACGCCTACAACATTGAAGAGCTGAAAACCCTCGACGTGATTCTGACCTGTCAGGGTGGCGACTACACCAGCGAAGTCTTCCCCAAGCTGCGTGAAGCCGGCTGGCAGGGTTACTGGATCGACGCCGCGTCGAGCCTGCGCATGCAGGACGATGCCGTGATCATCCTCGACCCGGTGAACCGCAAGGTCATCGACCAGCAGCTGGACGCGGGCACCAAGAACTATGTCGGCGGCAACTGCACCGTCAGCCTGATGCTGATGGGCTTGGGTGGCCTGTTCGAGGCTGGCCTGGTCGAGTGGATGAGCGCCATGACCTATCAGGCGGCTTCCGGTGCCGGCGCGCAGAACATGCGTGAACTGATCAAGCAAATGGGCGCGACCCACGCCGCCGTTGCCGATCAACTGGCCGACCCGGCCAGCGCGATCCTCGACATCGACCGCCGTGTGGCTGAAGCCATGCGCAGCGAGGCCTACCCGACCGAGAACTTCGGTGTGCCATTGGCCGGCAGCCTGATCCCGTGGATCGACAAGGAACTGCCGAACGGCCAGAGCCGTGAAGAGTGGAAGGCCCAGGCCGAGACCAACAAGATCCTCGGCCGCTTCAAGAGCCCGATCCCGGTGGACGGCATCTGCGTGCGTATCGGCGCGATGCGCTGCCACAGCCAGGCGCTGACCATCAAGCTGAACAAAGACGTACCGATCAGCGATATCGAAGCCTTGATCAGCCAGCACAACCCGTGGGTCAAGCTGGTGCCGAACAACCGCGACATCAGCATGCAGGAGCTGAGCCCGACCAAGGTCACCGGCACTCTGAATGTGCCGGTGGGCCGTCTGCGCAAGCTGAACATGGGCACCCAGTACCTGGGCGCGTTCACCGTTGGCGACCAACTGCTGTGGGGCGCGGCCGAACCGCTGCGCCGCATGCTGCGGATCTTGCTGGAGCGTTGATCGCTTGAAGCAATGAAGAAACCCGCGCTCTGGTGACAGGCGCGGGTTTTTTATTGGCCTCACCCCCAGCCACCCGGTAAAGTGCCGCTCCCCCCGCAATGCCCGAGGCAGCCCCCATGACCCAGACCTTTGAAATCGCCGTGATCGGCGCTACCGGCACCGTTGGCGAAACCCTGGTGCAGATCCTCGAAGAGTTGAACTTCCCGGTGGGCACCCTGTATTTGCTGGCGGGCAACAACTCGGCGGGTGCCTCGGTGCCGTTTCGTGGCAAAAACGTGCGGGTCAAGGAGGTCGATGAATTCGACTTCAATAAGGCGCAACTCGCGTTCTTCGCGGCGGGGCCGGCGGTGACCTTGAGTTTCGCCCCGCGCGCTACGGCGGCGGGTTGCGCGGTGATTGACTTGTCTGGCGCCTTGCCCGCCGAGCAGGCGCCGCAAGTGGTGCCGGAAGCCAATGCCCATGTGCTTGATGGCTTGAAAAAACCGTTCCAGCTCGGCAGTCCAAGCCCCTCTGCGACCAACCTGGCGGTCGTCCTCGCACCTTTGCGCAGCCTGTTGGATATCCAGCGCGTGAGCGTTACCGCCAACCTGGCGATGTCGTCCCAGGGGCGTGAAGCCGTCAGTGAATTGGCCCGACAAACCGCTGAGTTGCTGAACATGCGCCCGCTGGAACCGAAACTGTTTGATCGGCAGGTTGCCTTCAACCTGCTGGCACAAGTCGGTACGCCAGACGCCCAAGGTCATACAGCCCTGGAGAAGCGCCTCGTACACGAACTGCGCGCAGTGCTGGAATTACCTTTGCTAAAGATTTCCGCAACCTGCGTTCAAGCCCCGGTGTTTTTTGGCGATAGCCTGACAGTGTCGCTGCAACTGGGGGCACCGGTCGATCTCGCCGCTGTGAACCGTTTGCTCGACACAGCGCCAGGAATAGAGCGGGTTGAGGAGGGTGACTACCCTACAGCCGTGGGCGACGCGGTCGGTCAGGATGTGGTCTATGTAGGGCGGGTTCGCGCAGGTGTGGATGACCCGGCGGAACTAAATCTGTGGCTGACGTCAGATAACGTACGCAAAGGCGCCGCACTGAATGCCGTGCAGCTGGCGCAGTTGTTGATAAAAGGCCTTGCGTAAAAGATACTTGGCGGCAATTTGTAGATTGATTCTAGCCAGGCGCTATGCTTGGCCCCAGGCAGGAAAAGTTGCGCGTCGGTGACCTATCGGCTCGCCATGCCTTATGGCAGCGGTTACCAACCTTCTCGCAGGCCGGGGAGTGTTCAAACAAAGGATGAGGCTATGGTTCAAGTTCGCAAACTGGTGTTAGCAATAGCGGCCGCCTCGGCGCTGTCCTCCGGTATGGCGCAGGCGCTGCAGCTGGGGGAGATGACCCTCAAGTCGAAGTTGAACCAGCCATTGGCGGTGGAAATCGAATTGCTCGACGTCGGTGGTCTCACCGCTTCCGAGATCACGCCGAGCCTGGCGTCCTCCCAAGCCTTTGTGGATGCGGGCGTTGATCGCCAGGCGTTCCTCGATGACCTGACGTTTACCCCGGTTATCAACCCCAACGGCCGCAGCGTGGTGCGTGTCACCTCCAACAAGCCGTTGCCCGATTCCTACGTACGCTTCCTGTTGCAGGTGCAATGGCCCAATGGCCGGTTGATGCGCGACTACAGCGTGTTGCTCGACCCGGCCAAGTTCGACCAGCCGGCACCGACGACCGCCGCGCCTGCGCCGCGTCTGGCGGCACCGGCCAGCAGCGCGCCAGCTGCAAGCAAACCGGCACAGCACACCACCACCTCCCGCGACACCTTGTGGGAAATTGCCGCGAAGAACCGCAATGGCGGCTCGGTACAGCAGACCATGCTGGCGATCCAGGCGCTGAATCCCGACGCGTTTATCGACGGCAACATCAACCGTTTGAAAACCGGCCAGGTCCTGCGTCTGCCCGATCCCGTACAAAGCACCGCGCTGCCGCAACCCCAGGCGATCGCCGAAGTCAGCGCGCAGAATGCCGCCTGGCGACAGGGCCGACGCGCTGCCACCAATCCGGCAGCGGGCAAGCAGCAACTGGATGCCACCAAACGCACCCAGGCCGGCAATGCCCCGGCGAGCACTAACGCCAAGGACAACCTGAGCCTGGTTTCCGCCGAAGCGGCCAAGAAGGGCGCCAAGGGTAAGGCTGGCGATAGTGCTGGGTTGAGCGACAAACTGGCGATGACCCAGGAGCAACTGGACACCACCCGTCGCGACAACGAAGAGCTGAAAAGCCGCGCGGCCGACCTGCAAAGCCAGTTGGACAAGCTGCAAAAACTGATTCAACTGAAAAACGATCAGCTCGCGCGTCTGCAGGCAGAGAAGGGCGCCCCAGCAACGCCGGCCACAGCGGCAATGCCTGCGCAGTTGGCGGGTGAGCCGGCGGCTGCTCCGGCTGCTCCGGCCGCTCCCGATGCCACCGTTGCAACACCTGCGCCCGCCACGCCTGAGCCGGCCAAGGCCGATTCCGCGCCTGCCAGCGTCGAAGGTAAATTCAACGACCTGCTGACCAATCCGATCGTGCTTGGCGTGATCGGTGGTGCCGCCGGCCTGCTGGTGCTGCTGCTCCTGCTGTTGTGGGCGCGCCATCGCAATGCCCGTCGCGAAGAAGAAAAACACCTGCGTATGGCGCGTGCCCTGGCTGAAGAACCGGTGTTCACCTCGAACATCGATCAGGACCTGCCGCCAGACAGTTTCGAAGGCCTGGAAGTGCCGCCGCCAAACGTCAAGCTGGCCGCTGCACCAGCGCCAGCCCCAGCGGTTGAACCGGCAGTCGCCGTGCCGACCGTCGCCTCGGTACTGGCGCCGCTGGCGGTTGCCGTTGCGCCGGTGAACTCCAGCGATGCACTGGCCCAAGCCCAGTCGCTTGTCGACCGTGGCCACCTGAACCAGGCCGCCGACGTGCTGGAACAGGCGATCAAACAGGAGCCCAAGCGCAGCGACCTGCGTTTGAAGCTGATGGAAGTCTACGGCCTGCAAAACGACAAGGACGGTTTCGTGACCCAGGAGCGCCAACTGGTGGCCAATGGTGAAAACCATGCCCAGGTCGAGCAGCTCAAGAGTCGCTTCCCGGCCATGGCCGTGCTGGCCGCGGGCGTCAGCGCTGCGGTCGCCGCAGCTGCCCTGGATGCGCAATACGTCAAGGATTTGCTGGAAGACAAGCCGGCCCCGACTCCTGCGGAACCCGAAGCCTTCGACACCGATTTCGACCTGAGCCTGGATGAACTGGAAGAAGCCTCCCCAGCCGTGGTGAAGGACGATCAGCAGACCTTCGAATCGCTGCTGCAACAGCAGACCGAAGCCCAGGCTACGCCGGATGACCTGTCGGACTTCGACCTGGACCTGCAGCTGGATGCTCCGGCGTCGGCGCAATCGGATGACGACTTCCTCTCCGGCTTGGAAGAGCAGATGAAGGATGTGCCGGCCGTCGAGCCGCCCACCCTGACCCCGGCGGCCCTGGATGACTTCGACCTGCCGGAAGACTTCGACCTGTCCCTGGCCGATGAGCCGGAAGCTGCCGCCAAGCCTGACGCCTTTGCATCCGAGTTGGACGATGTCAACGCCGAGCTGGATCGTTTGTCCCAGAGCCTGGAACATCCGTCCATCGAGCCTTCCTTCACCGCAGAAGATGCGGCGAAGGGCGACGATGAGCCGGAGTTCGACTTCCTCTCTGGCACAGACGAGGTGGCCACCAAGCTCGACCTGGCCCAGGCCTACATCGACATGGGCGATGCGGACGGCGCACGGGACATCCTCAGCGAAGTGCTGACCGAAGGCGACGAAACTCAGCGCGGCGAGGCCAAGGAAATGCTCGGCCGGTTGGCCTGACCGTCATACGTCAATGCAGCGGCGACCTTCGGGTCGCCGTTTTGCTTTTGTGGGCACCCGCACAAATCGGCATAATGGCCGCCTTTGCGCAACTCATCAGGCTCTCAGTTCTTGGCAAATATAGATAACGCGGCCGCCGAAATGGCGGCCGCAGGCTTTTACCGCATCGCCCTGGGCGTGGAATACAAAGGCTCGCGCTATCGCGGCTGGCAGCGTCAGGCGTCTGGTGTACTGACGGTGCAGGAAACCCTGGAGAAAGCACTGTCGAAAGTCGCCGATTCGCCGGTGTCGCTGATGTGCGCCGGGCGTACCGATGCGGGCGTGCATGCCTGTGGTCAGGTGGTGCACTTCGACACCCAGGCTGAACGGTCCATGAAGGCCTGGGTGATGGGCGCTAATATCAATTTGCCCCATGACGTCAGCGTCAGTTGGGCCAAGGTCATGCCGGCGCATTTTCATGCGCGCTTCAAGGCCATCGCCCGGCGTTATCGCTATGTGATCTACAACGACCAGATCCGTCCGGCGCACCTCAACGAAGAAATCACCTGGAACCATCGCCCGCTCGACGCCGAGCGCATGGCCGAGGCCGCGCAGCATCTGGTGGGTGTGCACGATTTCAGCGCCTTCCGTGCCGGCCAGTGCCAGGCTAAGTCGCCGATCAAGGAAGTCCATCATCTGCGGGTGACTCGTCACGGCAAGATGATCGTGCTGGATATTCGCGCCGGTGCGTTCCTGCACCATATGGTTCGAAACATTGCCGGGGTGCTGATGACCATCGGCACCGGCGAGCGTCCGGTGGAATGGGCCAGGGAAGTGCTGGAAAGCCGTGTCCGCCGTACGGGCGGGGTCACGGCGCATCCGTTCGGCCTTTACCTGGTGGATGTGGAGTACCGCGACGAGTTCCAATTGCCGGAACGGTTCATCGGGCCACACTTCCTCACAGGTTTCAGCGAACTTGGCGGCTGACGCCCGGAAAAGCTTTTGTTACCATCCGGGACTTTCTCGGTCCAATCCCTGGGGTTTCCACGACATGTCAGCCGTTCGCAGCAAGATTTGCGGGATTACCCGCATAGAAGACGCGCTGGCGGCAGTCGAGGCGGGGGCGGACGCCATTGGTTTCGTGTTCTATGCCAAGAGCCCGCGGGCGGTGAACGTGTTGCAGGCGCGGGCGATCATCGCCGCCTTGCCGCCGTTCGTGACCACCGTGGGGCTGTTCGTCAACGCCAGTCGCTGCGAACTCAACGAGACCCTGGATGCCGTACAGCTGGACATGCTGCAGTTCCACGGCGACGAAACGCCCGACGAATGTGAAAGCTACCAGCGTCCGTATATCAAGGCGTTACGCGTGAAGGCCGGGGATGACATCGCGGCAGCGTGTGCGGCCTATGGTGGCGCTCGCGGGATCCTGCTCGACACCTATGTCGAAGGCGTGCCCGGCGGTACCGGTGAGGCGTTTGATTGGTCGTTGATTCCTGCTGGCTTGAGCCAGCCGATTATCCTGGCCGGCGGGCTCAACCCCGGCAATGTCGGGGCGGCGATAGAGCAGGTGCGCCCCTATGCCGTGGATGTCAGCGGCGGCGTGGAGCAGGGCAAGGGCATCAAGGATCACGACAAGATTCGCGCATTTATGCAAGCTGTGCGCGGGATGTGACGGCTGGCAGTCTGCCGCCGTCCATAACTACCACTGTGTAAAACAGCCCGGCGCCGCCTGAGGGTGGCCTGGAAACGAAGTGGCAACCCTGCACTGGCAGGTTGTCTGGAAGGCTGAGGAGGCATGCGGGAAAAGGCCGGTCGAACGTCTGACCCCGTCCAGCATGTGTCATCGCCACATATGAATTTAGCTCAAGGGCATACGCGGGGCTGTGTTCAAGCCACCGGTACTGGAGAAAGAAAGCATGAGCAACTGGTTAGTAGACAAACTGATCCCTTCGATCATGCGTTCCGAGGTGAAAAAAAGCTCGGTTCCTGAAGGTCTGTGGCACAAGTGCCCATCCTGCGACGCGGTGTTGTACCGTCCGGAGCTGGAAAAGACCCTGGACGTTTGCCCCAAGTGCAACCACCACATGCGTATCGGCGCCCGCGCCCGCATCGACATTTTCCTGGACGCCGAAGGCCGCAACGAGCTGGGTGCCGACCTGGAGCCAGTTGACCGCCTCAAGTTCCGCGACAGCAAGAAGTACAAGGACCGTCTGGTCGGCGCGCAGAAGCAGACCGGCGAGAAGGACGCGCTGATTTCCGTCAGCGGCAAGCTGCTGGGCATGCCTGTCGTGGTGTCGGCGTTCGAGTTCTCCTTCATGGGCGGCTCCATGGGTGCCATCGTCGGTGAGCGCTTTGTCCGCGCCGCCAACTATGCCCTGGAAAACCGTTGCCCGATGATCTGCTTCGCTGCCTCCGGTGGTGCGCGCATGCAGGAGGCCCTGATCTCCCTGATGCAAATGGCCAAGACCTCTGCGGTGTTGGCGCGTCTGCGTGAAGAAGGCATCCCGTTCATCTCCGTGCTGACCGACCCGGTCTACGGCGGCGTTTCCGCCAGCCTGGCGATGCTGGGTGACGTGATCGTCGGCGAGCCAAAGGCGCTGATCGGCTTTGCCGGCCCGCGTGTGATCGAGCAGACCGTACGTGAAAAACTGCCTGAGGGCTTCCAGCGCAGCGAATTCCTGCTGGAGCACGGTGCGATTGACCTGATCATCCCGCGCGGTGAGTTGCGTCCACGCTTGGGTAACCTGCTGGCACAAATGATGGGCCTGCCGACCCCTGTGTACGTCGCGCCTAAAGTTGAACCAATCGTCGTGCCGCCGGTGCCTGCAAACCTATGACCCAACGTACCCTGGGCGAATGGCTCGCCTACCTTGAGCAGTTGCATCCGTCCGCCATCGACATGGGCCTGGAGCGCTCGCAACAGGTAGCGGCCCGCCTCGGGTTGGGCCGGCCGGCACCCCGTGTGATTACGGTGACCGGCACCAACGGCAAAGGCTCTACCTGTGCCTTTGTCGCGGCGCTGCTACAGGCTCAAGGGCTGAAAGTCGGCGTCTACAATTCCCCGCACCTGCTGCGTTACAACGAGCGGGTGCAGCTCAATGGTGTCGAAGCCACCGATGAGCAACTGTGCGAAGCCTTCGCCGCGCTCGATGCCGGTCGGGGCGAGATTTCCCTGACCTACTTCGAAATGGGCACCCTGGCGGCGTTCTGGCTGTTCGAGCGTGCGCAACTCGATGTGGTGGTGCTGGAAGTCGGCCTGGGCGGGCGTCTGGACACGGTCAACGTGGTGGATGCCGACCTGGCGTTGGTCACCAGTATTGGTGTGGACCACGCCGACTACCTGGGCAATACCCGCGAATCCGTGGCCTACGAAAAAGCCGGGATCTTCCGCCAGGGCAAGCCTGCGCTGTGCGGTGATCTGGATCCGCCGCATACCTTGCTCGACAAGGTGCGCGAGCTGGATTGCCCGTTTTTCCTGCGTGGTCGCGACTTCAATCTGGAAATCGGTGCGCAGCACTGGCAATGGCGTGGGCACGATGCTCGCGGCCAGGCCGTAGAGCTGTGCGACCTGCCGCTGCTGAACCTGCCAATGGAAAACGCCGCGCTCGCACTGCAGGCCTATCTACTGCTGGATCTGCCGTGGAATGCTGAGCAGATTGCCGCCACCTTGCTGGCGACACGTGTAGTCGGGCGATTGGATCGTCGTGAGTTCCAATGGCAAGGCAAGCGCCTGAACCTGTTGCTGGACGTGGGGCATAACCCCCATGCGGCCGAGTACCTGGCGCAACGCTTGTCGCGCACGCCGCCGGTCGGTCGTCGCCTTGCAGTCTTTGGCTTGCTGGCCGATAAGGACCTGGACGGTGTGGTTGCACCCTTGCTGGACAATGTCCAGGCGTGGGCCGTAGCGCCCCTGGATACCTCGCGCAGCCGTCCGGCCGCCGAGCTGCAAGTGGCCTTGCAGAACCTTGGTGCGCCGGTGGCGTCGTATGCAAGCGTGACCGCTGCCCTTGAAGCGCAGTGCGCCGTTGCCACCCCCGATGATGAGATTCTGTTGTTCGGGTCATTTTATTGTGTTGCCGAGGCGCTCGAGTGGTTGGCCCGGCGCTCCACGGAGGAAGCTGCACATGGCATTACTGGATAGCGCATACAAGCAGCGAATGGTCGGAGCCCTGGTGTTGGTGGCGTTGGCGGTGATTTTCCTGCCGATGCTGTTCTCGCGTCAGGACGAAGAGCGCCAAGTGGTCGTCGAAGCCCCGGCTGCGCCACAGGCGCCGGCGGTGCCGCAAGTACAGGTTGAGCCGGTGGTGGTGCCTGAGCCCCAGGCCTTGCCGGAAGAAGAGCCGGTGCCTACCGATGCGGAGGTTGCCGCCCAGCAAGCCCCGTCGATGCCGGTTCAGCCGAGCGTGCCGGTGGTCAAGCCAGCACCTGCGCCGACCGTAGCGGCCAAGCCTGCCGCGCCTGCGCCCGCACCTAAGCCGGTAGCGCCGCAACCGGCGGCACCGGGCAAGCCGGATGTGGGGCAGAGCCGTATTGATCCGAATGGCCTGCCGATCAGCTGGTCTATTCAAGTCGCCAGTCTGGGCAATCGCGAAGGTGCTGACGCTTTGCAGAAGAAGCTGCGCAGTCAAGGCTACAACGCTTACATCCGCAGCGCCGATGGCAAGAATCGTGTGTTTATCGGCCCGCTGATCGAGCGTGCCGAAGCGGATCGCCTGCGAGACTTGCTGGATCGCCAGCAGAACCTCAAGGGGTTTGTCACCCGTTTCCAGCCTGAGCGCGGCTGAGTAACTGCCGATTCCGGTTGGAAATGCGGGTCAAATGTGGGGTTGAGATCGGATTCGCTCGCCCCAAACTACTGATTTGCAAGGCACTGACAATCACAGCTTACCGACAGCCCGACGCTCTGCTAAAATGCGCCGCCTCATCTGTCCGTAGGCTGAACTGTGCCATTTACCTGGGTTGATTGGGCGATCGTCGCAATCGTCGCCATCTCCGCTTTGATCAGTCTAAGCCGCGGCTTCGTAAAAGAAGCACTGTCGTTGCTGACCTGGATCATCGCAGGAGTCGTAGCCTGGATGTTCGGCGGTTCATTGTCGGTCTACCTGGCCGGATACATCGAGACACCTTCGGCTCGCGTCATCGCGGGCTGCGCCATCATGTTCATCGCCACGCTGCTGGTGGGAGCAATGGTCAATTATCTTATCGGCGAGTTGATACGTGTCACCGGCCTCTCCGGGACCGATCGATTTCTCGGCATGGCCTTCGGCGCCGCGCGTGGCGCGTTGCTGGTGGTCGTGGCAGTCGGGCTGTTGAGCCTGGGGCCGGTACAGCAGGATTCGTGGTGGCAGGAGTCGGTACTCGTGCCAAAATTTCTATTGGTTGCAGATTGGTCCAAGAACCTCATTTTGGGGTGGAGCAGTCAGTGGCTGGCCAGCGGAATCAGCGTACCCGCTGATCTTCCGTTCAAGGAACACCTCTTGCCGGCCAAAACGCCTCAGTAAGCTGTGTTCAGTCAAGATTCATTAAGTAGGGGTTGCGTCGCATGTGTGGCATCGTCGGTATCGTCGGTAAGTCGAACGTCAATCAGGCGCTGTATGACGCGCTAACCGTCCTCCAGCACCGCGGCCAGGACGCTGCCGGTATTGTGACCAGCCACGACGGCCGGTTATTCCTGCGCAAGGACAATGGCCTGGTGCGTGACGTGTTCCATCAGCGTCACATGCAGCGCCTGGTCGGGCACATGGGCATTGGCCATGTGCGTTACCCGACCGCCGGTAGCTCGACCTCGGCCGAAGCTCAACCGTTTTACGTCAACTCGCCTTACGGCATCACCCTGGCGCATAACGGTAACCTGACCAACGTTGAACAACTGGCCAAGGAGATTTACGAATCTGACCTGCGCCACGTCAACACCAGCTCCGACTCGGAAGTGCTGCTCAACGTGTTCGCTCATGAGCTGGCCCAGCGCGGCAAGCTGCAGCCGACCGAAGAAGACGTGTTCGCCGCCGTCACTGACGTGCACAACCGTTGCGTCGGTGGTTACGCCGTGGTGGCCATGGTTACCGGTTATGGCATCGTCGGCTTCCGTGACCCGCATGGCATCCGTCCGATCGTGTTCGGCCAGCGTCACACCGACGAAGGCGTCGAGTACATGATCGCGTCCGAAAGCGTGTCCCTGGACGTGCTGGGCTTCACCCTGATCCGCGACCTTGCGCCGGGCGAAGCGGTGTACATCACCGAAGACGGCAAGCTGCACACCCGTCAGTGCGCCGTGGCACCTAAACTCACCCCGTGCATCTTCGAACACGTCTACCTGGCGCGTCCGGATTCGATCATCGACGGTGTCTCGGTGTACAAGGCGCGTCTGCGCATGGGCGAGAAGCTGGCCGAGAAGATCCTGCGCGAGCGTCCTGAGCACGACATCGACGTGGTGATCCCGATCCCGGACACCAGCCGCACCGCTGCGCTTGAGCTGGCCAACCACTTGGGCGTCAAGTTCCGCGAAGGCTTCGTGAAGAACCGCTACATCGGCCGTACCTTCATCATGCCGGGTCAGGCGGCACGCAAGAAGTCGGTGCGTCAGAAGCTCAACGCCATCGAGCTGGAGTTTCGCGGCAAGAACGTAATGCTGGTGGATGACTCCATCGTGCGCGGGACTACCTGCAAGCAGATCATCCAGATGGCCCGCGAAGCCGGCGCGAAGAACGTGTACTTCTGTTCCGCAGCGCCTGCCGTGCGTTACCCGAACGTCTACGGCATCGACATGCCGAGCGCCCATGAGCTGATCGCTCACAACCGTTCGACCCAGGACGTGGCCGACCTGATCGGCGCTGATTGGCTGATCTACCAGGACCTGCCGGACCTGATCGAGGCGGTCGGCGGTGGCAAGATCAAGATCGACCAGTTCGACTGCGCCGTGTTCGACGGCAAGTATGTGACTGGTGATGTCGATGAGGCTTACCTGAACAAGATCGAGCAGGCGCGTAACGACTCGTCGAAGATCAAGACCCAGGCGGTCAGCGCGATCATCGACCTGTACAACAACTGAGTGACAACCGGCCCTGAGGGGCCGGTTTTGTATCTTAAATAAAGAATTGAGTAAGGAGTCGCAGCATGAGTCAGGAATGGGATGCCGGTCGGTTGGACAGCGACCTCGATGGCGTAGCTTTCGATACCCTGGCTGTGCGCGCCGGCCAGCACCGCACCCCGGAAGCTGAGCACGGTGACCCGATGTTCTTCACCTCCAGCTATGTGTTCCGCACGGCGGCCGATGCTGCTGCGCGCTTTGCTGGCGAAGTGCCGGGCAACGTGTATTCGCGTTATACCAACCCGACCGTGCGCGCGTTCGAAGAGCGTCTCGCGGCACTGGAAGGCGCTGAGCAGGCGGTGGCCACGGCCACTGGCATGGCGGCGATCCTGGCGGTGGTGATGAGCCTATGCAGTGCCGGCGACCATGTGCTGGTATCGCGCAGTGTGTTCGGTTCGACCATCAGCCTGTTCGAGAAGTACTTCAAGCGCTTCGGCATCGAAGTGGACTACGTGCCCCTGGCGGATCTTTCCGGTTGGGATGCGGCGATCAAGGCCAACACCAAGTTGCTGTTCGTCGAGTCGCCGTCCAATCCATTGGCCGAGCTGGTGGATATCGCTGCGTTGTCCGAAGTGGCGCATGCCAAGGGCGCGATGCTGGTCGTAGACAACTGCTTCTGCACCCCGGCGCTGCAGCAGCCGTTGAAGCTGGGTGCGGACATTGTCGTGCACTCGGCGACCAAGTTCATCGACGGCCAAGGTCGTTGCATGGGTGGCGTGGTCGCGGGTCGCAGCGAGCAGATGAAAGAAGTCGTCGGCTTCCTGCGCACGGCTGGCCCGACCTTGAGCCCGTTCAACGCGTGGATCTTCCTCAAGGGGCTTGAGACCCTCAACCTGCGGATGAAGGCCCACTGCGCCAACGCCCAGGCTTTGGCCGAGTGGCTGGAGCAGCAGGACGGTATCGAAAAGGTGCATTACGCCGGTCTCAAGAGCCACCCGCAACACGAGTTGGCCCAGCGTCAGCAGCGTGGTTTCGGGGCGGTGGTGAGCTTTGAGGTGAAGGGTGGCAAAGAGGGCGCATGGCGCTTTATCGATGCGACCCGTCTGATCTCCATCACTGCCAACCTGGGTGACAGCAAGACCACCATTACTCATCCGAGCACCACTTCCCATGGTCGTCTGGCACCGCAGGAGCGTGAAGCGGCTGGTATCCGTGACAGCCTGATCCGCATTGCGGTCGGCCTGGAAGATGTTGCTGACTTGCAAGCTGACCTGGCTCGCGGGCTGGCGGCCTTGTGATCGAGTGGTCCATGGAAGCTGCGGCAGCCAGTAACGGGCGTGTCGCGCTGGTGACGGGCGCCGCGCGGGGCATTGGCCTTGGGATTGCCGCGTGGTTGATCAGCGAAGGCTGGCAGGTAGTGTTGACCGACCTGGACCGTGAGCGCGGCTCCAAGGTGTCCAAGGTGCTGGGTGATAACGCCTGGTTTATCAGCATGGACGTGGCCGACGAAAAGCAGGTGGCCCAAGGTGTTGCCGAGGTATTGGGGCAGTTTGGGCGCCTGGACGCATTGGTCTGCAATGCGGCGGTGGCTGACCCGCGCAATATCACCCTGGAAAGCCTCGACCTGGCGTACTGGAATCGAGTGCTTGCGGTGAATCTCAGTGGGCCGATGTTGCTGGCCAAGCACTGTGCGCCTTACCTGCGCGCCCATGGCGGTGCCATCGTCAACCTGGCATCCACCCGGGCTCGCCAGTCTGAGCCGGACACCGAAGCCTACGCGGCGAGCAAGGGTGGCCTGCTGGCCCTTACGCACGCCCTGGCAATGAGCTTGGGCCCGGAAGTGCGGGTCAATGCGGTCAGCCCTGGCTGGATCGATGCGCGTGATCCGGCTGCGCGTCGCGCCGAGCCGTTGAGTGACGCTGATCATGCGCAACATCCGGCGGGCAGGGTAGGCACTGTAGAAGACGTGGCGGCGATGGTGGCGTGGCTGCTGTCGCGCCAGGCGGGGTTTGTCACCGGGCAAGAGTTTGTCGTGGACGGTGGCATGAGCAAGAAGATGATTTACAGCGAGTAGGGCGGGTAGCCGTCTTGAAGCAATTTTGTCTTTTTCAGAAAAACTTCAAGCAGGCTATTGACTTAGGTCCGATACCTGCGTAAATTTCGCGGCCTCAACGAAGCAAAGGGTGATTAGCTCAGCTGGGAGAGCATCTGCCTTACAAGCAGAGGGTCGGCGGTTCGATCCCGTCATCACCCACCACTTCTTGAGAGTTTTGCCCCAGGGCAAGACGCAACGTTAAAGGTTGCACCGACGCGCAGCGGTAGTTCAGTCGGTTAGAATACCGGCCTGTCACGCCGGGGGTCGCGGGTTCGAGTCCCGTCCGCTGCGCCATATTTTCCAAGTCTGATTCGTCGGGCTTGAGATTGAACAGCCAAGACTGATCAATCAGATGTTTAAAGACGGTTGAGGGTTTTACGCTCATCCGGTCAAGCGATACGCAGCGGTAGTTCAGTCGGTTAGAATACCGGCCTGTCACGCCGGGGGTCGCGGGTTCGAGTCCCGTCCGCTGCGCCATATCTGCCTCAAGGCCCACTGAACGCCTTGGAGCACAAAGCAAGCCTCTGGCTACTTTGATCCGATAGCAAAGACCCTGGTCGAAAGACCGGGGTTTTTTGTGTCTGCGATTTGGTGGTTCATGATGGGCGCCAGCTTGCTGGCACCCATCGCGCTATCAGAAACCCAGCTTGTCCCGTAGCCCGTAGTACCAGGCGCCCATTGCCGCGAACGGCGTGCGCAACAGTTGCCCGCCCGGGAACGGGTAGTGCGGCAGGTCGGCAAACGCGTCAAAACGCTCTGCCTGGCCTCTGAGTGCCTCCGCCAGTACCTTGCCGGCCAGGTGCGTATACGTCACGCCATGGCCACTGCAGCCTTGTGAGTAGTAGATGTTATCGCCCAAGCGTCCCACCTGCGGCAGGCGAGACAGGGTCAGCAGGAAATTACCGGTCCAGGCGTAGTCGATCTTCACGTCCTTGAGCTGCGGGAACGCCTTGAGCATCTTCGGACGGATGATCGCCTCGATGTTCGCCGGGTCACGCGCGCCATACACCACGCCACCACCAAAGATCAGGCGCTTGTCGCTGGTGAGTCGATAGTAGTCGAGCAAATAGTTACAGTCTTCGACGCAGTAATCCTGCGGCAGCAGCGTCTTTGCGAGATCGTCACCCAGAGGCGCTGTGGTGATCACTTGCGTGCCACAGGGCATCGACTTGGCTGCCAGCTCCGGCACCAGGTTGCCCAGGTAGGCATTGCCCGCGACGATAACGAACTTGGCCCTGACCTTGCCCTCGGCGGTATGCACCACTGGGTTGGCGCCGCGCTCGATTCGCACGGCTGCCGATTGCTCGTAGATTGTGCCGCCCAAAGATTCCACGGCCGCCGCTTCGCCGAGTGCCAGGTTGAGCGGGTGGATGTGGCCGCCGCTCATGTCCAGCAAACCGCCCACATAGTTGTCGCAGGCAACCACTTCGCGGATACGGCGCTCGTCCAGCAACTCCAGCTGCGTATGACCGTAGCGCTCCCACAGGCGCTTCTGCGACTCCAGGTGGCCCATGTGCTTGCTGTTGAGCGCGGCGAATACACCGCCGTCCTTCAGGTCGCACTGGATCTGGTACTTGGCGACGCGCTCGCGGATGATCCTGCCGCCTTCGAACGCCATCTCTCCCAGCAGTTGTGCCTGTTTGGGCCCGACGCTGCGCTCGATCACATCGATATCACGGCTGTAGCTGTTGACGATCTGCCCACCGTTGCGGCCCGAGGCGCCAAACCCCACCTTGGCGGCTTCCAGCACCGTCACGCGAAAACCGTTCTCCAGCAGGAACAGCGCGCTGGAGAGGCCGGTGTAGCCGGCACCAATCACGCATACATCGGTTTCGACCTCACCTTGCAGCACCGGGCGAGGTGGAACGGCATTCGCGGACGCGGCGTAATACGACTGGGGGTAGGGGGTGTTCGCCATCCTGGAACCTCTGTTTTATATTTTTTACGAGTGCGTCGATCCTACCTGAGTTGAAAATTGCCTGCCAGCCACCCGAAATCCACGGGCGTGCTCCGCGCAAATAAAAAATTCGCATATTCATAGGGTTAGCTGCAAAAAAGATGTTGACACCCCTCCGGAATTCCGTAGAATGCCGCCTCACAGCAGGCACGTAGCTCAGTTGGTTAGAGCACCACCTTGACATGGTGGGGGTCGTTGGTTCGAGTCCAATCGCGCCTACCAAACAAAATCCGCTCTGCTGGGCGGTCTAGAAGGGCCCACCGAAAGGTGGGCCCTTTTTTGTGGCCGTGCGATTTGCAAAACTCTCACCACCCACAAAAATTATTGGTTCGCAGCAACAATTTTTCTTGTTGGACACCTCCCGCCCCCAGGCAGCAAAGTTGCCGCCACTGACGCTCGACCTTTCGGGTCAACAATAAAAAACCGAGCTGACTGCACGCCACTTCTTGCTGTGAACCCTTTGTTCACATCCTGCTGTAATGGCGCCGCAGCGCGCACTTAAGGACCTCACGCCATGCAAACTGTTGTGAACTTATGGCCGTTGATCGGCGTACTTGTGATCGTGGTTGGCTTTGTCTTGCGCTTCAACCCGCTGTTGGTGGTCACCGCCGCCGCTATCGCCACCGGGCTTGCTGCCCACTTTCCGCTGGAGAAAATCCTCGCGACCATGGGCGATGGCTTCCTTCAAACCCGTGCCTTGCAATTAATTCTGTTGTTACCCCTGGCGGTCATTGGCCTGCTGGAGCGTCATGGGCTGCGCCTGCATGCACAAAACTGGATTGCACGGTTCGAGCGCGCCACGGTCGGGCGGTTGTTGATCATCTATCTGTTTGTACGCGAATCCACCGCCGCCATGGGGTTGACCAGCCTGGGTGGGCACCCACAGATGGTGCGTCCGCTGCTCGCACCGATGGCCGAAGGCGCGGCGGAAAAACGCTACGGCAAGCTGCCGGACAAATTACGTCACAAGGTGTTGGCCATGTGCGCCGCGACGGATAACGTCGGACTGTTTTTTGGTGAAGACATTTTCGTCGCCTTTGGCGCAATCGCATTGATGCACACTTTCCTGCTCGGCTCGGGAATTGATGTGGAGCCGCTGCATATTGCGGTGTGGGGCATTCCTACGGCGATCTGTGCCTTTGTTATTCATGCGATCCGTCTGCACCGGTTTGATCGAAGGCTTACCCGTGAGATGACGCCTGCCGCTACGCCAGTGGAGGCCGCGCAATGATCATTTCCATTCAATACCTGTACTGGCTCGCGGGGGTTCTGCTGCTCATTACTGCGGGCATGATTCTGATGGACCGGAGCCATCCCAAGCGTTGGTCCAGTGCGTTGTTCTGGCTGTTGTTCGCTATTCCGTTCCTGATCGGCGAGCGCCTGCCGTCGGTGGCCATCGGCGCTGGCGTCGTGGTGATGGCATTGATTGCCGGCATGGGCGGAGTCGGCCGTGGCAAGCATGTCGAGCTGCATGACAAGGCCTCTCGCGCCAGTGCCGGTCGCCTGGGCCACAAGCTGTTCATTCCTGCGCTCGCCATCCCACTGACCACGGTCATTGGCTCGGTGCTGCTCAAGCACACCGAGATTGGCGGCGTGCCACTGCTGGATCCGAAAAACACCACCTTCGTTTCCCTCGGTATCGGCTGCTTGATCGCACTTGGCCTGGCCTGCTGGCTCACCCGTGATACGCCGGTGCAAGCCTTGCGCGAATCCCGCCGTCTCACTGAAGCCCTTGGCTGGGCGATGGTTCTTCCGCAAATGCTGGCGATGCTCGGCTTGCTGTTTAATGAGGCCGGGGTCGGTACGGCTGTTGCGCATGTCACCACCACCTACATCAACCTCGATTTCAAGTTGGTGGCAGTGATGGTCTATGTATTGGGCATGGCTTTGTTTACGGTGATCATGGGTAATGGTTTTGCGGCATTCCCAGTGATGACGGGCGGTGTCGGCGTGCCGGTGCTTGTGGGTATCTACGGCGGGAATCCAGCGGTGATGGCGGCGATTGGCATGTTCTCCGGCTACTGCGGCACATTGATGACGCCGATGGCCGCCAACTTCAATATTGTGCCTGCTGCGTTGCTGGAGCTGCCGGACAAGAACGCGGTGATCAAGGCGCAACTGCCCACGGCGTTGATGATGTTGGTGGTCAATATTGTGCTGCTCTACCTGTTGATGTGAGGCCAGGATGCAAACCGTATTGCTGACGGGCTTTGAGCCCTTTGATAAAGACTTGGTTAATCCGTCCTGGGAGGCCGTGCGCCTATTGGACGGCGTGCAACTGGAGGCCGGTGTGCAGATTGTTGCCCGTCAATTGCCTTGCGCATTTGCCACTGCGGGTGAGTGCCTGACCCGGCTTGTCGACGAATTGCACCCGGCGATGGTGATCGCTACAGGGCTGGGGCCGGGTCGTAGCGATATCTCCATCGAGCGGGTGGCGATCAATGTCAACGATGCGCGTATCCCCGATAACCTGGGCGAGCAGCCTGTCGATACGGCGGTCATCGTTGATGGCCCAGTTGCCTACTTCACGACGCTGCCGATCAAGGCAATGGTCAAGGCCGTGCGTGAAGCGGGAGTCGCGGCCTCCGTTTCGCAGACGGCGGGGACCTTTGTGTGTAACCAGGTGTTTTATCTATTGCAGCATGCTCTCGCTGGGTCGCAAGTGCGCAGTGGTTTCATTCATGTACCTTTTCTGCCGGAGCAGGTGACGGGATCGCAGCGGCCTTCAATGGAGCTGGGTAAAATGGTCACGGGATTGCAGGCAGCTTTACTGACGGCGTGGCAAACACCTGTGGATGTAGCGGAAGTGGGTGGGCAGGTCAGCTGACCTGCCCCACGAGCCTCACATTGCAAACAATCGGGTGAGCCCGAAGGTAATGGCGCAGGCCAGGCCTGTCATTGCAAATGCGGTCGCCACATACCACTTGATAAGATTGAGTTCAGTGGTTGCCAGGTCTGCCTTGGAAGCGAAGTGCTTATCCATGGCGTCTGCCTTGCTCGAAACGGTGATCAGCTTCTCGTTCATTTCAGCCAGCCCCTTTTCCAGTAAACCTAATCGTAGTTCCATTCCCGAATCTCCCTTGTTTTTACCGTTGCCGGCTCTACCTTGAGCCCGTTGGGAGCAAGAGTAGTGTGGCTTTCGTCCAGCGTTAAGGGACAAACCTTTGCAAAATAACACCGGGGGGCGGCTGTTCAGTCTTCCCGCTTCGGAAAGAACAAATCAAAACACGTCACCCCTGCCTCACTGCTCACGCTGTATTGCCCGTTATGCAACTGCATGATGGTCGCCACAATCGACAAGCCCAGCCCGTTGGATTGCGCTGACCGTTCTCGTGATTCATCCACCCGGTAAAAACGTTCGAACAGTCGCGGCAGATGCTCGGCAGCGATGGTCTCGCCGTGGTTGCTGACGCTCAGATGAATGCCGTCGTTATTGGGAGTCGCCTGTATCACCAGCTCAGTGCTCGGCGCCCCATATTTGATGGCGTTGGCACACAGGTTCGCCAGGGCCCTGCGCAATAACATCGGCTCCGCCCAGATCACCCCGTCACCTTCAGCGCGAATGCTGATATCCCTATCCGCCGCCAAGCCTTCGAAGTACTCGGCGATGCGCTCCACTTCATCTGCAGCATTGAGTTCCTGGCGCTGGCGCAGGGCGCTGGCCGGATCGGTGCGGGCCAGGAACAGCATGTTGTCGAGCATGCGTGCCAGTCTTTCAAGCTCTTCGACATTGGAGGCCAGCAACTGCTGGTAGCTCTCGATGCTGCGGTGTTGTTGCAGGGCGACCTGGGTTTCTCCCAGCAGGTTGTTGATGGGCGTGCGCAGTTCGTGGGCCATGTCGGTAGACACTTGGCCCAGTTGGACAAAGCCTTTGGCCAGCCGCTCCAGCATGGTGTTGAACGAATCAATCATCGGTAGCAGTTCTTTTGGTGCGCCGTGGCTGTCGAGGCGTTCGGCGAGATTGCCGACGCCTATGCCTTGGGCGTGTCGGGCCAGGCGACGTAACGGTACAAGTCCACGATGCACCAGCAGATAACCGACCACCGCCAGAATGATTGCAGCGATGCTCGCCAGGACATAGACGCTCAAACGATAGCTGGCCAGCACTGCGGTGCGCTCGGTCATCAGGCGTCCGGTGGTGACTTGCAGGCTGCCCAGATCGCCGGAGTCGATGGACGCGGCCACGGTCGCGAAGGGTGCGCCGTTAATGCTAGGGAAATGGTGCACGTCAGCAAACGTCAACTCGTGATTTTTGGGCACTGGGGGGATGGCAGGCAGATCGATATTGCCGGGATTGACCGTCAACAAGGGTTGTTGCCCAGGCGCGGCGATGCTCAGTACCGATTCGCGGTTGCCCAGCATGTTCTGGAACAGTTCCGGCTTGGTCTTGATCAGGTCCAGGGTATTGCTGTCATTGAGCAGGTTGCGCAATTGGTCGATGCGGTAGATCAAGGCCGCGTCGTCGCGCATGATCAGCTCGCGCTCTAGTTCGCGGTACAGCGCCACACCCAGGGTAGCCAGCAAGGCGAAGGCAAGCAGGGCGAAGATCAGCGCCAGACGCAGCGTCAGGGAATAATGACGATGTTTGTTCATGGCTGGGTATCGAAGCGGTAGCCGATGCCGCGCACGCTGTGGATCAGCTTGAGCTGGAACGGATCGTCGATTTTCAAGCGCAGGCGCCGCACGGCGACGTCTACCACATTGGTGTCGCTGTCAAAATTCATGTCCCACACCCGCGATGCGATCATCGAACGGGACAGCACCTGGTCCTGGTGTGTTGCGAACAGGTGCAGCAGGGCGAACTCTTTATTGGTCAGGGTAATGCGCGTGCCGGCGCGGGTAACGCGACGCTTCAGCACGTCGATCTGCAGGTCGGCGATTTGTAGTTGTTCCTCGTCCCGGCTCGGGCCACGGCGGGTCAGGGTGCGCAAGCGTGCTACCAGTTCGGCGAAGGAAAACGGCTTGATCAGGTAATCGTCGGCGCCCAGTTCCAGGCCCTTGATGCGGTCAGCAATGTCATCGCGGGCCGTCAGAAAAAGTACCGGTGTGTCGGCTTCCTTGCGCAGGCGGCGCAGCACTTCCCAGCCGTCCATTTTTGGCATCATCACATCCAGCACGATCACGTCGAACGGCGTTTCCAGGGCCTGATGCAAACCGTCCACGCCGTCGCGGGCGAGGCTGACGGAATAGCCCAGTTCCTGCAGGCCATTGAGCAGGTAATTGCCGGCCTTGGGTTCGTCTTCGACTACGAGGATGTTCATGGGAAATGCCCTGTCTCAATGCGTGGCGCAAGTGTAGCCCGATCAATTGTCACTGGCGCAACCGATGCCCTGCACCTGATAGTCCAACACGTGTTCGCGGCCTTGGCTGTCGAGGTAGTTGAGGCGTGCGGGGACGATGCCGCATTGGCCATAGGTGTCAGTGCTCGACAATACTTTGGCGACGTCCAGATGGACGAAAAAGCCGGTTTTGTCGTGGATGACGGATTCGGCTGCAAGCACGGAACCGGTAGCGAGCAAAGCGGCAAAGCCGAGGATAAACAGTTTCATGGCGGTATCTCTCTTAAAGGGTTGGCGGCCAGGTCATGGCAGTGACTTCACAGTAACCAGGGGCCCCGAACAGCCAACCAACAGGATGATGACAAGTTTGTAATGCAAGGCTTAAGGCTGGCGGCCCGAGGCTTCGAGGATCAGGTCGGTGATTTCCTTGGCGTGGGACACCAGTGACAAGTGGCTCGATGGCAGCTCGACAGTGGTGGCATTCATGCGCTTGGCGAGAAAGCGCTCAAGGTCTGGGTTGATGGTCTGGTCATTTGCGGACACCGCGTACCAAGACGGCTTGGTATGCCAGGCCGCATTGACAGTGCGGCCGCTGAACAGGGCCTTTGTGATGGGTTGCTGCACGGCGTACAGCTCCATGGCCTTCGCGTGCGGCACATCGGTGGCGAAATACTTGAGGAAGGCGTCCTGGCTCAGGGTGAGGTAGCCGTCGTGATCTTCGACACCGGCGCGCACCGGCATGGTCGGATACTTGGCTGAGAGCGCGACGAAGTCTTCGTTGGCATCTGGAGCCCGGGCGGCCACGTAGACCAGTGAACTGACTTTCGGGTTGGCTCCGGCGTCGCTGACCACGGTGCCGGCGTAGGAATGGCCGACCAACACGGTAGGGCCGTCTTGTTGATCCAGTACACGGTTGGTGGCGGCGACATCGTCGGCCACCGAGGTCAGCGGGTTCTGCACGGCAGTGACGTGCAGCCCGGCGGCCTGGAGGCGGGTAATCACCTCGGACCAGCTCGACCCGTCAGCCCAGGAGCCATGTACCAGCACCACGTTATTGGCTTTGACCGGCGCGACGGTGCCGGCCATGGCAGTGCCGGTGCCCAGCATCAGTAGGCTGGCGGCGACCAGGCAGAGTTTGCTTGCAGGTTTCATGGGTGGACCCTTTTCATCAGTAGGAAGTGGCGTCATCCGATGTGGGTGACTGACGACTCCACTGTATGAAGTGAGGGTGCTGGCAAGACTTACAGCTTGATTACAAACCTGTAATGCAATCCAGGCTCCTAGCGTTTACAAGCAGCGAGGTGATCCGTAGATTGCATCGGGCCTGTCATTTGTTACCACCCAAGAGGAAGCCACGCAGTGTCCAACCGAGGTTCAGCCGTGTTCAACCGCCGTTACCGTGCCTTTCTGTTTGATATGGATGGGACGTTGCTCAACTCCATTGCTGCCGCGGAGCGCGTGTGGAGCATCTGGGCGCAGCGCCATGGTTTGGATGCGCCAGCGTTCTTGAAGACCATCCACGGTGCCCGTGCAATCGACACCATCACGCGCCAGGCACTGCCTGGCATCGATCCTGAGGTCGAAGCGCAGTGGATCACCGAGGCAGAAATCAATGATGTAGAGGGCGTTGTCGCGATCCCCGGGGCCGTCACGTTCCTGAGTAGCCTGCCGGGCGATCAATGGGCGCTGGTCACCTCGGCACCCAGGGAGCTTGCGTTGCGTCGCCTGCAAGCGGCGGGCATCGCACCGCCAGCGGTGATGGTCACGGCCGAAGATGTTGCCGTCGGCAAGCCAAACCCCGCCTGCTACGTGCTGGGGGCGCAACGCCTGGGCGTACCGGTAGAGGATTGCCTGGTGTTTGAAGATGCGACGGTCGGCATTCGCGCAGGAGAGGCGGCAGGGATGGATGTGATGGTCGTGACGTCAACGCATCACACGGTCATGCTTACCGAGCATCCTTCGATTGATGGGTATGAACAGCTAAAGGCACGGCGTGACACGGACGGTTTGTTGCACGTACAGCGTGCGACAGTGTGATGCTGATGCACTGCGATCATGCGCCCCTACACATCGGTTGTATTGTGGTGCTTCCAATGCCAGCGATCAGATAACGAACAGCGCGACATCAGCGTGTGGCTTGCCGGCACAGCCTACGCTGCACGGCTTTCTGGATGGGTTTGAGGCAGAACAGGAACAGGTAGCCACTGAGCAACAGCGCCAGGTCCAGCCAGGAGTGGTCATCGGCGGAATTGGCACCTTCGATTACGTATCTCAAGCCATAGGCCAGCCCCACGAAGATCAACCCTATCAATAGGGCGATCACCCAGGCCTTGTAGGCAAAAGGTGGTGCGGTTGTAGGCCTCATCGACGTGCTCCTGAATGCACACGGATGGCTGAGTGTCAGTCAGGAGATTCGGCCGTGAATGAAACAACAAGTTCCAGGCGTGATGACAGTTTCATCTTTCCATGAAGATGAACGCATGGGCGGCGTCAGTCACGCAACAACGATCAGAGCAGTCCGAAAGAGTTTTCGCCAGCCGTTACAGTGAACGAAAAGGCTGGCTACTGAGGGCGCTTCAAGGTGTCTGGTTTTTGTCCGGAGCAGTCAGGCCGGCCTGGATGCGCTGGTAGATCTCCTCGCGATGCACGGCAACATCCTTAGGTGCGTTGATGCCGATTCGTACTTGCTGGCCGCTTACGCCCAGGATGGTGATCGTGATGTCATCACCGATGTTTATGCTTTCACCAACTTTGCGGGTGAGTATAAGCATGGACTTCTCCTTGATTACTTTTAAGGACACATGTTTCAGACAGGGCAGGTGTCGGATGTGTGTAGCTTACTGCTAAGCGCTTCCCTGTGACTGCCTCTTTTAGGACGCATAGAGGCGACATTAATTCCCATGGCGGCATCATACAGGTCTGCGATACATGATTCGCATTGTTTAAGCCAACGTTTATGACGGCCAGAATAGACAGTGAATGATAAAGTCGCCTCTTTCTCTTCAAAGGAGCAGGGCAGTGCGTAAAGTAGCGATGGCAATTGCGGTGTTGGCATTGGCCGGTTGTGGTGAAGGCAAAAGCGTCGAGACGCCCAAGCCCAAGCCTGCCGTGACCGAGAGCCAACCCCAGACCGGAGCAATTGCTGCCCAGGAATGGGACGTGTGGGTCGGCCCGCCGGACCACAAGTTGCAGGCAATCACCGACCTCACAGCCTGGCTGCTGGAGCATGGTTTCAATTTTTATATCGTGAAAGTGGATGGCAAGGACGAAGTCCTGCTGGGGCCGTTCGCAACCAAGGCGGAAGCCGAGGCCAAGCAGACCCTGCTTAACGAGAAAATGGCTCGCGCCAAGAAAACCGACACTGTGTCAGAAATCATTGAGCACAACGCCGCCCAGTAAAGGCAGAGTGGGCGGGCGCCCCGCCCACATTCAACCGCAGGCTTTCAGGTTCACCGGGCCGACAAACTCATTGCCGCGCCCCATCACACACGCCACGGTCTGGTTGCGTTGACGCTCCCAGGTTTGCACCGGGTAGGTCTTGTTCCAGGCTTCGTACAGTTGGCGGTCCTGTTTTGACAGGCGCAAGCCGTACTGCTTGCTCATGTAGAAATACGTGCGTGCGATCATGCCCCGGATGGACGGACGCGGCATGACCTTCTTGGCCTTGAAGTCCACCTGGGTCAGGCAAGAGCCGTACTGCCCGCTTTGCACCGGCAACCAACCAAAACTGAAGTTATTGCGGTCGCCATTGACCTCGCCAATGCTTGGCACCAGGTTGTGCAAGTCGGCTTCGGCGCGCTTGAACACGTCGTCATGGCGTGTGCAGTTCTTACGCCCTCCCTCTTGCCAGCACTGGCGTTGATGGCCGATCTGCCACGCTGGAACGATGTGTTCCCATTCAATGCGTGCGGCGCGGTTGGCATTTTTGCGTGGAATATAGCCGCAAGCTTTCAAATCCACCCGGTTGCCGGTGTACTTGCAGCCGCAATAGAACTCGGTGGATTGTGGGGCGTAGAGCTTCCAGGCGACTTTCTTGGCTTCGCTGAAAGTTCGGGGCGCCTGGGCGTGAGCGGTGACGGCAAAAAACAGGCAACACACCGCGATAAAACGGACACTCATTGAATCAATCTTCCTTCGGCACAACCCAGAAAATCTGCACACCGCCGTCGTCGCGATAAGCGAGGGTGACGTTGTCATTTTCCGCGATTTCTTCCAGCAAACGCGCCCATTCATCTTCAGGTTCGTCCGGCAAACGGAAGATCAAAGCCGCCTTGGCTTTCTGGGCATTGGTCGAATTGATGATCTTTTGCACGCGAACGGCGAGGCGTGCGTAGGCATCGGGCGGGGTTGGCGCTACGGAAGAGGACTTTGCCACGGAGTATTCCTTAATAAGCTGTACGCACATACAGTATTTAACTGTAGGCAATTTCGCAACTGCTTAAATTTCAAGAAGTCCGTCTGACAGCAAATTGAGTAATTTGGTGTAGGGCGAAGGAGTTTTAATCGAGGGGGGAGAGGCAGGAGCGGATAGAACCGCCCCTGCCGAGGTGTTACCGGGAATCAATATTCCCAGAACATCCGTTGCAGCTCTTTGCTGTCCTGGGTCTTGGTCAGGGCAACCATCGCCAGGATGCGGGCTTTCTGTGGGTTCAGGTCGTGTGCAGCCACCCAGTCATACTTGTCGTCTGGTTGTTCGGCGTTACGCAGAACGAAACCACCGGCATTCACGTGGGAAGAACGGATGATCTGAACGCCTTGCTTGCGCAGTTCCTGCAGGGCAGGGACCACCTTGGAAGACACCGAGCCATTACCGGTGCCGGCATGGATGATGGCTTTCGCGCCAGCTTGGGCCAGGGCTTTGGCCGCAGTGTCGCTCACGTTGCCATAGCCATAGGCGATTTCAACGTCAGGCAGGCTCTTGATGTTTTTGATGTCGAATTCGGAATCCATGGTGTGGCGCTTGGCTGGCAAGCGGAACCAGTAGGATTTGCCTTCAACCACCATGCCCAGCGGGCCCCATGGGCTCTTGAATGCTTCGGTCTTGATATTGATCATCTTGCTGACGTCGCGACCCGACTGGATCTCGTCGTTCATGGTGACCAGCACGCCTTTGCCGCGCGCGTCTTTGCTGCCTGCCACGGCCACGGCGTTGTACAGGTTAAGCATGCCGTCTGCCGACATGGCGGTGCCTGGGCGCATGGAACCGACCACCACGATGGGCTTGTCGGTTTTTTCCACCAGGTTCAGGAAGTAGGCGGTTTCTTCCAGGGTGTCAGTACCGTGGGTGATCACGATGCCGTCCACGTCCTTGCTGTCGGCCAGTTCGGCGACGCGGCGACCCAGTTGCAGCAGGTTTTCATTGTTGATGCTTTCGGACGCAATTTGCATCACTTGCTCGCCGCGCACATTGGCGATCTGGCTAAGCTCAGGAACACCGGCAATCAATTGCTCGATACCGACTTTGGCCGCTTGGTAGGTGGCACTGTTGGCCGCACTGGCGCCAGCGCCGGCAATGGTGCCGCCGGTGGCGAGGATCACCACGTTGGACAGTTTGGTCTTGGATTCAACTTCCTTTGCCTGGGCGGCAGCGGGGAACAGCAGCAGAAGGGCTAACGCGCCCGGAACAAAGTTTTTCAGTGCAGATTTCATTATTTTTCTCTCTGGTTTTTGATGAGTGCTGTAGCAGGTTCATCTAGAACACCCGGGCGGTTCTGAATGCCACGAGGTGATGGGGTAGAGCAGGATCTGTACCAGGCTGATTGTGTTCGATGCTATAAAATAACTTATTGATTTATAACAATTTAATTTGAATTTTGATGGGGCGTGGGTAGGTGGGCGTCCGGCTTTCCGAACATCGGACCTTATTGCGTTCGGTTGTCCGAAAAAGTTGAACGCCGGCCCTTGGGTTTTGCATGAATAATGCGCCATAGCCTGTCGTTTTAGAGAACGACTGGGAGCGTGCGATGTTTAACGGCGCCTTATCGTCAGGTGCGAGGGAGGGCGTGGATGAAAGGCTGTTTTCAACCGTTGACAAATCTCGACAAGGTTCTCATAGTTTGAATAACGCAAACGTTTGCGAGATGTTTCACGGCGTGCTCCCTGAGTGTCGTGACAGCTCGTATCAGCCACCCGGGTGGGAGGGCTGCCGAAGCGATCTTCGGTGCAAGCGTTGCTCACAATAATCATAAGATCGGAGTGAACCCATGAAGCTGCCATTTGCCGGACGTCTTCTTGCTGTCGCTGTGCTTGCTGCCGCATCCGCTGCCCTGCCTCTCTCCTCTGCATTTGCCGATGACGCCGCCAAACCCAAGGTCGGCCTGGTCATGAAATCCCTCGCCAATGAATTCTTCGTCACCATGCAAGACGGTGCCAAGACGTACCAGAAAGAACACTCCGCCGATTTCGACATGATCACCAACGGGATCAAGAACGAAACCGATACCAGCGCGCAGATCGATATCGTCAACCAGATGATCCTCGCCAAGGTCAATGCCATCGTCATCGCACCCGCCGATTCCAAGGCGCTGGTCACCGTGCTGAAGAAGGCTTCGGATGCCGGTATCAAGGTCGTCAACATCGACAACCGCCTGGACCCGGACGTGCTCAAAAGCAAAAACCTCGATATTCCGTTCGTAGGCCCGGACAACCGCAAAGGCTCCAAGCTGGTGGGCGACTACCTGGCCAAGCAACTGGCCTCGGGTGACAAGGTCGGCATCATCGAAGGCGTGCCGACGACCACCAACGCCCAGCAACGTACCGCAGGCTACAAGGATGCGATGGACGCTGCCGGCATGAAGATCGTCTCCACCCAATCCGGCAACTGGGAAATCGACCAGGGCCAGAAAGTCGCTTCCGCCATGTTGAGTGAATACCCTGACCTCAAGGCCCTGCTGGCCGGTAACGACAACATGGCCCTGGGTGCTGTTTCCGCCGTACGTGCGGCAGGCAAGGCTGGCAAAGTGCTGGTCGTAGGCTACGACAACATCGAAGCCATCAAGCCGATGCTGCAAGACGGCCGCGTACTCGCGACCGCTGACCAGGCCGCTGCCCAGCAAGCCGTGTTCGGTATCCAGAACGCGCTCAAGCTGGTCAAGGGTGAGAAAGTCGACTCCAAGGACGGCGTGATCGAAACCCCGGTCGAACTCGTCCTCAAGAAGTAATCCTGGCAGTACCCAACAGCGCTCGCTCGTCCTGAGCGGGCGCCTGGAGATTTTCCTATGTCATCTTCCGCCCCGAACGCTGTCCTCTCGGTCAGCGGTATCGGCAAGACCTATGCCCAGCCGGTTCTGTCCGACATCACCCTGACGCTCAATCGCGGGGAAGTGCTGGCGCTGACCGGTGAGAACGGTGCCGGCAAAAGCACCTTGTCGAAAATCATCGGCGGGCTGGTCACGCCGACCACCGGGCATATGCAGTTCAATGGACAGGACTACCGCCCCGGCAGCCGCACCCAGGCCGAAGAGCTGGGCGTGCGCATGGTCATGCAGGAACTCAACCTGCTGCCGACGCTGACCGTCGCCGAAAACCTGTTCCTGGATAACCTGCCCAGCCATTGTGGCTGGATCAGCCGCAAGCAACTGCGCAAGGCTGCGATCGAGGCCATGGCCCAGGTCGGCCTGGATGCCATCGACCCGGATACACTGGTCGGCAGCCTGGGCATTGGCCATCAGCAAATGGTCGAGATCGCCCGTAACCTGATCGGCGACTGCCATGTATTGATCCTCGACGAGCCCACGGCCATGCTCACCGCCCGTGAAGTCGAGATGCTGTTTGAACAAATCACCCGCCTGCAGGCCCGGGGCGTGGCGATCATCTACATTTCACACCGGCTGGAAGAGCTGGCCCGTGTGGCCCAACGCATTGCGGTATTGCGCGACGGCAAGCTGGTCTGTGTCGAGCCCATGGCCAACTACAACAGCGAGCAATTGGTCACCTTGATGGTCGGTCGCGAGCTTGGCGAACACATCGACCTGGGCCCGCGCACCATTGGTGGTCCGGCCTTGACGGTGAAAGGCCTGACCCGCTCGGACAAAGTCCGCGATGTGTCCTTCGAAGTGCGTGCGGGGGAAATCTACGGCATTTCCGGCCTGATCGGTGCCGGTCGTACTGAACTGTTGCGTCTGATCTTCGGCGCCGACCTGGCCGACAGCGGCACCGTGGCGCTTGGCTCGCCGGCCCAGGTGGTGAGCATTCGCTCGCCGGTCGATGCGGTAGGCCACGGCATTGCCCTGATCACCGAGGACCGCAAGGGCGAAGGCTTGCTGCTGACTCAGTCCATCAGCGCCAATATCGCGCTGGGTAACATGCCGGAAATTTCCGGCGGTGGCGTGGTCAACAGCCGCAATGAAACCGCATTGGCCAAGCGCCAGATCGATGCCATGCGCATCCGCAGTTCCAGCCCGGCGCAGTTGGTGTCCGAGCTGTCCGGTGGTAACCAGCAGAAGGTGGTGATTGGCCGCTGGCTGGAGCGCGATTGCTCGGTGATGCTGTTCGATGAGCCGACCCGTGGCATCGACGTCGGTGCCAAATTCGATATTTATGCCTTGCTGGGCGAATTGACCCGTCAGGGCAAAGCGTTGGTGGTGGTGTCCAGCGACCTGCGCGAACTCATGCTGATCTGCGACCGCATCGGCGTGTTGTCCGCCGGGCGCTTGATCGAGACTTTCGAGCGCGACAGCTGGACCCAGGACGAATTGCTCGCCGCCGCCTTTGCCGGCTATCAGAAACGTGATGCGCTGCTTAACGACGCAGTGCTTAGGGATACCCCATGAAAACCACAACTTCCCCCGGCAAGACTGGCGGCAACTTCTACGGCCTGGGTACTTACCTGGGCCTGGCGGGCGCCTTGCTGGCGATGATCGCGCTGTTCTCGGTGCTCAGCGACCACTTCCTGTCCTATGACACCTTCAGCACCCTGGCCAACCAGATTCCAGACTTGATGGTGCTGGCGGTGGGCATGACCTTCATCCTGATCATCGGCGGTATTGACCTGTCGGTGGGCTCGGTGCTGGCCCTGGCGGCGTCGGCCGTCAGCGTGGCGATTCTCGGCTGGGGCTGGAGCGTGTTGCCGGCCGCTGTGCTGGGCATGGGTTGCGCGGCGTTGGCGGGCACCATCACCGGTTCGATCACCGTGGCCTGGCGCATTCCGTCATTCATCGTGTCCCTTGGCGTGCTGGAAATGGCCCGTGGCGTGGCGTACCAGATGACCGGTTCGCGCACTGCCTACATCGGTGATTCATTTGCCTGGCTGTCCAATCCGATTGCCTTTGGCATCTCGCCCTCGTTCATCATCGCCCTGCTGGTGATCATCGCCGCGCAGCTTGTATTGACGCGTACCGTGTTTGGTCGTTACCTGATCGGTATCGGCACCAACGAAGAGGCCGTACGCCTGGCGGGGATCAATCCCAAGCCCTACAAGATCCTGGTGTTCAGCCTTATGGGCCTGCTGGCTGGTGTGGCGGCGCTGTTCCAGATTTCGCGGCTGGAAGCGGCGGACCCGAATGCGGGCTCCGGCCTGGAGTTGCAAGTGATCGCCGCGGTGGTGATCGGCGGTACTAGCCTGATGGGCGGGCGCGGCTCAGTGATCAGTACCTTTTTTGGTGTGTTGATTATTTCGGTATTGGCCGCCGGCCTGGCGCAGATCGGTGCCACGGAGCCCACGAAGCGCATCATCACTGGTGCCGTGATCGTGATTGCCGTGGTCCTCGATACCTACCGCAGCCAGCGCGCCAGTCGGCGAGGCTGAACCATGGCAACGATCAAGGATGTGGCAGCGCTCGCGGGTATTTCCTACACCACGGTGTCCCATGTGGTGAACAAGACGCGCCCGGTCAGCGAGCCGGTACGCATCAAGGTCGAGGCAGCCATCAAGCAGCTCGACTACGTGCCCAGCGCCGTCGCGCGTTCGCTCAAGGCCAAGACCACAGCCACTATCGGTTTGCTGGTGCCCAACAGCCTCAACCCGTATTTCGCGGAATTGGCCCGGGGTATCGAGGATTACTGTGAGCGTAATGGCTACTGCGTGATTCTTTGCAACTCCGACGACAACGCCGAAAAACAGCGTAACTATTTGCGCGTGTTGTTGGAAAAGCGCATCGACGGCTTGATCGTGACCTCGGTGGGCGGCGACGACAGCGGTCTTGCCGCCGGTTTGAGCGCGGTGCGTACGCCCATGGTGATCGTCGACCGGGCGCTGGATGGCATTGACGTGGATCTGGTGCGTATCGACCACGAGGAGGGCGCCTACCTGGCGACCCGACACTTGCTCGAACTGGGCCACCGAGACATCGCCTGCATCGGCGGTCCGGCCCATACCCGTGTCGCGCAGATGCGTCTGGCGGGGTATCACCGCGCGCTGCGAGAGGCGGGTGTCGACGTGGCATCCAATCGCACCCAGGAGAGCGACTTCACCAGCACCGGCGGTTATGCCGCCGCCGTCCAGTTATTGGCGCACAATCCGCCCAGCGCGATTTTTGCCAGTAACGACATGATCGGTTTCGGCGTGTTGCGCGCAGCAGCCGAGCGCAATATCCGCGTGCCGGGCGAGCTGTCAGTGATCGGTTTTGATGACATTCAAATGGGCCGTTACGTCTACCCGGCGTTGACAACGGTCGGGCAGTCGATCGTGCAACTGGGCGAGACGGCGGCCGAGCTGTTACTGCGAAGAATTGCGACACCCCACATGCCGATCGATCAACGCATCGTGACGCCGAGCATTGTATTGCGTGAGTCGACGGCGCCCGTCGCCGGTACATTCGCCCAATACCGCTGAACCGAATTGATGAGTACTGATGTATGCCAGCAAAAGTAGTGGTAGTAGGCAGCTTGAACATGGACCTGGTGACCCGCGCCAGCCGGCTGCCGCGTGCCGGTGAAACGCTCATCGGGCAGACGTTTTCCACCGTGCCTGGCGGGAAGGGCGCGAACCAGGCGGTCGCTTCGGCGCGGCTGGGCGCTGATGTTTCGATGATCGGCTGTGTGGGCACCGACGCCTATGGCACCCAATTGCGTGACGCATTGCTGGTGGAGGGCATTGATTGCCAGGCTGTCAGCACGGTGGAGGGCTCCAGTGGCGTGGCCTTGATCGTGGTGGATGACAGCAGCCAGAACGCGATTGTGATCGTAGCCGGCAGTAACGGCGAACTGACACCTGCCTCGTTGCAGGCGTTTGACGCGGTGCTGCAAGCGGCCGACGTGATCGTCTGCCAACTGGAAGTGCCGATGAATACGGTGGGCTACACCCTCAAGCGCGGCCGTGAGCTGGGCAAGACGGTGATCCTCAATCCAGCTCCGGCCAGCGGTCCATTGCCGGCTGAGTGGTACGCGTCGATCGACTACCTCATTCCCAATGAAAGCGAAGCCACGGCACTGAGCGGCGTGACAGTCGACTCAATTGAAAGCGCCAAGGTGGCGGCGACCCAACTGATCCAGGCCGGAGCCGGTAAAGTGATCATCACCCTGGGATCCCAGGGCGCGCTGTTTACCGACGGCCAGCGCTTCGAGCACTTGCAGGCGCCGAAGGTCAAGGCGGTCGACACCACGGCTGCGGGCGACACCTTCGTCGGCGGTTTCGCCGCGGCACTGGCCAACGGCAAAAGCGAGGCTGAGGCCATCCGCTTTGGCCAGGTCGCGGCGGCACTGTCGGTCACCCGTGCCGGCGCGCAACCCTCTATTCCAACGCTGCACGACGTACAAGGTTTTGTGCCCTCATGAAAAAGACACCTCTGCTTAATATTGCCCTGTCGCGTGTCATCGCTTCGCTGGGGCATGGCGACATTCTGGTGATTGGCGATGCCGGCCTGCCGGTGCCGCCGGGCGTCGAGCTGATTGACCTGGCGTTGACCCAGGGCATCCCGGATTTCATCAGCACCTTGCGTATCGTGCTCAGTGAAATGCAGGTGGAGAGTCATGTGCTGGCCGAAGAAATCCTGCTCAAGCAACCGCCGGCGCTGGCCGAACTCAACACGCTCACAGAGCAGGCCGCCCTCGGTGAGCGGCGCCTGGTCAGCCATGAAGAATTCAAGCAACTCAGCCGCAAGGCGCGCGCCGTGGTGCGCACCGGCGAATGCCAGCCTTACTGCAATATCGCGCTGGTGTCCGGCGTAACGTTCTAGCGTTCTAGCGTTCTCAACGACAAGGAGTGTTTTATGCAACGTGGTCTCCCAACCCTGAAAAACCTGTTCCGGAGTGTTCTGCTTTTGTCCGCACTCACTGCTGCAAGCGCCCAGGCGGCGGAAAAGATCGATCTGATCATCGACACTGACCCAGGCGCCGATGATGTGGTGGCCTTGCTGTTCGCCATGGCTTCCCCCGATGAGCTGAATATCCGTGCGCTGACTACCGTCGCGGGTAACGTGCGCCTGGACAAAACCTCTCGCAACGCACGCCTGGCCCGCGAGTGGGCAGGGCGCGAGGAAATCCCGGTGTATGCCGGTGCACCAGCCCCGCTGCTGCGCACGCCGATCTACGCGGAGAACATCCATGGAAAGGAAGGTATTTCCGGTGTCACCGTGCATGAGCCCAAGAAGGGCCTGGCGGACGGCAATGCCGTTGACTACCTGATCAAGACCCTGAGCACCGCCAAGCCGCACAGTATCACTATTGCCATGCTCGGCCCGCAGACCAACCTGGCGCTGGCACTGACCCAGGCGCCGGAAATCACCCAAGGCATCAAGGAGGTCGTGGTGATGGGCGGCGCGCACTTCAATGGCGGCAATATCACCCCGGTGGCGGAATTCAACCTGTTCGCCGACCCGGTGGCCGCCGAGATTGTGCTCAAGAGCGGCGTCAAGCTGACCTACCTGCCGCTGGACGTCACCCACAAAGTGTTGACCAGCGAAGCACGCCTGAAAAAGATCGCTGACATCAAGAACAACGCGAGCAAGGTGGTGGGCGATATTCTTAACGAATACGTCAAGGGCGACATGGAGCACTACGGTATCCCTGGCGGCCCGGTGCATGACGCAACCGTTATCGCCTACCTGCTCAAACCTTCGCTGTTCAGTGGTCGTCAGGCCAATATGGTAGTGGATAGCCGTGAGGGCCCGACCTTCGGCCAGACCATCGTCGATTGGTACGACGGCCTGAAGCAGCAAAAGAATGTCTTTTGGGTTGAGAATGGCGACGCCCAGGGCTTCTTCGATCTGTTGACCGAGCGCCTGGCACGTCTGAAGTAATGGCTTTACCGGTCGGCGCTCGCCGGCCGGTTCCTATTCCCGCTCGGGGTCGTGTGCCCCCATGTGATCGGCCGGGTATTTCTCGAATATCTGGCCGATGAACGCTTGCGCCGCCTGCGTGCCCAGTTCCTTGACCAGCAGGTCGATACCAATGATTGCCAATTCCTCGGGGCTACCGGGGCTGTAGGAGCTTTGCCCTTGGGGCCACTTGGCTTTGATGTCGGCTTGGAGCGTTACGGTGGTCATGACAGTCTCGCGAGGCTAAAAGTACTGGGCAGTGCGCTGGAACGCGGTTCTTACCGGGGCAGTTAACCATTTTGTATCGCGTTTGGCACTGATACTTAGGCATGAGGCGATTCGGAATGACGGCAGCGCTGTGCGACACTGTCGGCCTGTTTAATTGCCGGGGACACCACGTGCAGATCGATTTGAACAACCCCGAGAACCTGACATTGGCCAATGTGCGCCAATTGCTCGCCAGTGCCAGCGACGACGAACATACCCAGTTGCGGGTGACCAAGGCTGGAATCGCCTATATCTCCTCGGGGAAGCTTGTAGGCGGTGTGGACATCGACGGGCTGCTGTTTCGCCTGGAGACTTGGGCAAAAGGCTCAGGGTATGTGGGAAATGTGGCTGCCAGTGACGAAGTCTGGGTGACCCAGATTTTCAATGCGCTGAAACAGAACTGGCCGACGCCGGAATTTGACTACATCGATATCTACTGATTTCGTTCATATCTGGTCACGATTGACCGGGCGAATGCCTGTCGAGAGTCAGGCAGACTTGCCCTGCGGCGGTTTACGTCTTGAAACCAATCCGCCCAATCGCTGTCGCACGATCTCTGTCCATTTTTTATCATAGGAGGCTTCATGCCTTGGAAGCTCGCATCATTCGGTACTTTGTTGGCAGCACTCGCGTTGGCGGGTTGCAGCACCCCGGGTGCCTCTGAGCCAGCCAAAGACGCCGCCGTGGCCGATGCCGGTCATAGCCGCTGTGAGTCGAAGGCCGCCGAGTTCACGATCGGCCAGAAAGCTTCGCCCCAATTGCTGGAGCAGGCGCGTACCCGTGCCGGTGCGCAGAACGCACGCATCCTCAAGCCTAACGACATGATCACCCTGGAATATCGCTCCGACCGCTTGAACCTGAACACTGACGACAACCTGGTGATCACGCGAGTCAATTGCGGCTAAGCCGCTCCAGGCTTTTGCAACGCCCATAAAAAACCCCGTCACATGGACGGGGTTTTTTTAGCTCAGCGGAGAATTACTCGCCGCGAACCTGTGCAGCTTGCATACCCTTTTGGCCTTTCTCAGCCACGAAGGAAACGGTTTGGCCTTCTTTCAGGCTTTTGAAACCGTCGCTTTCGATAGCTTTGAAGTGTACGAACAGGTCGTCACCGCCACCTTGAGGAGTGATGAAGCCGAAGCCTTTTTCATCGTTGAACCATTTAACGGTGCCGGTTTGGCGATTAGACATGGTGTATCTCCAAGAAACATATATTTTCAGTAGTGCTGTGCTGCTCAGGCCAACTGGGCACACCGGGCTATCATAGTCGAAATGTTCGGCTTGGGAGCCCCCCCAAGGCATTGTTTGCTAATCAATAGCGTTGCGTTTAGTGCCTTGGTCGGCTGAAAGCCCCGATTTACGGGGCTTAAGCTCGAAATATCAGCTGGTAAAAAAAGCCGTAAAACCTGTGTAATTTGTGAGAAATGGCAGTTTTCGGGCCATTTTTCCGGCAAAACAGCTGTGTGATCAGCCGCAAATCTTACTTTTTCTTCACGACTTTGCAGGACGAAATAGCCGCGACTGCTTTGTTTTTAAGCTCCGGGCTGGCGTTCTGGTTCGTCATGAGTTCTTTGATTTCGGCAGTGCTCAGTTCAGCGTTGATCTTGTCTGCGCCACATTCGCAATGGGCTTTGGCAGTTTTGACGTCTACGTTCTGGCTGGCGGCGGCGCTGCAGTCGCTGACAAAACTGTCGCGAGCACCGGCTGGCCAGTTCGACGGGGCAGCAGCTTGTGCACCCAGGGAGAGGAGGGTCAGGGAAGCGGCGAGAGCGAGGGTAGAGGTAAAACGCATCATGAGGATGCTCCTTTGGGTCGAGGACGAACGGCGATTCTCGGAGGGTTTGAGGGCTGGCGTACAGCCCAAGTTCACTTTTGCAGCTATAAAGGGCGGAATTTGTATTTACGCAAGATAGCGGCGGCACGATGACCGTTCATCTGTGCTAGCATCTTCGGCCTGGCTATTTCCAGGCGCGCCCATTGCCGCCTTGCCATGTTCTTTTTAGCTCACTCCAGTCACTCTGGTTCGATTATCGGTTGGCCGAAAGGCTCCTGCCGCTGTAAGGCAGGCGTTCATCACTGAACGGCCTGGTATTGGATCTTGTACTGGCTCATCCCAACCCACGTGACCTTTGGTAGGGGTCACCACTAGGAGAGGAGGCGCCATGCCAACTATTACTCTTCCCGACGGCAGTCAACGTTCATTCGATCATTCGGTTTCCGTAGCCGAGGTCGCCGCATCCATTGGAGCAGGCCTGGCCAAGGCCACCGTGGCCGGCAAGGTCGACGGCAAGCTCGTCGACGCCAGCGATCTGATCACCAGCGATGCCAGCCTGCAAATCATCACGCCCAAGGATCAAGAGGGGCTGGAGATCATTCGCCACTCTTGCGCACACTTGATTGGCCACGCGGTCAAGCAACTGTATCCAACCGCGAAAATGGTGATCGGCCCGGTCATCGAAGAAGGCTTCTATTACGACATCGCCTATGAGCGTCCTTTTACTCCGGACGACCTGGCTGCGATCGAACAGCGCATGCACCAGCTGATCGAAAAAGATTACGACGTGATTAAGAAAGTCACGCCGCGCGCCGAAGTCATCGACGTGTTCACCGCCCGTGGCGAAGACTACAAGCTGCGCCTGGTGGAAGACATGCCGGAAGAACAGGCCATGGGCCTGTACTACCACGAAGAATATGTCGACATGTGCCGTGGCCCGCACGTGCCGAACACGCGCTTCCTCAAATCGTTCAAGCTGACCAAGCTGTCCGGCGCCTACTGGCGTGGCGACGCGAAGAACGAGCAACTGCAACGGATCTACGGCACCGCCTGGGCTGACAAGAAGCAGCTGGCGGCCTACATCCAGCGCATCGAAGAAGCCGAAAAACGCGACCACCGCAAGATCGGCAAGCGCCTGAACCTGTTCCACCTCCAGGAAGAAGCGCCGGGCATGGTGTTCTGGCACCCGAACGGCTGGACCCTGTATCAGGTGCTCGAGCAGTACATGCGCAAGGTTCAGCGTGAGAACGGCTACCTGGAAATCAAGACGCCTCAGGTTGTTGACCGTAGCCTCTGGGAGAAATCCGGGCACTGGGCCAACTACGCCGACAACATGTTCACCACCCAGTCGGAAAACCGCGACTACGCCATCAAGCCGATGAACTGCCCGTGCCACGTGCAGGTGTTCAACCAAGGCCTGAAGAGCTACCGCGAGTTGCCGATGCGCCTGGCTGAGTTCGGTGCCTGCCACCGTAACGAGCCATCGGGTGCGCTGCACGGCATCATGCGTGTGCGTGGTTTTACCCAGGACGACGCCCACATCTTCTGCACCGAAGAGCAGATGCAGGCCGAATCCGCCGCGTTCATCAAGCTGACCATGGATGTTTATCGCGATTTCGGCTTTACCGAAGTCGAGATGAAGCTGTCCACTCGTCCGGAAAAACGCGTTGGCTCCGACGAACTGTGGGATCGCGCCGAAGCTGCACTGGCCGCTGCGCTCGACAGTGCGGGCCTTGCGTACGATCTGCAGCCGGGTGAAGGCGCGTTCTACGGTCCGAAGATCGAGTTCTCGCTGAAAGATTGCCTTGGCCGCGTCTGGCAGTGTGGTACCCTGCAGCTCGATTTTAACCTGCCGATCCGTCTGGGCGCCGAATACGTGTCCGAAGACAACAGCCGTAAACACCCGGTTATGCTGCACCGGGCGATCCTCGGCTCGTTCGAACGGTTCGTCGGGATCCTGATCGAGCACTACGAGGGTGCATTCCCTGCGTGGCTGGCTCCGACCCAGGCAGTGATCATGAATATCACTGATAAACAGGCAGATTTTGCCGCCGAAGTTGAAAAAACTCTCAACGAAAGCGGGTTTCGTGCCAAGTCCGACTTGAGAAATGAAAAGATCGGCTTTAAAATCCGCGAGCATACTTTGCTCAAGGTTCCCTATCTTTTGGTTATCGGAGATCGGGAAGTCGAGATGCAGACTGTCGCTGTGCGTACTCGTGAAGGTGCTGACCTGGGCTCGATGCCCGTCGCCCAGTTCGCTGAGTTCCTCGCTCAAGCGGTTTCCCGGCGTGGTCGCCCAGATTCGGAGTAATTATTATTAAGCGTGAAATGAGACAAGATAAACGAGCTGCACCGAAAGCCCCGATCAACGAGAATATCTCGGCACGCGAGGTTCGGTTAATTGGCGCTGACGGCGAGCAGATTGGCATCGTCTCGATTGATGAAGCGCTTCGTATCGCTGAAGAGTCCAAATTGGACCTGGTGGAAATCTCCGCCGACGCAGTCCCGCCTGTTTGCCGGGTGATGGACTACGGCAAGTCGATCTTCGAAAAGAAGAAGCAGATTGCTGCGGCGAAGAAGAACCAGAAGCAGATTCAAGTAAAAGAAATCAAGTTTCGTCCAGGGACGGAGGAAGGGGATTACCAGGTAAAACTGCGCAACCTGGTACGTTTCCTGAGTGATGGGGACAGGGCCAAGGTATCCTTGCGATTCCGCGGCCGTGAGATGGCCCACCAGGAGCTGGGCATGGAACTCCTCAAGCGGGTTGAAGCTGACCTGCTGGAGTACGGTTCCGTTGAACAGCATCCTAAGATGGAAGGACGCCAGCTGATCATGGTCATCGCCCCGAAAAAGAAGAAGTAATCAACAGGGCACGGCAGGCCTTCTGATTATGTTTATCAACTGAATGCGGAGTATCCGAACATGCCAAAGATGAAGACTAAAAGTGGTGCTGCTAAGCGGTTTCTGAAAACTGCTAACGGTATCAAGCACAAGCACGCTTTCAAGAGCCACATCCTGACCAAAATGTCGACCAAGCGTAAACGTCAACTGCGCGGTAGCAGCTTGCTGCATCCGTCTGACGTGGCAAAAGTCGAGCGCATGCTGCGCCTTCGTTAATTTTTGGATCAAGAATAGAGGAAGTAACTCATGGCTCGTGTAAAGCGTGGCGTCATTGCCCGTAAACGTCACAAAAAAATTCTGAAACTTGCTAAAGGCTACTACGGCGCGCGTTCACGCGTATTCCGTGTTGCCAAGCAAGCGGTAATCAAGGCAGGCCAATACGCCTACCGCGACCGTCGTCAGAAAAAACGTCAGTTCCGCGCTCTGTGGATCGCTCGTATCAACGCTGGTGCACGTGTTAACGGTCTGTCCTACAGCCGTTTCATTGCTGGCCTGAAAAAAGCTTCCATCGAGATCGACCGTAAGGTTCTGGCCGAACTGGCAGTGAACGAAAAAGCGGTGTTTGCTGCGATTGTCGAGAAAGCTAAAGCCACTCTGGCTTAAGTACCCCCGACAATCACCCTGGGTTACGTCTGTAGCCCAAGGTGGTAAACGTCTTAAATAGGGGAAGAGCCTTCAAGCTCTTCCCCTATTTTGTATCTGGAGTCTGTACATGGAAAACCTGGACGCGCTCGTTGCCCAAGCTCTTGAGGCTGTGCAAAGCGCTGAAGATGTAAATGCCCTGGAGCAAATCCGGGTTCACTACCTTGGCAAGAAAGGTGAATTGACTCAGGTGATGAAGACCCTGGGGAATTTGCCGGCTGAAGAGCGCCCGCAAGTCGGTGCGCTGATCAACGTCGCCAAGGAGCGTGTCACAGAGGTGCTCAATGCGCGCAAGGCGACCATGGAGGAGGCTGATCTCGCGGCCAAACTCGCCGCCGAGTCCATTGACGTCACCTTGCCTGGTCGCGGCCAGGCCTCGGGCGGCCTGCATCCGATCACCCGGACTCTGGAACGTATCGAGCAGTTCTTCACCCACATCGGCTACGGCATTGCCGAAGGCCCTGAGGTCGAAGACGACTATCACAATTTCGAGGCGCTCAACATCCCAGGCCACCACCCGGCCCGGTCGATGCACGACACCTTCTATTTCAACGCGAACATGCTGTTGCGCACCCATACCTCTCCGGTACAGGTCCGCACCATGGAAGCGAACAAGCCGCCGATCCGCATTGTCTGCCCAGGCCGTGTGTACCGCAGCGACTCCGATATCACCCACTCGCCGATGTTCCACCAGGTCGAAGGCCTGCTGGTTGATCGCGACATTAACTTTGCCGACCTCAAAGGCACCATCGAAGAATTCCTGCGGGTGTTCTTCGAGAAGGAGCTGGCGGTACGGTTCCGTCCATCGTTCTTCCCGTTCACCGAGCCGTCCGCTGAAGTCGACATGGAATGCGTGATGTGCAGCGGCAAAGGCTGCCGCGTGTGCAAGCAGACAGGCTGGCTGGAAGTGATGGGCTGCGGCATGGTTCACCCTAACGTGCTGCGCATGTCCGGCATCGATCCGGAAGAGTTCTCGGGCTTTGCCTTCGGCATGGGCGTTGAGCGTCTGGCCATGCTGCGTTACGGCGTGAACGACTTGCGTCTGTTCTTCGACAACGACTTGCGGTTCCTCGCGCAATTTCGCTAGTCGTAACGAATCTTTAGGAGAGCAGGATGAAATTCAGTGAACAATGGCTGCGTGGCTGGGTAAGCCCGCAGGTAGATCGCGACGCGCTGGTTGCCCGTCTGTCGATGGCCGGCCTTGAGGTCGATAGCGTTACGCCGGCCGCCGGTGTTTTCAGTGGCGTGGTCGTGGGTGAGGTGTTGAGCACCGAACAACACCCCGATGCCGACAAGTTGCGTGTATGCCAGGTCAGCAATGGCGCGGAAACCTTCCAGGTCGTGTGCGGAGCGCCAAACGTGCGTCCGGGCCTGAAGATCCCGTTCGCCATGATCGGTGCCGAGCTGCCAGGCGACTTCAAGATCAAGAAGGCCAAGCTGCGTGGTGTCGAGTCCAACGGCATGCTGTGCTCCCAGGCAGAACTGCAAGTCGGTGAGGGCAACGATGGCTTGATGGAGCTGCCGGCCGACGCGCCAGTGGGCCAGGACATCCGCGTTTACCTGGAGTTGGAAGACGCCAGCATCGAAGTCGACCTGACCCCGAACCGTGGCGACTGCCTGTCGTTGGCAGGTTTGGCCCGTGAAGTCGGCGCGTTGTACAACGCCACGGTCACCCGTCCAGTGGTTGCCGCCGTGCCTGCTGTGCACGACGAAGTACGCCCGATCGACGTGCTGGCACCAAACGCCTGCCCGCGTTACCTGGGTCGTGTGATTCGCAACGTCGACCTGTCCAAGCCAACGCCGCTGTGGATGGTTGAGCGCTTACGCCGTGCCGACGTACGCAGCATCGACGCCGCCGTCGACATCACCAACTACGTGATGCTGGAGCTGGGTCAACCGCTGCACGCTTTTGACCTCGCCGAAATCAACGGCGGCATCCGCGTGCGCATGGCAGAAGAAGGCGAGAAGCTGGTACTGCTCGACGGTCAGGAAGTCAGCCTGCGTGCCGACACCCTGGTCATCGCCGACCATTCCCGCGCCCTGGCGATTGCCGGCGTGATGGGTGGCGAGCACAGCGGCGTATCCGCGACCACTCGCGATGTGTTCCTTGAAAGCGCGTTCTTCGACCAGATCGCCATCGCCGGTAAGGCCCGTTCCTACGGCCTGCACACCGATGCCTCTCACCGCTACGAGCGCGGTGTGGACTGGAACCTCGCCCGTGAAGCCATGGAGCGCGCCACTGGCCTGCTGCTGGAAATCACCGGTGGCGAAGCCGGTCCGATCACCGAAACCGTCAACGCGCAGTTCCTGCCCTCCGTTGCACCGATCACCCTGCGTGCCAAAAGCGTCGAGCAAATGCTCGGCCTGGTCATCGAGCCGGCTGAAATCGAGCAACTGCTGTCGGCTCTCGGCCTGGCTATTTCCTCGAGTGGGGAAGGGCAGTGGCACGTTGAAGTACCAAGCCATCGCTTCGATATCAGCCTGGAAGTCGACCTGATCGAAGAGCTGGCCCGTCTCTACGGCTACAACCGCCTGCCGGTCCGTTATCCGCAAGCGCGCCTGGCGCCACAACCAAAGGCCGAGGCGCGTGCGCACCTGCCTGAGCTGCGTCGCCTGCTGGTTGCCCGTGGTTATCAGGAAGCGGTGACCTACAGCTTCATCGATCCGAAGCAGTTCGAACTGTTCAACCCAGGCGTCGAACCGCTGTTACTGGCCAATCCGATCTCCAACGACATGGCGGCCATGCGTTCTTCGCTGTGGCCAGGCCTGGTGAAAGCCCTTTCCCATAACCTGAACCGTCAGCAAGACCGCGTGCGCATGTTTGAAAGCGGCCTGCGTTTCGTCGGTCAGTTGGACGGCCTGAAGCAAGAGCCGATGCTGGCCGGTGTGGTCTGCGGCAGCCGTCTGCCGGAAGGCTGGGCACAGGGTCGCGACGCTGTGGACTTCTTCGACGTCAAGGCTGACGTGGAAGCGGTACTGGGCTTTGCCGGTGCTTTGGACGCCTTCACTTTCGTGCCGGGCAGCCATCCTGCATTGCACCCAGGCCAGACGGCACGCATTGAGCGTGAAGGTCGGCTGGTCGGTTTCGTCGGCGCCATTCACCCTGAATTGTCGAAAACCCTCGGTCTCGACCGTCCGGTCTTCGTGTTCGAGCTGGTTCTGGCTGAAGTGGCTTCTGGCAAAATGCCTAAATTCAGCGAGTTGTCGCGCTTCCCTGAAGTGCGCCGTGACCTGGCCTTGATCGCCGACCGTGAAGTGGCCGCCACTGCTGTTCTGGATGTAATCCGTGAAAATGCAGGGGAATGGCTGACAGACCTCAGGCTATTTGACGTCTATCAGGGTAAAGGTATTGATCCGCATAGAAAAAGCCTTGCAGTTGGCTTGACCTGGCAGCATCCATCGCGCACTCTTAATGACGATGAGGTGAATACCACGACACAAAATATCCTCACCTCGCTCGAACAAAGGTTGAACGCCACGTTAAGGAAGTGACGTATGGGGGCTTTGACGAAAGCTGAGATGGCGGAACGTCTGTACGAAGAGTTGGGTCTGAACAAGCGCGAGGCCAAGGAATTGGTTGAGCTGTTTTTTGAAGAGATCAGACACGCTCTGGAAGACAACGAACAGGTCAAATTGTCCGGTTTCGGCAACTTTGACCTGCGGGACAAACGCCAGCGGCCTGGCCGCAATCCAAAAACGGGAGAAGAAATCCCGATCACGGCTCGCCGTGTGGTCACCTTTCGTCCAGGGCAGAAGTTGAAGGCCCGAGTTGAGGCTTATGCTGGAACCAAGTCATAACGACGAGCTACCCGTCATCCCAGGCAAACGCTACTTCACCATTGGTGAAGTCAGCGAGCTCTGTGCGGTAAAACCGCACGTGCTGCGCTATTGGGAGCAGGAGTTTCCTCAACTCAACCCCGTCAAACGCACCGGGAACCGTCGGTATTATCAGCGCCAGGATGTGCTGATGATCCGACAGATCCGCGCGTTGTTGTACGACCAAGGGTTCACCATCAGCGGCGCGCGCCAGCGTATGTCCGGTGATGAAGCCAAAGACGACACTACCCAATACAAGCAAATGATCCGCCAGATGATCGCCGAACTCGAAGATGTGCTGGTGGTGTTGAAGAAGTGATTCAAGCTTTTAAAATACTTCCACATTTCAAAAGCTTGCGGTATATTCCGGATCGCTTCGTCAAGAAGCAAACCCAGTAACACGCCTAGTCGGGGCGTAGCGCAGTCCGGTAGCGCACTAGCATGGGGTGCTAGGGGTCGAGTGTTCGAATCACTCCGTCCCGACCATATTATTCAATGACTTAGCCCAATCTTTGCAGGTTGGGCTTTTTCATGCCCGGAAAAAACCACATTCACCCCTCAGGATCGTCCCCCCCCCCCTCGCACCATCACGGCACACCTTGTTACAACGATTCGCCCCAGGGTGCAGTCGGTATAGAACTTCAGTCATCTGTTCTCATCCAAATTCCAGGCGTGTTTCAAACCGTGAGCGCCTGCTGACAACCCATAGAGGTTCACAGAATGAAAATGACACTACCCGCCCTGATTTTGGGCGCCCTCATTTCGCAAGGAGCGATGGCAGCCGGAGATGGCACAGCAGCCCTTGGAGGCGGCGTTGGTGGTGCCCTTGGTAATATCGTAGGTCAACAGCTCGGTGGCTCGACGGGCGCAGCGGTAGGCGCAGGCGTGGGTGGTGCCGCCGGCAGTGCTGTCGGGGCTCAAAGGGGCAACCGAGCGGAAGCCGCGCTAGGTGGTGGTATCGGCTCAGCCGGCGGCTCGCTGATTGGTAATCGTCTCGGAGGCACAACGGGGTCGACTATTGGCGCCGGTGTAGGTGGTGCCGCAGGCGGCGCGCTGGGGAATAACCTGGCAGATGATGAGAGTGGTCATCGATCAGACGGCAAGAAGCACAAAGGCAACAACAAGCACAAACACAAGAACAAGCATCGTTAGGCTCTGACGGTGTCACATTGAAGCCCGGCCCAGCGCCGGGCTTCTTGTATCTGCCATTTGTAGAGGTTGATCAATGAGCTATCAACACGGGGGTCCACTAAGTCAGTAGTGGAACCCCTTTCTCGTTTCTGGTTTTCGCAGCCTTACGCGAGCATGCCCTCAACATCCGCCAAGGTGGCATGAGGAACAACTCTGTCCGGAATTCGTGAGATGTCAGACAGGTTGTAAACCATGAAGTCATCACACATGACCTTATCGGACATCAATTCAAACGACGGCAGTATGCGCGTGAAGTAGTGCTGATCGAGCCCGCAGGGTGAGTGGGTGGAATCAGCACTTTCGTAAAACCTGCCTGAGCGCTCGTCCAGATCAACGCCCACCAGAAAGACCTGGGTGAACCCCACATGGAATGCCAACTGTATGGCCAGATAGGCCACGGTTCGTGCGTCAAAAAAGCCCTCGCTCATGTCTTTGCTGAATCCCAGCGGTCTTTCGCGGCTAGGCAGCAAGGGATGATTGACGACCAGCGCACTGTGTTTGCCTCGAACAGATTCCATCCAGGAGGGCCGCTTGGCTTTGGATAATGGGTACAGCCGTCCAGTCGGTCGAGCATGAGAGGAGCGTGCGTGATCTTCCCACAGCGCAACCCTTTGGCTGATCGCCATTGCCTGCTTGAACAGCTCCGGCTGTTGTTCGGAGAAACTTCTGTCCGTACAGGCGTAAAAGTACGGCTTAACGCCAGTATCGAGAAACATCGAAATGGCACCATTCATCGTGATCATCGGCACATGCGCAAATTTCTCGATGGGAAACGATTTAGCCGATGGTCCGGAGGCAATGATGAAGACCGCGCCCGACTCGGTGTTCCGGCAGGCGTTAAAATCGCTCAGGTCCAGTTGGTATTTGTTCGAAAGCCAAGGGGCTGTGAAGGGGGCGTACAAAGCCCGCTGAGCGTTACCAGCATGCTCGATGGCGACGAAGGCTGTCTGTTTCATCGGGCCCAACCGTGCAGTGAGAAGAAAGTTCGTACATCACCCGACCCTATGGCGGATGGCTGAGTTCCTTCTTAAAGCAAAGTTCATGGTCCGGTCTGCGGCGTTTTATGCCCGCCTCCCGTTACTTCCGCCCACAGACAGTGCGTTTTCTGAGCTATTTGGTAGCAACTTCCTGCGCGCGCACTCCACGCGATTATCGCAATTTCATCGCTATCCCATCCAAATCAATCACTTGCTATATCGCCAGATGAGTTGGCACACATCCTGCTTTTTTGCATTCGTGGATAATTGGATACAAAAATTCAAAAGGTGCTGCCGATGCAATTTGCCCCCGCTTACGTTGACCGCCAGCCCCTCACCGCCGAGGAGGAGGCCTACAACTTCCTGCTCGACGCCATTTGCAGTGGCCGCTATCGCAAAGGCGACCGGTTGATTGCCGAGGATATCGCCAGCGAGATCGGCATGAGCCGCATGCCGGTGCGCGAAGCCTTCCGCCGCCTGGATGCCCAAGGTCTGGTAACCCTCAGGCCTAACCGTGGCGCCGTCGTGAGCGGCCTGGATATCGATGAGTTACACGAAGTGTTCGAGATGCGCAGTGCCCTCGAAGGCCTGGCGGTGCGCGTGGCGGTCGCACGCATCGGCGAACGCCAATTGGCCGCACTGGAGCGCCTGCTCGACGAGATGGACGATTACCGCGACGAAAGCGCCGCCTGGGTCAGCCGCCACCGCGCTTTCCACGAATACCTGTGCAGCCTCAGCGGCCGTCCGCGCTTGATGAAGCAGATCTCGGCGCTGTACTCGCTGGTGGAAGCGCCCATGCGCCTGTGGTTGCAGCACGGCGAGAAACCCCTCAGCGCCCGCCAGGAACATGCGGTGATCCTCGATGCCATCCGTTCCGGTGACGCGGCCCGCGCCGAGGCAGTGGTGCGCGAGCACATCGAGGGGACCGTGCCAGCGCTGATCCAATTCTTGCAAACCGAAAAATAAGAAAGACCTGCTGTGTTTTGACTTTGAGTCCTGCCCCGTTAACCAACGAACTGGAGTGTCTGGTCATGCATAAACGCCGCGCCTTGCTGGTGGCTGTCTCCCTCGGCCTCTGTACCCAATGGGCCATTGCCGCGCCCCAGGTACCGGAGCGCCTGAAGAGCGTCGATAAACTGGTGTATTGCTCGGGGATGGATTCGCCGCCCCTGGTGTCTTTCGATGAAGCGCAGAAGCCGCGCGGGCTCACCGTCGACCTCGGGCTCGAGATCGCCCAGCGCCTGGGCGACAAACACGTGCAGTGGCGGGTGATTCCGTTCTCCGGTCTGGTGCCGGCGTTGCTTGCTCAGCAGTGCGACATGATCGTCGACCAGCTGTTCGACAAGCCCGAACGGCGCCAGGTGATCGACATCGTCAACTACATGTACTCCAGCCAGTCGGTGGTGGTGCCCAAAGGCAATCCCAAAGGCATCAAGGCCTTGGATGACTTGTCCGGGCACAAGGTGGCGGTGCTCAACGGCTCCACCATCAAGACCCTGCTGGACGCGCAAAACGACAACCTGACCAAGGCCGGCAAGCCCCCGATGAAGCTGGTGGTCTACAACACCGACACCGACGCCTTCCAGGCCCTGCGTATCAGCCAGGTCGATGCCTACGGCACCACGGTGGAAACCGCCGGCTACTACGCCGCGATGGCCCCGGACCTGTTCCAGGAAGGTGTACCGGCCTTCAGCCGCATCCTCACCGGCCTGGGCATGCGCAAGGACGACCCGCAGCTCACCGCCGCCGTGCAGCAAGTGATCAGCGACATGCGCAGCGATGGCAGCTATGTGGCGTTGCTGAACAAATGGCATGTCAGCAGTGACACTCTCGACTGAGGTTTGCGGCGATGAACTTCAATTGGGATGTGTTCTGGCAGTACCTGTTGCAGCCCAGCGGGGTCTACCTCACCGGGCTGTGGCTGACTTGCTTGATTGCGGTGTCGGCGATGTTGCTGGGCTGCGTACTGGGCTTGGCGGCGGCGCTGTTGCGCCTGTCGAAGAACCCGCTGCTGCACCTGCCAGTGCGGTTTTACGTGTGGTTGATGCGCGGCACGCCGCTGCTGGTGCAGATCGTGTTTCTCTACACCGCGCTGGCGGCCGGGGGGATTTTCCGCTTTGAGGACATCGATCTGTTCGGCCTGGTCGTGCCCGGCAATATCCAGGCGGCGATCATCGCCCTGGGCCTCAACGAAGGCGCCTACATGGCCGAAATCATCCGCGCCGGCATTGGCGCCGTCGACAAGGGCCAATACGAAGCCGGGCGCTCCCTGGGCATGGGCTTCGCCAAGCTGATGCGGCGCATCGTACTGCCCCAGGCGTTTCGCGTGATCGTGCCGCCGCTGGGCAACGAGTTCAACGTGATGCTCAAGAACACCACCCTGGTCAGCGTGATCGGCGTGCAGGAATTGCTGCTCAGCACGCAAATGGTCACCTCGGCGACGTTCCGCGTGTTTGAGCTGTACCTGGTGGTGGCGATCTATTTCCTGATGCTCACCACGCTCTGGGGCTTCTTCCAGCGTTGGCTGGAGGCGCGCTTCGGCCAGTCCGACCGGCCTTCTGCGCCGCCACCGGCGTCCAGCCGCATGTTCGGGCGCAGCACTTTGAAACTGCTGAGGGGACGATAACCATGGCGCACCACAGTGAAGAACTGATCATCGAAGCGCTGGATATCCACAAGTCGTTTGGCACGCTGCAGATCCTCAAGGGTATTTCGCTGCAAGTGCGGCGCGGAGAAGTGGTGGTGCTGATCGGCGCCTCGGGTTCGGGCAAGACCACCTTCATCCGCTGTATCAACCTGCTCGAAGACATCCAGGGCGGACGCATCCGCGTCAACGGCCGCGCCATGGGCTATCGCGAGCGCAGCGACGGCAGCCTGGTACGCGACTCGGAGCGCAACATTGCCCGCCAGCGGCGCGACATCGGCATGGTGTTCCAGCGCTTCAACCTGTTCCCCCACATGACCGCGTTGGAAAACATCATCGAAGCGCCGATCCAGGTACTCGGCACACCCCGCGCCGAAGCCTTGGAACAGGCCCGTGGATTACTCGCTCGGGTCGGCCTGGCGGACAAGGCCAACCATTACCCGTCGATGCTCTCCGGTGGCCAGCAGCAACGGGTGGCCATCGCCCGTGCCTTGGCGATGAAACCCCAAGCCATGCTGTTCGACGAACCCACCAGCGCCCTCGACCCGGAAACCGTCGGCGAAGTGCTGCAGGTGATGAAGGAACTGGCCGAGGAGGGCATGACCATGGTGGTGGTCACCCACGAAATGGGCTTTGCCCGTGAAGTGGCGGACCGCGTGGTGGTGCTCGATCAAGGCGAACTCATCGAACAGGGGCCACCGGAACAGATTTTCAGCCACCCCAGCCATCCCCGTACCCGAACCTTTCTCAGTCGCGTGTTATGACCCTTCCAAGGAAATGTGCCATGCGTTTATCCAGCTTGTTTGCAGCCCTGTGCTGCGCCGCCGTTGTACCCATGAGCCAGGCTGCCACACCTGTGGTCAAGGTCTACAACTGGTCCGATTACATCGGCCCCGACACCTTGAAGAACTTCGAGAAAGACAGCGGCATCAAGGTGCAATACGACATCTTCGACACCAACGAAATGCTCGAAGCCAAGCTGCTTTCCGGGCACTCGGGATATGACGTGGTGGTGCCCTCCAGCCAGTTCCTGTCCAAGCAGATCCGCGCCGGTGCCTACCAGCCGTTGCAGCGACATTTGCTGGATAACTGGAAGCACCTTGACCCGCGCCTGATGCAGCGCCTGGAAGCCGCCGACCCCGGCAACCGCTACGCCGTGCCTTATATGTGGGGCACCGTGGGCATCGGCTACAACGCAGAAAAAGTGCGCGCCGTGCTGGGCAAGGACGCGGTGCTGGATTCCTGGTCGATGGTCTTCGAGCCAGGCAACCTGGCCAAGCTCAAAAGCTGCGGCGTGGCCTTCCTTGATGCCCCGGTGAAGATCATCCCGCAGGTCATGCTCTACCTCGGCCTGGACCCCAACAGCACTCAGCCCGACGACTACAAACAGGCCTCGACCCGGCTGATGGCGCTGCGGCCCTCGGTGACCTACTTCAACTCCTCGAAATACACCGCCGACCTGGCCAACGGCGATATCTGCGTGGCGGTCGGTTATTCCGGCGACGTGATGCAGGCCCAGAGCCGTGCCAAGGAAGCTGGCAAAAACATCGACATCCGCTACCTGATCCCCAAGGAAGGCGTGAACCTGTGGTTCGACATGCTGGCGATTCCCAAGGACGCCGGCAACACGGCCAATGCCCACACCCTGATCAACTACCTGTTGCGCCCCGAGGTGATCGCGCCGATCAGCGACTACGTCGGCTACGCCAACCCGAATAAAGACGCCACGCCACTGATGGACCCGAAAGTCAGCGGCAACCCCGGTATTTATCCTGGCGATGACGTGATCAACCACACCTTTGTCTCCGCCGACCTGCCGGAAAATATCCAGCGTCTGATGACCCGGGAATGGAACCGCATCAAGTCCGGCCAATGAATCGAAGAGCCTCTGCCATGTTGAAATTTTCTGCTCACGAGTACCCTTATCCCTCGCAGCGCCAGAGTGTGTTTGCCCAGCGCGGCATGGTCGCGGCGTCCCAGCCCCTGGCCGCCCAGGCCGGTATCGAGGTCATGCAAAAGGGCGGCAATGCCATTGATGCCGCCATTGCCACGGCGGCCGCTTTGACGGTGGTGGAGCCCACCGGCTGCGGCCTCGGCGGCGATGCGTTTGCCCTGGTCTGGTGCAAGGGCCAGTTGCACGGTTTGAATGGCAACGGCCATGCGCCGGCGGCCTTGAGCATCGAGGCGGTCAAGGCCGACGGGCATGACCAGATGCCGCTGTATGGCTGGACGCCGGTCACGGTGCCCGGTTGCCCGTCGGCTTGGGCGGAGCTTTCCCAGCGTTTCGGTAAGTTGCCGTTTGCCGAGTTGCTGCAACCGGCCATCCGCCTGGCGCGCGACGGTTTCCCGCTGTCGCCGGTGGTTGCCTATCAATGGCAACTCACCCTGGAAGAATTCGCGCCTCATCGCAATGCGGCGCTGGACGCCTGGTTCGACACTTTCCTGATCGACGGCCGTGCGCCACAGGCCGGGGAGATGTTTCGCAACCCGGCCCAGGCCCGTACCCTCGAAGAGCTGGCGGCCACCCGCTGCGAAAGCCTGTATCGCGGCGCGCTGGCCGAACGCTTGGACGCGCATTCCAAGGCCAGCGGTGGCTACCTGCGCGCCAGCGATCTCCAGGATTACCGCGCCGAGTGGGTGGAGCCGATCCACGTCAATTACCGGGGGGTGGACGTGTGGGAAATCCCACCCAGCGGCCAGGGTTTGGTAGCGTTGATGGCGCTGAAAATCCTCGAAGGTTTCAGCTTCGATCACCGCGACAGCCAGCAGACCTGGCACCGCCAATTGGAGGCAATGAAACTCGCCTACAGCGATGGCCTGCACTACATCACCGACCCGCTGCATATGCGCATGGCTGTTGCTGACCTGCTCAGCGATGACTACAGCCGCCGTCGCCGTGAACAGATCGGCGAACAGGCCCAGCCGCCCAAACCCGGCGACCCTCACGCCAGCGGCACCGTGTACCTGGCCACGGCCGACGCCGAAGGCAATATGGTTTCGTTCATCCAGAGCAACTACCACGGTTTCGGCTCCGGCGTGGTGCTGCCCGACAGCGGCATCGCCCTGCAAAACCGTGGGCAGGAGTTCAGCCTCGATCCGACGCACGCCAACTGCCTGGCGCCGGGCAAGAAAACCTTCCACACCATCATCCCCGGTTTCCTCACCAAGGACGGCCAGGCCCTTGGCCCGTTCGGCGTGATGGGCGGCTACATGCAGCCCCAGGGCCACCTGCAGATGGTGATGAATCTGGTGGATTTCGGCCTCAACCCGCAAGCGGCGCTGGATGCGCCGCGCTGGCAATGGCTGGGTGACATGAAGGTCGGCATCGAACAGGGCGCCTCCCGCGACTTGGCCAACGCCTTGGCGCGGCGCGGGCATCAGGTGCAGATCGCCAGCGACCTCACCGACTACGGACGTGGGCAGATCATTCTGCGTGATCCGGTCAGTGGTGTATTGTGCGGCGGAACGGAGCCGAGGGCGGATTCAACGATCGCCGTGTGGTAAGCGAAAAAAATTGGCGGAGCCTGTCCCTTTTTTTCATCTCGCCTGTCATTCCAGGCAAGTGAACACTATCGAGAGCTTCCGCCAATGCCCGTCGTCCGTCCCTTGCTCAAACTGAGCCTGCTGCTGAGTCTCAGCGCCAGCCCGTTTTTCGCTGCCGTCAGCTATGCCGAAGACACCGCCACCCGCCGTAGTTATCAGGTGCCCGCCGGCAGCCTGAGTGCGGCGCTCACCCGCTTCGCCGGGTTGGCGGGTGTCAACCTGTCGGTGGACCCGGCGTTGGTCAGCGGGCGCAGCAGCAGTGGTTTGTCCGGCGAATATGGAGTGGAGGAGGGCTTTGCGCGCTTGCTGCAAGGCTCTGGCCTGCAACTGCAACCGATGGGCGCACAGAGCTACATGCTGGTGCCGGCGCCGGACGGCAGCACGCTGGAGTTGGCCCCGACGTCGATCCTCGGCACCACCGGCCTGTATGACGGCGACACCTACGCCGGCGGCCAGGTGGCGCGCCGCACGGCCCAAGGTATGCTCGGCACGCGGGACTTCATGGAAACCCCGTTCAGCATCACCACTTACACCGCGGATGCGGTGAAGAACCAACAGGCCCGCACCCTCGGCGACCTGATCGCCGCCGACCCCTCGGTGCGCGCGACCAACCCCGCCGGTGGGCGTTACGAGCAGTTCACCATCCGTGGCTTCAGCCTGTTCAACAGTGACGTAGCCTACAACGGCCTGTATGGCGTGCTGCCGACCTACACCATCGACATGGAAATGGCCGACCGCGTCGACATCCTCAAAGGCCCGAGCCAGTTGATCAACGGCATCTCTCCGCGTGGCAGCGTGGGCGGCGGGATCAACGTGGTGCCCAAGCGCGCCACCGACAAGGACATCAACTCGTTCACCGGCAACTGGGCGTCCGACAGCCAGGCCGGCGGTGCGGTGGACATTGGTCGACGCTTTGGCGAAGACAACCAGTACGGCATCCGTTTCAACGGTGTGAAGCAGTCCGGCGACACCGCCTGGGACCACCAGAGCGTCGACCGCGAAATGGCCGTGCTGGGCCTGGATTTCCGTGGCGAACGCCTGCGCCTTTCCACCGACATCGGCCACACCGAGCGCGACACCGATGCACCGCAAGAGCGCGTGCAGGTGGCGGCCGCAGCGCCGGTGCCCAGCGCTAACGACGTGCGCCGCAATTATGCGCAATCCTGGAGCAAGGCCCGCACCAACGACACGTTCGGCACGGTCAATGCCGAGTACGACCTCAGCGACAACGTGATGCTCTACGGCGGCGTGGGCGCGCGCAAAAGCAACCACGACTTCCTGCGCCACGCGGTGTCCGTGTCCAATGCGGCCGGTGATTTCAGCGTGCAGCCACGGGATTTCACCCGCGATGAAAACGTGCGCACCTACACCGCTGGCGTGCGTAACTGGTTCCATACCGGGCCAGTCACCCATGAGGTCAACCTCGCCGCCAGCTACTTCGATATGGACTTCACCAACGGTGGCGCACGCTATGGGGCGGCGCCGAGCAATCTCTACAACCCGGTACAAACACCGACGCCGTCCACAGCTACCCGCCAGGACGCCAAGGTCTACACCGAAAACAAATTCAGCGGCGTGGCCTTGTCCGACACCCTGGGCTTCTTCGACGACCGCCTGTTGCTCACCCTCGGTGCCCGCTGGCAGCGCGTGAAGGTGGATGACTGGAGCAACGGCGTCAAAGGCGACACGGCCTACGACGAAGAAAAGGTTTCGCCGTCCGGCGGCCTGCTGTTCAAGGCCACCGACAAATTGTCGCTGTACGCCAACTACATGGAAGGCCTGAGCCAAGGCAAGATCGCGCCGTCCACCTCGCGAAACGAAGACGAGATCTTCCCGCCGTTCATCAGTCGCCAGGTGGAAGTGGGCGCCAAGTACGACGCCGGCGCGTTCGCGGTGACTGCCGCCGTGTTCCGCATCAAGCAGCCAGCCTATGAAACCAATGCCACTACGCGGCTCTTCGGCCCCAATGGCAAACGTGAGAACTCGGGCGTAGAGCTGAGTGTGTTCGGCGAACCGCTCAAGGGCTTACGCCTGCTCGGCGGGGTGATGTACATCGACAGTGAACTGAAAGACACCACCAACGGCACCTGGGACGGCAACCGCGCCCCGGCCACGCCCAAGTACAACGTTAACCTTGGCGCCGAATGGGATGTGCCGGGTCTCGAAGGCCTGACGCTGACCAGCCGTGGCATCTACTCTAGCTCGCAGTACCTGGACCAGTCCAACGTCAAGGAAATCGACGCCTGGAACCGCGTTGACCTGGGTGCGCGCTACGCGTTCAAGGTGGACGACAAACACATCACCTTGCGGGCGAATGTGGAGAACGTCGCTGATAAGCGCTACTGGAGCTCGGCCGGCGCTTCGGATGACAGCGAGCCGGGGCTGACCTTGTCCACGCCGCGCACCTATCTGCTGTCGGCCACCGTCGACTTCTAACGGCTGTACGTCGATCAAAATGTGGGAGCAGGCAAGCCAGCTCTCACACTGGATTTTCGGCGTTAATGAGAATGTTTTTTGATCACGCCGCCCCGATATGGAATAGTACCCGCCGTTTTCCCCAGCCTGTCTAGCCGGGGTGTTTTAACGCCGAGGTCCTTGTCATGCGAATGCTGCGCTCCATCCCCTCCCTTGCCGCCTGTGTGTTGGCGTTGTCTTCAAGCCTGCTGAGCGCCGCGCCCATCGACCTCAACGACGGCCAGCACGCCGTGCATCTGCCCGATGCACCCAAGCGCGTCGTGGTGCTGGAATTCTCTTTTCTCGACAGCCTGGCCGCCGTCGCGGTAACGCCCGTCGGCGCTGCCGATGATGGCGATGCCAACCGCGTGTTGCCCCGTGTGCGCCAGGCCATCGGCCAATGGAAGTCCGTGGGCCTGCGTTCGCAGCCGAGCATCGAGGAAATCGCCCGACTCAAGCCGGACCTGATCGTTGCTGACCTCAACCGTCACCAGTCGTTGTACAACGACCTGGCGAGCATCGCGCCGACCCTGTTGCTGCCGTCACGTGGCGAGGATTACCAGGGCAGCCTGAAATCCGCCGAACTGATCGGCAAGGCGCTGGGCAAGAGCGAACAGATGGAAGCGCGCATCCAGAAGAACCGCGAAAACCTCAAAGCCATTGCCCAGCAGATCCCGGCCGGCGCCAGCGTGTTGTTTGGTGTCGCCCGTGAAGACAGTTTCTCCGTGCACGGCCCGGACTCCTACGCCGGCAGCGTGCTCGAAGCCATCGGCCTCAAAGTCCCCTCGGTGCGCGCCAACGCCGCGCCCACCGAGTTTGTCAGCCTGGAGCAACTGCTCGCCCTCGACCCCGGTTGGTTGCTGGTCGGTTATTACCGTCGCCCGAGCATCGTCGACAACTGGAGCAAGCAGCCGCTGTGGCAAGTGCTGGGCGCGGTGCGTAATAAACAGGTCGCTGAAGTGGACGGCGACAGCTGGGCGCGCAATCGCGGTGTGCTGGCTTCGGAGCAGATCGCCGAAGACGCGCTGGCGATTCTCAAGGGCGGTAAAGCCGTACTGAGCCAATAAGCATGGGGCGAAGTCTCGCGGCGGCCGGCATTGTGCTGCTGGGTGCCGGGTTGTTCTGGCTGTCGCTGTACAGCTGGTCGCCGTTCACGATCACGGCGACGGATGCGTGGAATGGCCTGGTTCACCAGGGTAGCGTGGGCGGCAATATGGCCTACATCGTCGCCCAATTGCGCGTGCCACGGGCGCTGTGTGCTGCGTTGGTCGGCGCCTGCCTGGGCTTGGCCGGTGCGTTGATGCAAGGCATTACCCGCAACCGCCTGGCCTCGCCATCCTTGTTTGGTGTAACGGCCGGGGCGGCGTTGGGTTTGGCGCTGTTTTCCACCGGGTTGGTCGCGCCGCCGTTTGCCGGTGGTGCGTTGTTGATGACGTGCCTGGGCGGCGCGTTGGCCTGGGTCACGGTGTTCAGCCTCGGCGGCGCCTGGTCGCCGACCACCGCCCAAGGGCGCCTAGTACTGGCCGGTGTGGCCGTGGCCGCGTTGTGTGCGGCATTGACCCGGCTCACGGTGATCCTGGTCGAGGCCCAGGCGCAAAGCGTGCTCAATTGGCTGGCCGGTTCCCTGGCCAATGTCGGCGCCGCGCAGGTGCAACTGCTGTGGCCGTGCACCTTGATCGGCGGCCTGTGGGCGCTGTGGTGCGCGCCGCGCCTGAACCTGATCAACCTTGGCGAAGACGCCGCGCGCTCCCTGGGCGTGGGCATTGCCAGCCTGCGTTTGCAGGTGTTCATCGCCAGCCTGTTGCTGGTCGGCGCGAGCGTCTGCGCGGTGGGGCCGATCGGGTTTGTCGGGCTGATCGCGCCGAATATCCTTCGCCAGTTTCTCGGTAATGACTACCGCTGGCTGATCCCGCTGAGCGCGGCATTGGGGGCGGTGATCGTGCTGGGCGCCGACCTGCTCAGCCGCGCCGTGGCGTTTCCGGTGGAGACCCCGGCGGGTGTGGTCACTGCGCTGATCGGCGCGCCGTTCTTCCTCTTTCTTGCCAGGCGCGCCCTATGACTCGGCCACCCTTGCGTTTGTGGCTGCTGCTCGGGCCTGTTGCTGCTGGCGACGTTGATCAGCCTCAGTGCCGGCACTGTTTGGCTCACGCCAGACACCGTGCTGGACCGCCTGCTGGCCCACGACGCCCTCGACTTCGAAGTCTGGAACCACCGCCTGCCGCGCAGCCTGATCGCGATCCTTGCAGGTGCAGCCTTCGGCCTGGCCGGGGCGATCGTGCAGGGTGTGATCCGCAACCCGTTGGCCTCGCCGGAAATCCTCGGCGTGACCCAAGGCGCCGGGCTGGCGCTGACCGTGGCGATCATCAGTTGGCCGCATCTGCCGATTGTATGGTTGCCGCTGGTGGCTTGCCTGGGCGGGGCGGGCGGCGCGTTGCTGCTGGCGCTGTACAACACCGGGGTGAGTTTTTCCGGTGTGCGGTTTGCCCTGTCCGGGGTGGCGATTGCGGTGACTTTGTCCAGTGTTACCGAGTTTCTGATCCTGTCCCATCCGCTGGATATCAACACCGCGTTGCTCGCTCTCACCGGCAGCCTGTGGAGCCGCAACTGGCACCATGTGGCGCTGATGTTGCCGTTCCTGGTGCTGATCCCGTTGGGGCTGTGCCTGGCCAAGCCGCTGAACCTGATCGCCCTCGGCGATGAAGCCGCCCATAGCCTCGGCACGCCACTCAGTCGCACACGCTGGCTGGCGATGGCCTGCGCGGTGCTGCTGACCAGCCTGGGCGTGGGGGTGATCGGGCCGATCGGTTTTATCGGCCTGGTCGCGCCGCACATGGCGCGGCGGTTGGTGGGTGGGCATCACCAACACCTGTTACCTGCGGCGATGCTGATCGGTGCGTTGCTGCTGGTGCTGGCCGACACGTTGGGGCGCACGTTGATCGCGCCCAGCGAAATCCCCGCCGGGGTGCTCACGGCGGTGATTGGCGCACCGTATTTTCTTTGGTTGCTGGCACGGTTCAAGGGCTGATCACATGAGTATTCTTCACGCACGGCAGCTCGACATTGGCTACGGCACCACGCGCATCGTGCAAGGCCTGTCCTTTGCGCCGCCGACCGGAAAGGTCACCGCCTTGATCGGTCCCAATGGCTGCGGTAAGTCGACCCTGCTCAAGGCCTTCGCGCGCATTCTCAAACCGACCCAGGGCGAACTGATCCTGGATGGCCAGGCCTACGCCAGCCTGTCTGCCCGCGAGTTGGCGCGGCAGATCGCGTTCTTGCCGCAGGTGCTGCCGGTGCCCGAGGGCGTCAGCGTGCGCCAGTTGGTCGCCTATGGCCGCAGCCCGCATAACTCGCTGTGGGGGCGTTTGAGCGGCAGTGATCAAACTCACGTGACCCAAGCCATGCAGCGCCTGGAACTGGACGTGTTGGCTGATCGCGCATTGGCCGATCTGTCCGGCGGCCAGCGTCAACGCGCCTGGCTGGCGATGGTGTTGGCGCAGAATGCGCCGGTGGTGTTACTGGATGAACCCACCACCTACCTCGACATCAGCCATCAAGTCGAACTCATGGACTTGATGGGCGAACTGGCCGCTGAAGGCAAGACCGTGATCACGGTGCTGCACGACATCAACCAGGCTTGTCGGTATGCCGACCACCTGGCGGTGATGCACGGCGGCAAGTTGGTGGCTGATGGTGCGCCGCAGGCAGTGATTACTGCTGAGTTGATGAGGCAGGTGTTTGATGTGCAGGTGCAGATCATCAATGAACCGGTGTCCGGCACACCGATGTGCGTGGTGGAAAAAAGCACCCGTTTTCAAGCCTGACGCGGGTCAAATGTGGGAGTTCAGTTGATTTCCACTGCTTTCTTCACGTCGATTGCCTTGGGCAACAGGCGGTTCTGATAAAACAGATCCGCCGTCGCCTGCTGCGCCGCGATGATCGTGTCGTCAATCGGCAAGATCGGCGAAGGCGGGCGGTTATCCATGTAACGCGCAATCACCTCAGCAGGCAGTCCCATAAAGCCGGTCAGCACCTTCAAACTGTCTTCACGCTGGCTGCGGGTGAGCGCTTCGGCAGCGCTGAGCTCATCTAGCAGGTCATGTACAAACACGCCATTGGTCTTCGCATAGTCGCGTCGCGCGGTATACACCGGCCCGGATAAACCCAGGCCTTCACCATTGGCCAGCACATGGCTGGGGCTCTGGCTCAACGCCAAGGATGAATAGGGCTCCCAGATCGCCCAGGCATCCACGCTGCCGCGCTCAAACGCCGCGCGCGCATCGGCAGGTGGCAGGTACACCGGCTGGATATCCTTGTAGCTCAGGCCGGCTTTGTTCAGGGCGCGCAGGATCAGGTTGTGGGAACTGGAACCCTTCTGGAAGGCGACTTTCTTGCCCTTCAGGTCCGCGACTGAATGCAACGGGCTATCGTTGCGCACCAGGATGGTTTCGGCGCTGGGCTTGGGCGGTTCGGCGCCGATGTAGACCAGGTCCGCACCCGCCGCCTGGGCGAACAGTGGCGGGATGTCGCCGGTCGAGCCAACGTCCAGTGCGCCCACGTTCAGTGCTTCCAGCATCTGCGGGCCGGCGGGGAATTCGATCCACTTCACTTTGGTCTGCGGGAAGCGTTTTTCCAGCAGGCCATGCTCCTTGGCGAGTACCAGGGCGATGGAGCCTTTCTGGTAACCGATGCGCAGGGTGGTGGGGTCGGCCGCCAGTGCGGTTTGAGTGACGGCCAGCAGGGCGAGTAACAGCGCCGGAATCTTCATGCATCGTCCTTTTTGAAGCGGTTTTCGGGGCGCGCCAAGCCGAGGTTTTCACGCAAGGTGGAGCCGGTGTATTCGGTGCGAAACAGGCCGCGCCGTTGCAGCTCCGGCACGACCCATTGGGCGAAATCCTCCAGCCCACCCGGAAGGTGCGGCACCAGGATGTTGAAACCATCGGCAGCGCCGTTTTCGAACCAGCGTTGTAGCTCATCGGCGATCTGCGCGGGCGTGCCGATCAGGCTGTAATGCCCGCGCCCCCCGGCAATCCGTCGGCCCAACTGAGCGAGGGTCAGTTGTTCGCGGTGGGCCAGGTCACTGAGCAATTGTTGACGGCTGCGTTGCCCGCTGTCGGTCAGCGGCAACTCCGGCAACGGCCCGTCCAACGGGTAGCCGGACAAGTCGAAATTACCCAGCATGCGTCCCAACAGGGCGACCCCCACTTCGGGCTCGACCAGGTCCTGGAACGCCTCGAATTTCGCCTGGGCTTCGGCCTCGGTCTGGCCGACCACTACGAACACCCCCGGCATGATTTTCAGCGAACCCGGCTCACGCCCGTATCTTTCAAGGCGCCCCTTGAGATCCGCATAAAACGCCTGGGCGTTCTCCAGCGACGTTTGCGCGGTAAACACCACCTCGGCGGTTTGCGCGGCCAGTTCGCGGCCGGTTTCCGACGAGCCCGCCTGCACGATCACCGGTTGGCCCTGGGGTGAGCGCGCCACGTTCAGCGGGCCCTTGACGCGGAAATGTTCACCGACGTGATCCAGCACATGCAGCTTCGTGGGGTCGTAGTAGTTGCCGCTGGCCTTGTCCCGCATGAAGGCATCGTCTTCCCAGCTGTCCCACAACCCGGTCACGACGTGATGAAACTCCCTGGCGCGGCTGTAGCGCGCGGCGTGGCCGAGGTGTTCATCGCGGCCGAAATTCTGTGCTTCAGCGGCGGCGTCCGAGGTGACCAGGTTCCAGCCGGCACGGCCTCCAGACAGATGATCCAGCGAGGCGAATTTGCGCGCCACGTGGTAGGGCTCGTTGTAGGTGGTGGTCGCAGTGGCGATCAGGCCGATGTGGTCCGTCACCGCACTCAACGCCGAAAGCAAGGTCAGCGGTTCGAAGTGATCCGAACGCGCCATATGGCTGGCGATGTCACTTGTGGCCGCCGCAATGCTATCGGCCACGAACAGCGCATCGAACCTGGCCGCTTCAGCCACCCGCGCCAGGTGCTTGTACTGGGCAACATCCAGCCCGGCATTGGCCGGCACGTCCGGGTGGCGCCAGGCGGCGACGTGGTGCCCGGTGGCCATGAGGAAGGCGCCGAGTTTGAGTTGACGGCTCATGCTTAGAAATCCTTGCGCAGTTGCACGCCGAAGTAACGTTCATCGTCACGGGGCACGGCGCGGTAAATGTAGTTGCCGCCGCTGGCCAGCAGCGGTGAGTAGGATTTGTCGGCGAGGTTCTTCGCCAGGAAGGCGACGCGCCAGCCATTGCTGTAGTCGGCCAGGGCCACGCTGGCGTTCCAGATGCCGTAGGCACCTTGTTTGGTGTCAAGGTTCTGGCTGATGTCGTACTGCACTTCGCTCTGCCAGCTGTAGTCGGTGCCCAGCTCGATGTCCAAGCCGTTATCCAGAGGGATGGTGTAGTCGGCGCGCACGTAGCTTTTCCAGTCCGGGCTGAAAGGCAGCGGCTTGCCATTCACGTTGCAGGTTGCGGCGGCACCGGCCGGGCAGGCGAATTCATCGATGCGCGCGCGGGTGTAGGCCAGGGCACCGGACAGCTTGAGTTGCTGGGTGGCCTGCAAGGCGTAATCCAGCTCGACGCCTTCGGTGCTGACGCTGCCGGCGTTGATCAGGCGCGTCACCACTTGCCCGGCGACCGTGTCGAAAAAGTTGGCTTGGTAGTTGTCGTAATCGCTGTGGAACACCGCCAGGTTGGTGGTCAGGCGGTTGTTCCAGGCGGTGGCCTTGATCCCGGCTTCCCAGGTGTTGGAGGTTTCCGGCTTGAGCGCGTCGGTGTCACGCGGCTGCATATTGAAGAACACGTTGTACGCCGGGCCTTTGTAGCCGCGCGAATAGGTCAGGTAGCTGGTGACGCTGTCGCTGATGTCGTACTGCACACCCAGGCGCCCGGACCAACCGTCTTCGTCCACCGAGCCGGAACTGGACGTGGCCGGCTGAATCCCGCTGACCGTGGTGGCCGAAGTGGAGACGCGGCGGTGATCGTATTTCAGGTCATCGTGGGTGTAGCGCAGACCGGCGATGCCACGAAAGCGCGAGGTGAAGTTCAGCGTGGTCTCGCCGAACACCGCGTAGCTGTCGTTGGTGGTGCTGTAGTCGGCGATGCCACGGTCGGTGCGTGTGGTGGTCGTGAGGGTGCGCTGGTAGGTTTCTTCGTCCTTGCCGTGCATGTAGAACAGGCCGCCGACATATTCCAGGAACTCACCCTTGGGCGAGGCCAGGCGCAGTTCCTGGGAGTACTGGTTGAACTCCAACTGGCCTTTGTCGGCGGTACCGGGGAATGCGGCGGTCACCGTGCCAAGGCGGTCGCCGTCCTGGTATTGGGTGTTGTCCCAGCCACGCCAGGCGGTGATCGACGTCAGGGTGTAGTCGCCGAGGTTCCAGTCCAGCTGGGCGGACAAGCCTTTGTTGATGTCTTGCACATGGCTGCGTGTGTCGGTGTTGATGTCGCGGTTGTCGCTGGAGGCCCGCACCGGGCTCAGCGCGTTGGCGAACGCCGGGGTCAGGGACTTGCTGACCACGCCATTCGGCGCGTCGTCGTGGGACTGCATGTAGTCAGCGATCAGGGTCAGTTTCAAGTCGTCGTTGGGGGTGAATTCCAACTTGCCGCGAATGCCCTTGTGGTTGTAGCCGTTGACCTCCTGGCCATTGTGCTGGTTGTCGACATTACCGTCGTAGCTGCCGAACAGCGTACTGATCGAACCTTTGAGCACATCCGGCACCAGGCTGCCGCCGATGCCGAACCGGGTGCGGCTTTCGTTGCCGCTGTAGAAGGATTGGTCGATATAGCCGTGGGTTTCAGCAGTGGGCGCCTTGCTGGTGATGTTCAGCACGCCGGCTGAGGCGTTCTTGCCGAACAGCGTGCCTTGGGGGCCGCGCAGAACCTCGATGCGTTCCAGGTCGAGCAGGTCGAGGGTGGCCTGGCCGGGGCGGGCGTAGACCACACCGTCGATCACCGTGGCCACCGTCGGCTCGACGCCGGGGGAGGTGGAAATGGTGCCCACACCGCGCACGAACAACGAGGTGTCCTTGTTCGAGGCGCCGGTGCGGAAGTTCAGCGACGGCACCTGCTGCGCGATGCTCGCCACGCTGTTGCGGTTGTCGCGCTCCAGCTGTTCGCCATCGAGGACCGAGACGGCCACCGGGACTTTTTGCAGCGATTCTTCGCGGCGGGTGGCGGTGACGGTCACGGATTTGAGTGTCGGCTCCTGCGCATCGGCCGCAAAGGCACCGGGGGCGGGAAGGGCGGTCAACCCGGCCAGGATCAGGAAAGTGCTGCGTTGGAAGTTGTGCATGCTGTGCCCGCTCGAAAAGAATGCCCTGAACCGCTGCGGTTCTTGCGACCGTCAGCGCCTGTGAAATGTCTTTGGCATTCGCTCGAGCGAGTAGCAGACAACGCGCTTTGTTAGCGCTAACATCGGCATATTGGTAGGTCTGTTTTAGAACGTCAAATACTGAAAAATTAGTCCTATATTCTTTTTGGTTTTTAACAGGATCATCCCGTGAGCGAAGACAAACCGCGCAAACGCCGTGGCGCCGGGCGTGTCACCTTGAATACCGTGGCCCGTCAGGCCGGGGTGTCGGCAATTACCGTGTCGCGTTACTTCAACCAGCCGGAGCAGGTCTCGCCCGAACGCCGCGAGCGCATCGCCGAGGTGGTGGCCGAGCTGGGCTATGTGCCCAACCTGGTGGCCGGCGGGCTGGCCTCGGCACGTGGGCGCATTGTGGCGATGGTGATCCCGAACATCTCGGGGCCGATCTTTGCCAATACCATCCAGGGCTTCAGCGACACCCTCAGCCGGCATGGCTATCAACTGTTGCTGGCGTCCAGTTACTTCAGCGCCGAGCAGGAAGAGAGTGCGGTGCGCGCGTTCCTTGGCTGGTCGCCGGCGGCGCTGGTGCTGACCAGCCGCTTCCACAGCGCGGCGACTGAAAAGATGATCGCCGACGCGGATATCCCGGTGGTAGAGACCTGGGACTACGTGCCCGAACGCGCACCGTTGCAGATCGGGTTTTCCCACTACGAAGTGGGCGTCACCGCCGCGCGTTACCTGCATGCCCAAGGCTATCGGCGTATTGCGTTTGTGCAGAACAGTGCAGCCGGGGACTTCAGCGCCATGGAGCGGGGTGAGGGCTTCGCCGCGACCTTGACCGCGTTGGGTGTGCAGCCCTGGGTCTTCTCTCCTGACCCAGATCGCGCACCCTTCGAAGCGGGTAAACAGGCCATGGAAGTATTGATGAGCCATGCCACGCCGCCGGATGCGATCTTCTTCGCCAATGACAACCTGGCGGCCGGTGGTTTGCTGGCTGGGCAGCGGGCCGGACTGAAGATCCCCGAGAAGTGCGCAGTGCTCGGTTTCGGCGATTACCCGTTCGCCGAAATGCTGCTGCCGAGCCTGAGTACGATCAAACCGCCCGCATTGGAAATAGGTGTATTGGCCGCTACGCGTGTCCTGGAAAGTTTGGGGGTGCTGCCTGTTGAAGATGAAGTAACGCGTTTGAATTTATTGCAGTGCCGTTTGATTGCGCGTGAAAGCGCCTAAGTGGCTAATTGCAACTAGTGGGATGATGGCTATTAGCTGCTAAGGCTCTGGTGCAAGTGTCTTGGCGATTATGTTTATTTTATTCCCCTCCTTCCGGAACTAGGTCTATAACTTCCAGTCGATAACCCCGGCTTACTCTATACGGGGTTGTGGCTAACTAATGGCATGTTTCCGTAGTTTCAAATAGCCATACTTTCTCGCAACACTAGATACCTGAACATTATGTCGTCAGCGCCTATCGATGCCTGCCAGATGCAGATCCCGCACCCCGAACAGGTGTGCGCGTGGCTGATGCAGCATGCCGGGCTGAAAACGGTGGACCTGGAGCGCGCCCGACGCTTGTCCACGGACGACCTGCTGAGCCTGCTGACGCGCTTGGGCCTGGTCTCCGAAGTCGAACTGGCGCGTGCCTGGGCCGCGTTGCTCGACGCGCCGCTGCTGCTGGCCGACGCCGCACCGCCGTTGCTCGATCCCTTGCCTGCACTGACCGAACGCTTCATGCGTCACTATCAAGTGGTGCCCATGGGTTGGAACCACAACGGCCTGCGGGTACTGGCGGCCAACCCTGCGCAACATTATCCGTTCGAGGCCCTGGCCTATGCGTGCCAGGTGCCGGTGTGGCTGGCGATCGGCCCGCGCAACGAAGTCGACACCCTGATCGAGCGCTACTACGGCCAGGGCCGCTCGGCGATGGGCACGCTGATCGAGAACCTCGATGAGCAGGGCGGCACCCAGGAAGATATCGAACACCTCAAGGACATGGCGTCCGAAGCGCCGGTGATCCGGCTGGTCAACCTGATCCTGCAGCGCGCCGTGGAACAGCGCGCCTCGGATATCCATATCGAACCTTTCGAAAGCCAGCTCAAGGTGCGCTACCGCATCGACGGCGTGTTGCACGATGCTGAAGCGCCGCCGGCCAGTTCGTCGGCGGCGGTGATTTCGCGGGTGAAGATCATGGCGCGGCTGGACATCGCCGAACGTCGGCTGCCCCAGGACGGGCGCATCATGCTGCGTATCCAGGGCAAGGAACTCGACCTTCGCGTGTCCACGGTGCCCACCAGTTTCGGTGAGTCGGTGGTGCTGCGCCTGCTGGACCGGCAAACCGTGCAGTTCGACTTCCCGAGCCTGGGCTTCGACGGCCAGCGCCTGGCCACTTTCCTCGACCTGCTGGAACGGCCCCACGGCATCCTGCTGGTCACCGGGCCCACCGGTTCCGGCAAGACCACCACGCTCTACACCGCGCTGTCGCGGCTCAACACCGCCGAGCGCAAGATCATCACCGTGGAAGACCCGGTGGAATACCAACTCGAAGGCATCAACCAGATCCAGGTCAAGCCCGCCATCGGCCTGGACTTCGCCGGGGCGCTGCGCTCCATCGTGCGCCAGGACCCGGACGTGATCATGATCGGCGAGATCCGCGACCTGGAAACCTGCCGCATCGCCATTCAATCGTCGCTGACCGGTCACTTGGTGCTTTCCACCCTGCACACCAACAGCGCCGCGGCGAGTATCACGCGGCTGCTGGACATGGGGGTGGAAAGCTACCTGATCGCCTCGACCGTCAGCGGCATTCTCGCCCAGCGCCTGGTGCGGCGCCTGGACCCGGCCAGCCGCGTGGCCTTTGAAGCGCCGCCGGAACTGATCGCAGAACATGGGCTGGATCGTCTGACCGAACAACGGCCGATCCTGCTCTATCGCGGTGACTATCACGGCCGCAGTGCCCTGACCGAGCTGCTGGTAATGAACGACGAACTGCGCGGCCTGTTGATGCGTCACGCTGATGCCGCCACGTTGGAACAGGCTGCTCGCCGCGCCGGTTTGCGCACCCTGTATGAAGAGGGACTGCGCCAAGCGCTGGCGGGTATTACCTCGTTGGAAGAAGTGCTGCGCGTTACCCGTGGGGACGGCGCGTGAGCCTGTTCAAGTTCCGCGCCCTGGACAGCCACGGTGTGCCGCACAACGGTACGCTGGAAGCCAAGGACCAAGTCGCCGCCGTCGCGACCCTGCACAAGCGTGGCCTGCTGCTGTTGCAGATTGAGGCGGCCGGCAGCCCGTTACTGCGCAACCCACGCGGGCAGTTGAAGGGCGCGGCGTTGGTGAGTTTTACCCAGCAGCTGGCCACGTTGCTGGGCGCCGGCCAGCCCCTTGAGCGTTCCCTTGGGCTGCTGCTCAGGCAACCCGGCCAACCCCAGGTGCGCGCACTGATCGAGCGCATCCGCGATCACGTCAAGGCGGGTAAACCCCTGTCCGCCGCATTGGAACAAGAGGGCGGCAGCTTCTCACCGTTGTACCTGAGCATGGTGCGTGCCGGTGAAGCCGGTGGCGCGCTGGAAAGTACCCTGCGTCAGCTCAGCGATTACCTGGAACGCAGCGAGCGGCTGCGCGGCGAGGTGATCAATGCGCTGATCTATCCGGCCTTCCTGGTGGTGGGCGTGCTCGGTTCCCTGGCGTTATTGCTGGCGTATGTGGTGCCGCAGTTCGTGCCGATCTTCCAGGACCTGGGCGTGCCGATTCCGTTGATCACCGAAGTGATTCTGGCCTTGGGTGAGTTCCTCGGCGCCTATGGCCTGGTGGTGTTGGCCGGGCTGATCGTAGGCGGTGGGGGCTGGGCCGTACGCCTGCGCAATCCAGCATTTCGGGAACAATACGATCGACGCCTGCTCGGCATTCGCGTGGTCGGCCCGTTGCTGCAACGGGTCGAGGCGGCACGCCTGACGCGTACCCTCGGCACGCTGCTCAGCAACGGCGTGGCGTTGCTGCAAGCCTTGGTAATTGCGCGCCAAGTCTGCACCAACCGCGCGTTGCAGGCTCAGGTGGCGCATGCGGCGGAATCGGTAAAAGGCGGCGGCACCCTCGCCAGCGCGTTTGGCAGCCAGCCGTTGTTGCCCGAACTGGCCCTGCAAATGATTGAAGTCGGCGAACAGGCCGGCGAACTCGACCACATGCTGCTCAAGGTGGCCGACATTTTCGACGTCGAAGCCAAGCGCGGTATCGACCGCCTGCTTGCCGCACTGGTGCCGTCTTTGACCGTGGTCATGGCGGTGCTGGTGGCGGTGATCATGTTGGCGATCATGCTGCCGCTGATGAGCCTGACCAGCAATATATGAAGGAGCTTGACCCATGAGAAAACCCCGCCGCCAAAGCGGTTTCACCCTGTTGGAAATGCTTGCGGTAATCGTGCTGCTGGGCATCGTTGCCACCATCGTCGTGCGCCAGGTCGGCGGCAATGTGGACAAGGGCAAGTACGGCGCGGGCAAGGCGCAACTGGCCAGCCTGAGCATGAAGATCGACAGCTACGCCCTTGACGTCGGCGCGCCACCCACCAGCCTGCAACAGCTGGTGGACAGACCTGGCGGCTATGCCAAGCCGTCAGACCTCAAGGACCCGTTCGGGCATGCCTTCGGCTATCGTTTTCCCGGCGAGCACGGCGCCTTCGACCTGATCTTCTACGGCCAGGATGGCCAACCGGGTGGCGAAGGTTATAGCGCCGACCTGGGCAATTGGGAGTAACGCCGCCATGTTCCAGCGCGGTTTTACCCTGCTGGAGATGCTGGTGGTGATCCTGTTGATCAGCCTCGCCGCCAGCTTGCTGGGGCTGGGCGTGCGCCAGGGCCTGCAGGCGGCGAAAGAACGCCGTGCGGTAGGGCAGATGGTGGAGGCGCTGCGCACCACGCGGGCCGGGGCGATAGTCAGCGGGCAGGCGGCGCGCACGTCGTTTGATCTGGCGGAGCGCACGTTCCAGGCGCCGGGGCGTGCGTTGCAACGTTGGCCGTCCGAGCTGCAAGTGACGCTGCACACTGCGGAACAGGTGGGCCCTGGCGTCGAGTTCTATCCCGACGGCAGCTCCACCGGTGGCAATCTGTTGGTGGCCAATGGAATCCGGCGTTGGCGCATCGATATCGGCTGGCTCACCGGCAGCGTGCAATCCAAGGCGCTGCCATGAAGCGGCAAGGCGGTTTCACGCTGCTGGAAATGCTTGCCGCACTGACGCTGATGGCGGTGTGCAGCACGGTGCTGCTGGTTGCCTTCGGCCAAAGCGCGCGCTCGTTGTCCCAGGTGGCCCACAGTGATCGGCTTACCCATGCGGCGCTGACGATTTTCGATCAAGAGGCAGCAGGGCGATTGAGCAACGGCGTCAGCCAGGGCGAACTCGATGGCATCCGCTGGCAACTGACCAGTACCCGACAACAAACCCATATTTTTCGCCTCGACCTGGTCCTCAGTGAGGGCCCGCACCAGGCCCGTTTCAGCACCTTGAAGGCGCGCCTGTGAAACGCCGCGAGCAGGGCTTTACCTTGCTGGAAATCCTCGTGGTGCTCAGTTTGTTGGGCGTTTTGCTGGTGCTGGTTGGGGGCGCATTGCTGGGTGCCAATCGTGCCGTGTCCAAGGCCCAGGCGTATACCGTGAGCCTGGATGAAGTGCGCGCCGCCCAACAGTTTTTGCGTACGGCGATCAGCGAGGCGTTGCCGCTGGCGGTGGGTGAGGGCGATGGGTTTTTTGTCGGCACGGCGCAGCGGCTGGAATTCGTCTCGACCTTGCCCGGTGTGCTCGGTGGTGGGATCCACCGGTTCAGCCTGCAACGGGTCGAACAGACGTTGCAGGTCGGTTTTTCTCAGCGTGAACCCCAGGTATTGCTGAGCAACCTCGGGGGCGTGCAGTTCAGTTATCGCGGCGTGTCTGCGCTAGGTCAGCCCACCGGTTGGGTCAGTGACTGGCCATGGCCCAGGCGCCTGCCTGTGGCCGTGCGCATCGCCGCCAACGTCGATGGCCCGGTGCCCTGGTTGACCCAGGTGATTGCCCTGCGCTTGAACCTGTCCAGCGGGAGCGTGGAAGAATGAGGCGCCAACGCGGTGCGGCCCTGCTGCTGGTGCTGTGGGTGCTGGCGTTGCTCAGCGTGTTGCTCGGCGGCCTGGCCGGCTGGGTGCAGCTGGAAAGCCGCCAGGCCTTGTGGCTGCGCCAGCACACACAGACCGTGCTGGCCGCCGAAGCCGGTATCGCCCTGGTCATGGCCGACCGGCGCTGGGTGGCCGATGGTCGCGAGATCCCCCTGACGTTTGATGATGCCCAGCTGCACGTCAGCCTGCGCAGCGAACGCGGCAAACTCTACCTGATCAACGCGCAGGCGCAGGATTTCACCCGCCTGGCTCTGGCCTGCGGCGCCACCCCGGCCCAGGCGACGCAACTGTCCAAGGCCCTCGACGCGCGCCGCCAACAAGGCCTGGCGCCGTTCCGGGTGCTGGAAGAAGTGCGCCAACTGCCCGGCATGACCCAAACCCTCTACAGCCAGTTGCTGCCCGAGATCACCTTGTGGAGCGACCTGGATCGCCCCGATCCCGCCTTCGCCAGTCCGCTGATGCGCAAGGCACTGAACCTGGCGCACCAGAACGCCGAAGGTGCCGATCCGGGCGAAGTACTCGTCGTCGACAGCCGCGCCGAGCGCCCCGGCGGTTATCAGGCGCGGCTGCAAGTCACCGTTTTATTGAGCCCAACGGAGGACAGCGCACAACCCTATCGGGTGTTGCGTTGGCAAGAATGAATCGACTGGAACCCATCGCCCGGCACTGGCGTGGCAGCCTGCTGCAACAGGGTTGGCGCTTGTGGCTCGCGGAGCTGCGCGCCTGTGTGCCGAGCTGGCTGGCACGACCAGAACCGCCGGAGCAGATCCATCACTGGCCGTTGGCGGCGCCGGTCGTGGCGGGCAGTACGCGCCAGGTGTTGATGCTCGGCGCGGATGACGTATTGCTGCAACACGTGCAACTGCCTTTGGCCGCCGCGCGTAACCTCAACGCGGTGGTGGGTTATGAGCTGGACCGCTACACCCCGTTCGAGGCCGACCAACTCTACTTCGTCGCGCGCCAGGAACGGCGCACGCCGACGCACCTTGAGGTCACGCTGGTGGCGATCCTGCGCGAACGCCTGGACCCGATCCTCACCGACTGCGCTGCACTCGGCCTGCACCCCCATCGCGTGGATGCGGCCAACCTCGGCATCGACCTGCTGCCGCCGCCGCTGCGCCCGCGCCAGCGTCCGCCGGGCATGGGTTTGCAACGCAGCCTGCCGTGGTTGTGCGGGGCCTTGCTGATCGCGGCGATGCTGCTGTGGCTCAACGACCGTCAACGTGTCATCGACGCCATGCACGCCAGCGTCCAGCAACAGAAAGCCGAGGTCGCCGAGGTGCATGCCCTGCGCCAGCAACTGCTCAATACCCGTGGCGCGGCCCAGTACCTCATCCGGCGCAAACTGGCGCAACCGCCCCTGGCCGCGCTACTCAACGACCTGACCACTTGCCTGCCCGCCGACACCTGGCTGGATCAGTTGGACGTCAAGGACGCCGAGATTTCCCTCTCAGGTCAAAGCGCCAAGGCCAGCGCACTGATTACCCGCATCAAAGGCTGCCGCAGCCTGGAGAACGCCCAGTTCGAAGGGGTGATCCAACCCGATGCCCGCACCGGCAAGGACCAGTTTGCCTTGCGCGCCCACCTACGCCAGGAGGCCGCCGATGCGCCGACCCCTCACGCCCCGTGAACGCCGCGGCACTGCCTTGCTGGTGTTGGCGTTGGTGCTCGGCACGGCCTACTGGCTGCTGGTCGACAGCTGGTTCGCCGGCCCCCTGCGCGACATGGGCGAACAGGCCGAACAGTTGCGCGAGCAACAGCAACGCTACGCCGGCGTGTTGCGTCAACGTGATGCGCTGCGCCAACAGCTTGAGCAAGCCCGCCAGGACCCCGCCAGCAGCACCAGTCTGTTGCCGGGGGATGACCCCGACGTGGTGGCCGCCGACCTGATGCAGCGCCTTGCCGACCTGATCAACAGCCACGCCAACCTCGGCGGCGGTTGCAGCCTGACCCAGCGCAAGCCCATCACGCCGGAGCAGGACGACGGCGAGCCGTATCGCCAGGTCAAGGTCAGCCTGACCCTCGATTGCGCCATCGAACCCCTGGAAGCGCTGTTGCATGAGCTGGAGTATCAGCCGCCGTTCTTGTTCGTGGATGAACTGCGTATTCGTCGCAGCCAGCAGGCGCCCGCCAATGGCGGTGCAGGCAAGTTGGTGGTGCACCTGCTGGTGCGCGGTTACCTGCAACCGGCGCGGGTGACGCCATGATCAGCAGATTACGCCCCGTGGAGTGGGGCCTGCTCGGCTTGTCGGGATTGCTGGGCGTGTTGATGGCGGTGATCCTCAGCAGCATCGGTGATGAGCCGCAATGGCTGCCTGACGCGCCCACACGCGCCCATCCCACCGCTCAGGTGCAGGTCGCGCCGAGTGTTCCGCTGGAACACCTCGCCGCCACGTGGCAGGCGCCGTTGTTCAGCCCGGATCGCAGCCCGGATCGCGTCGTGGGCAAAGCCCAGGTCACCAGCCTGGCCAACCTGACCCTCAGCGGCATCATGATCACCGGCAATCTGCAAATGGCCATGCTCAAGCAGGCCGACGGCCGCGCCCTGACGGTCCGCCTCGGCCAGGCCTTGCCCAACGGCTGGCGCCTGGACCACCTGACTCCGCAATCCGCCCGATTCAGCCTGGACGGCCGCACGCAAACCTTGAGCTTCTACGCCAAGCGCCTGCCGCCGCCGTCCACCCGGCCCCCCATTACTTTGCCCCGCGAGCCTCTCCCTTGATCGACATGCGCACCTCAACGTTTTGCCTGGCGACCGCTCTTGTCCTGAGTGGTTGTGGATCCTTCCCCGACCGCCTCGATCCGGACGACGACCTGCTGCACGAAGCCCTGCAAGGCACCGGCTCGCAACGCCCGCCGACCGAGCAAACCGTGGCGGACAGTCCACCGCCTGCGGTTAAAACGCCAACGCAGCGCCAACTGATCCGTGGCAACCAACAGTTCGTGCGCGCGCCGGCAGCGCAGCCGGTGGCGAAAGAGGAGGGTGGCGATATCGTCTTCAACTTCGCCGACCAGCCCATCGAAGCGGTGATCAACAGCGTGATGGGCGACCTGCTGCACGAAAACTACAGCATCACCCAGGGCGTAAAAGGCAACGTGAGCTTTTCCACCTCCAAGCCGGTGGACAAACAACAGGCGCTGTCGATCCTCGAAACCCTGCTGTCCTGGACCGACAACGCGATGATCAAACAGGGTGATCGCTACGTGATCCTGCCCGCCGGCCAGGCCGTAGCGGGCAAGCTGGTGCCGCAGATGAGCGTGGCGCAACCGTCCAGCGGCCTGTCGGCGCGGCTGTTTCCGTTGCGCTACATCGCTGCCACCGAGATGCAGAAATTGCTCAAGCCGTTCGCGCGTGAGAATGCATTTTTACTGGTTGATCCAGCCCGCAACGTGCTCAGCCTGGCCGGCACCCCGGATGAACTGGCCAACTACCAGGACACCATCGACACCTTTGATGTGGACTGGCTCAAGGGCATGTCGGTGGGCGTCTTCGGGCTGCAACGGGCTTCCGTGGCTGAGTTGATGCCCCAGCTGCAAAGCCTGTTCGGTCCTGACAGCGGCATGCCCCTGGCCGGCATGCTGCGTTTTTTGCCGATTGAGCGGACCAACTCGGTCGTGGCGATTTCTTCCCAGCCGCAGTACCTCAGCGAAGTAGGCGACTGGATCCGCACCATCGACGAGGGCGGCGGCAACGAGCCGCAGATGTATGTCTACGACGTGCGCAACATGAAGGCTGCTGATTTGGCCAAGTACCTGCGGCAAATCTACGGCACCGGCGCGATCAAGGACGACACACCGGCGAAGGTCGCGCCAGGCCTGCGCACGACGACCCTGTCGTCGCTCAATACCGGCGGCCTGCAGAACAACCCACCTGCCGCCGAAGCGCCGGAGCCGGAAGAGAAGGAAGTCGCCC